>DAORUN010000016.1:20101-42329 GCA_035433205.1 Thermoflexales bacterium | reverse complement strand
GCAAGGAGGTGATTTTTACAAACGCGTTTTATCTCAAAAACCAAATGGTTTCAAACTCAATTCGTAAATTTCAAATGAGGAGAACTGCATGAAAAGTTACAAGTTATTTGGCGTGATGGCAGCAGTAATTACCGTGCTGGCCGCTTGCGGCGCGCCTGCTGCGCCAACCGCCGCGCCCACCACCGCACCAAAACCCACCGAAGCGCCCAAGCCAACGGACGCGCCAAAAGCAACCGAGGCCCCCAAGCCCACTGTTGCGCCAACAGTCGCCGCCACCGTTGCGCCGCCAGCGGTAGCCCAAACCCTCACCCTTACTTTGCGCAAGGGCGTTAAGTGGAGCGATGGCACAGACTTTACCGCCAGGGACGTAGTTGGCACGTGGAATATTTTGTGGATGCAAAAGAGTTCTTCGTGGAACGCGCTGGTGGATGTGGTTGCCAAGGATGACACAACCGTTGAGTTTCAATTGAGCAAACCCGGCCCAGCCATTCTAGACACCATCATCCGCGCCACCATCACCCGGCCCACCTCGCAGTATGGCAAGTTTATGGATGCCGCTGCTCAATTGCGCAAAACCAGCGGTGTGTTGGATTCCGCCAAAGCCCGCGACACAGATGATGTGAAGAAGCTCGTGGCCGACCTGACCGCCCTCAAGCCAGATGGCGGCGTGGTGTATGGCCCATACAACGTTGACCCCAAGAGTGTGACCGAGGCGCAATTGACGTTGGCCAAGAACTCCACCGGCTTCAACGCCGACAAGATTGACTTTGACAAAATAGTGGTGTATTGGGGCGATACGGTTCAGGACTTGCCACTGTATCTCTCCAAAGATATGGACTACTCATCCAACGCATACAGCCCGGCCAACCTGCAAACCATTCAGGGCGCAAACCCAGATGTGACTGTGTTGGGCGGCCCGGCCACAAACGGCCCCGGCATTTACTTTAACAACGATGTGTATCCGTTGAACAGAAAGGAAGTGCGCCAGGCGTTTGCCTATGTGATTGACCGCGTCGAGAACTGCAAGGTCTCGCTGGGCGATGCCTGCCGCGCGGACAAATATCAAGTAGGCTTTACCGATGCCGCTGTGCCAACATGGCTGACCGATGAGCAGATCAAGAGCCTGAATACCTACGACAAAGACCTGGCCAAAGCCGAGAAACTTCTGACCGACATCGGCTTTAAGAAGGGCGCGGATGGCGTTTGGGTGGATGACAAGGGCAAACCCATGTCATACGAGTTGATCGTTCCGGCTGACTTCACCGAATACCTGGCCTCATCCGAAAATGTGGCCCAGCAGCTTGGCAAGTTTGGCATCAAGATTGCTGTCAAACCATATCAGTCATCCGAGCGCAACAACGTTCACAAGGCGGGCAAATACCAGCTCTCGATGGATATCGGGATGCGCTTCACCTATTTCCACCCATTTGTGTCATACGATTACAACGTGCGCCCGGGTATTGGGTTTAAGAACAACCCCGAAGCCAACGAAGGCGAGCGCGGCATGAACCTGCCGTATGTGCAAAAGACAGCGGCGGGCAAGGAAGTCAATATCAAGACAGCGGTAGACAAGATGGCCGAGGGCGTGGACGCGAACGCGCAAAAGCCATATGTGCAAGACATGGCCCTGATGTTCAACTACAACCTGCCCGTTTTGCAAATGTTCGAGCGCTATCTCACCGACCCGGTGGACAACAAGACCCGTGTAACCGGTTGGCTGCCGCCAGATGACAAGATTTACAAGAACAACCAGAACAACTCGCCGGTTGCGCGGCAATTCCTGGGCGGCTCGCTTAAGCCCAGCGCCACCAACAAGGCCAGGGAGTTCAAGACCAGCTATCCGTATGTTCAACCACCCAAGGCGAATTACAACCTGTATTCGCCAGACACCGTGCTGAACAACGGCTCGGTGCTGGTCACGTTCCTGTATCCGCCATTCACGTTCTACGATGTGAACGAGGGCAAGTATGTGCCCTTCTTCGCCGAGAAGTGGGAAATCAAGTAGTTTGGTTTGCGATTGAAATCGCGCCGCGTCCGCGCAGGCAGACGCTCAGCCAAAGGCTCATAAGGCGCGATTTCAATCGCACAGTTACACAGCTTTGTAATTGGGAGTGATGGCTGGGCGTCTGCGCAAGCGGGCGCTCAGCCATCGTTATTTTGGGCACATGCAACCCCTTGACCCACACAACCCCAAACACCTGAACGCAATTGTTTCGGTCTGGAATGCCGCTTGCGGCGATGAGTTCTCAATCAGCCCACGCGCCGCGCAATTCAACATCCAGCCCAACACGGGCATTCTTCAGGATGGCAGATTGGTCTTTGATGGCGGCCAACCCATCGGTTTTGTGGTTGCCAGGGCAGACACGCGCTCTCATCTGGGATGGATTGAAGCGCTGGGCGTGACCCCATCTCACCAAAGACGCGGGGTTGGGGCGCAGATGATGGCGTGGGGGCAGGCGTGGCTGGCCGGGCAAGCCAGCGCCAAAATCCGCATCGGCGGGGGCATTCGCCCGTTTGCGCCGGGTGTGCCGGTTGCGCTAAACACGCAAGGCTTTTTTGCGCGGCATGGCTACACAAAAATAAAAAGTGATTGGGATGTGGCGCGGGATATTTCTGGCTACACGCCGCGCGGCGCGTATGACAACATCCGCCCGGCTGCCCCATCCGACCTGCCCGCGCTACGCGAGTTTTTTGCGCGGTCTTTTGCCAACCGCTGGCAATATGAATTTGAAGAGCTGGTGCGCGACGGCGGGAACATCGCCGATTATTTGGTGTTGTGGACAGAGCGCGGCGTTGATGGATTTGTGCAAACCACCTTTGAGCAGGAATCGTACCGCCCAATAGACCGCTTTTTTATGCGCAGTTTGCCGCGCCCGCACGGCCAGCTTGGCCCGCTGGGCGTAAGCGCAGACCTGCGCGGCAAAGGCTACGGCTTGGCGATGATTGACGCGGCGATTGCCCATTTGCAAAAGCGCGGCGCAAAAGGCTGCGTGATTGATTGGACGGACTTGCTGGGGCTGTATGGCAAGTTTGGCTTCACCCCATTTCACGAATACGCCATCATGACAAAAGCCATGTGAGCATTAAAAGTTTGCATCACTGCGCTGGTTGCGCCCGCAGTTCCAGCCCCAGCGCCCGGACTACTTTTAGAATCGTGGCAAATTCCGGGTTGCCAGATGGCGACAAGGCTTTATACAAACTCTCCCGCCCCAGCCCGGCTTCTCGCGCAATCTGCGTCATCCCTCTGGCGCGGGCAATATCGCCAATGGCCGCCACAACCAAATTAGAGTCGCCCGTTTCCAGCGCGGCATCCAAATAGGACGTGATGTCTTCCTCGGTCTCAAGGTGCTCGGCTGGGTCCCAAACGCGGGTTGTAATTTTCTTGGTCATAGTATTGCCTCATATTTGTTTGGCAAGCATTTGCGCCAAAGCTATGTCTTGCGATTGTGTTCGCTTGTCTCCGCCCGCCAGCAAAAATATCAGTTGCTGGCCGCGCTGGGTAAAGTAAATCCGATACCCCGGCCCATAATCAATTCGCAACTCAGAGACACCTTCGCCTACCGGTTTTACATCGCCTGGATTTCCCAGCGAAAGTCGGCGAATGCGTATGTCTATACGCACACGAGCCTGGCGGTCTTTTAATTTGGCAAACCAAGTGGCGTATTCATCGGTTTGACGAATTTCAATCACAGGGGATATTGTATCTCATGGGATACAGGGATTTTACGCCTGATTCCTCAACTGCGGATCTAGCCAGTCGCGCAAGCCATCGCCAAAAAGGTTGAACCCCAGCACGGCCAGCATGATGGCCGCGCCGGGCGCGATGGCCATCCAGGGCGCAATCTCCATGAGTTTGCGGGCATCGCTCAACATGCCGCCCCACGATGGCTCTGGCGGCAAAATGCCGAGGCCAAGATAGCTCAGCGCGGCCTCGGTGAGGGTGGCCTGGGCCAGCGCCAGCGTGATTTGCACGATGATGGGCGCGGCGATGTTGGGCAGCACGTGCCGCGCCAGCCGCCGCGCATCGGTTGCGCCCAACGCCTCAGAAGCCTGCACGTATTCGCGGGTTTTGACCAGCAAGGTTGGGCCGCGCGCCACCCGCGCAAAAATGGGCATATACACGATGGCGATGGCGATGATGGCGTTTATGACGCTGGGGCCAAGCGCCGAGACGATGAACAACGCCAGCAAAATGGCCGGGAACGCGAATAAAATATCGGTTGCCCGCATAATCAGCGCATCCAGCAGGCCGCCAAAATAACCGGCCACCATGCCAATGACCGAGCCAAAGACCGCCGAGAGCGCAATCGCCACAACCGAGACGCGCATGGAATTGGTCGCGCCAGCCATCAAGCGGCTCAGGATGTCACGGCCAAATTCATCTGTGCCCAGCAGGTATGCGCCGCCGGGCGGCAAAAGCGAATCACGGGGGTGCTGCTCGATGGCGGGAAACGGCGTGATAAAACGGCTGAAGAGCGCGACGAAAACGATGAGCGCCACGAGCGCCATCCCCACCGCGAAGCCGGGCGCGCGCATGCGCCGCAAGATGCGCTTGAAAGTAAGGCTCATGAGGCCCGCACCCGCGGGTTGACCAACGCATACAGCATATCGGCCAGCAAATTGATGACAAGGAAGTTCAAGGAGATGAACAGCACCACGCCCTGCACAACAGCGTAATCTCTTTGGCCGATGGCGTTGATGAGGAGCTGACCCAGCCCAGGCAGAGCAAAAACCTGCTCCACCAAAATAGCCCCACCCAACAAGTACCCCATCTGAATGCCAGCAATGGTGATGATGGGGATGAGCGCATTGCGCAGGCAGTGTTTGATGAGCACGGCAGATTCTGGCAGCCCTTTGCTGCGGGCGGTGCGGGCGTAATCTTGCCGCAGTTCTTCTAACATGGCGCTGCGCGTGGTGCGGGCGATGGCCGCCGTAAAGCCAAGACCCAGCGTGATGGCCGGGAAAATCATTTGGCGCATGTTGGCCGCCGGGTTGGTGGCAAAGTCCACGTAATCGCCGCTGTTTAACAACACGCCAAACACAAGCGAAAGGCCAAGGATGAACAATGTGCCGATCCAGAAATTGGGCAGGGCGAGGCCGAGCAAGGCAAAAAACTGCCCGGCGGCGTCAATCAATGTGCCGCGATATTTCGCCGTGAGCACACCAATGGGGATGCCAAGCGCGAGCGCGATCACCATCGCCATCAACGTGAGTTCCAGCGTGAGCGGGAAGCGGTTGAGAATTTCGCCCAGCACGGGTTTGCCGCTGCGCACGCTGATGCCCAGATCGCCGTGCAAAGCCCCGCCCGCCCAGCGCACGTATTGCTCGGTCACGGGTTTATCCAGCCCGTAATACTCCAGCAACGAGGCGCGCTGGGCGGGCGTGAGGATGGTCTGCGTGCCAAATTGCGCGGCAATGGTGTCGCCCGGTATCAGCCGGATGACCATAAACACAATGATGCTCACCCCCAACAAAGTGGGAATGAAGGCGAGCAGGCGTTGACCGATAAATTGGCGCACAATGGTTAAGGGGTCGTTAGCGGTCAGAGCGCTCGGAGCGCTCTGACCGCTAACGATTTATTTCTCCAACGACACTTCGCGGAGATACAAAATGCTGCCGTTGGACAACGGCGTGAAGTTCTTGACGTAGCTCTGGCCGATGCGGTAATCGTTGCCGGTGTACAGCCACACCCACGGCGCGGCCTCGGTCAACTTTTGCTGAACCGTGTTGTAAATCGTCTTGCGGGCGTTCACATCGGTTGTGGCGCGGCCCTGCTCCAGCAATTTATCAATTTCGGGATCTTTGTAGCCAGCCACCAGGTTGAGGTTGCCGGTGCTGTGCCAGTAGCGGTAGAACATGATGTCTGGGTCGGGGTTGCCGCCGTTCAGCGCAATCGCGGCCTCAAAGTCGCCTTTCAACCAGCGGTCCACATACACCTTGGTCTCCAGCGGCTCAATCACCATTTCAATGCCAATCTTCTTGAGCTGGGCCTGAATGCTGGTGGCCTCGTTTACGGCGGTGGGCGGCTCGCCGGTGGCGGCAATGACGGTGAACTTGACGGGCGAAACGCCGGAATCCTTGAGCAACGCGGCGGCCTTGGCCTCATCCTTTTTATAGCAAAACAGCGTGTCTTGCGGCGCCGCATAAAAGGCGGGGGTGGCCGGGCTGGTCACTTGCCCATCGCCCAGCGCGGCGGTGCTCAGCACTTCCTGCTTGTCAATGGCGCAGGCGATGGCCTGCCGAACCTTGAGGTTCTTCATCGAATCTTTGCTGGCGTTGAGTTGCAGCACATGGTAAGACAGCGACGATGACTTCCACGTGGTCAAGCTGGCCTCGCCAGAAGCGCGCTTGGCGATCACGGGATCATTCAGATACGCCCAGTCCAGGGTCTTGGCGCGCAAACCAGCCAAAATGGTGGCTTCATCGGCGATGGTGCGGAACTCAATCGCATCCAACTTCGGCAAACCCGCAATCCAAAAATCGGCGTTTTTCTTCAGGCTGAGGGTTTTGTCGGTCTCCCACTTGTCAATCTTGAAGGCGCCGGTGCCGTTCTCTTCCTTGGCGGGGTCGCCGGTGGCGGCCCACTTGCGAGACATGATGCCAGAGTTGATGTTGGTCATGGCGGCGGGCAGCGCGGCGTTGGCGGCCTTGAGCTTGAACACAATCGTATTGGCATCGGGCGTGTCCATGCTGTCAATTCCGGCGAAGGTGCTGCGGGCGGCGGCGGCGGTCTTCTCGTCCGCAATGCGCTCGAAGGTGAACTTGACATCATCGCTGGTCATGGCGTCGCCATTGTGAAACTTCACGCCCTTGCGCAAAACCACCGTCATGGTCTTGCCATCCTCGCTGAACTTATACGATTCGGCCAGGTTGGGGATCACCTTCATGTCTTTGTCAAACGTGAAGAGAGGATCGTAAACCAGCTCCAGCATTCGGAACGATGAGAAGGCGGTTTGCTTGTGCGGGTCAAGGCCTTTCATGTCCTCGGAGCGGGCGGCGATGAGTGTGCCACCCGCCTTGGGCTGAGCGGGGGCTGCGGTGGCCGCGGGTTTTGGGGCATCGGTGGGCTTGGCGGGCGCGGCTGTTGGCGCAGCCCCGCTGCACGCAGCCAACAGCGCGGCCAGCGCGCCCATGGACGCGAGTCGAACAGTAGACATCTTCATTTCTCTTCTCCTTTTAATTTTTTAACATGGATGAACAGGATGGACAGGATATTTGCATCCTGTATATCCTGTTCATCCATGTTAGACAACTAACGTTTTGCGCATGAGCAGCTCGGCAATGCCGGGCCGCACGTAATCGGGCAAGGTGCCCACCTGCGCGTATCCCATCCGCTGGTAAAACGCCTGAGCGGATGCGTTGAAGTCTGACACCAGCAAAAACATATCGGCAGATTGCGCCGCGCAGGCCTGCTCCGCGGCTTCCATCAAGGCTTTGCCCGCGCCCAAGCCCTTCGCGCTTTCGGCCACGCCAATTAAGCGGATGTAGCCGCTGTGATGAAATGCCCCGCGCTGAATAAACCAGACGAAGCCAACCGGGGCGCCATCGGCCTGCGCCACCAAAATTTGGGCGTTTTGGGCCAGCCCGTCATGCAAAACCTTCTCGGCGCGGTCACGCGTCATCTCGTAGCGCGTCCACGGGTAACCCAGCAAAATCTGCGCCAGCGCGCTCACATCCTGCGCCGTCATTGGGCGGATGGAAACCGGGCGAGCAGGTGTGTTGAGCGTTTGCAAGCGGTTATGATGTTATAACCAGTTGGCAATGTTGTCAATGGGCGAATTGACAAAGTTTGTTACAATCGAACGCCTGTTCGCATGAGTACTCCAAACCAAAAACCAATTGTTGTTGAAGGTCTGACCAAGACGTATCAGGTCACCGACCGCGAGGGCGGGTTCTCGGCCTCGGTGAAGGGCTTTTTTAAGCGCAAGTTTAAGGATGTAAAAGCCGTCCAGGAGGTCAGTTTTTCCATCGGCCAGGGCGAAATTGTGGGGTTTTTGGGGCCAAATGGGGCGGGCAAAACCACCACGCTCAAAATGCTGAGCGGGTTGCTGCACCCCACCAGCGGCAAGGCCAGCGTGCTGGGCCACACACCCTGGCAGCGCGAATCCAGCTACTTGAGCCAAATGACGCTGGTGATGGGCCAGCGCAACCGCCTGAACTGGGACATCCCGGCGGCAGATTCGTTTTTGCTCAACCAGGCCATTTACCGAATTAGCGACGCGGATTACAAACGCACGTTTGACGAGCTGAACGAACTGCTGGAGTTGCAAACCATCATCCGCAAACCGGTGCGCAATTTGTCTTTGGGCGAGCGGATGAAATGCGAGCTGGCCGCCTCGCTTTTGCACCGCCCGCAAGTGCTGTTTTTGGATGAGCCAACAATTGGGCTGGACATTGGGGCGCAGCAGCGCATCCGCGCGTTTTTGCGCGAATACAACAAACGCAACGGCGCAACCATTATTTTGACCAGCCACTACATGGCCGATGTGACCGCGCTGTGCGAGCGAATCATCATCATCCATCACGGCAAGCTCAAATATGATGGCGCCATCAACGATCTTTCGCGCCGCATTGCGCCATACAAAATCATCGGCGTGTCTTTGCACGATGGCAGCCTTGCCAACGGGCTGGCAGAGTTTGGCACGCTCATGCCCAGTGATGTGGAGGGCAAAACGCTTTTGCAGGTTCCATCGGCCCAAGTGCCAGAAATAACCGCCAAACTGCTGGACAAGTTTGATGTGCAAGACCTGACCATTGAAGACCCGCCCATTGAGGATGTGATTGAAAGGGCGTTCAACGAATAAGACCGGAGACGGAGGACGGGAGACGGCTGGTTAAA
The DNA here is from genome assembly GCA_035433205.1 of Thermoflexales bacterium. GTDB lineage: Bacteria > Chloroflexota > Anaerolineae > J036 > Brachytrichaceae > DAORUN01. Next base: position 33,490 of record DAORUN010000016.1, on the reverse strand, counting down.
AACCGTCTTCCGTCCTCCGTCTTCTGTCCACAAAAACATGCTAACCATTTACAAACGCTTCTGGCAGTGGAATTGGGCGCAGCAATGGCAATACCGCGCCAACCTGCTCATGTATCTGGCGTATTGGATCGTCAGCCCGGTGGTGTATTTGGCGATCTGGACAACGATTGCCAACGCGCAGGGCAGCGTGAACGGCATGACCGCGGGCGATTTTGCCGCGTATTACCTCACGCTTTTGCCGGTGGATATCGTCACATCGGCCATCACCATTCACATCCTCGCGTATCGCATTCAAGATGGCACGGTGAGCAATGATCTGCTCCAGCCGGTGCATCCCATTTTGACCAACGTGCTGGTGAACAATGTCGCGTTCAAGGCGTTGCAACTCATCGTGTTTGTGCCGGTGTGGATTGGGCTTGTGCTTTTGTTCAAACCCGTGTTCACCTTTACGCCCGCCAGTTTTTTGCTGGCCTTGCCTGCGGTGGTGATGGGTTTTCTGCTCAACTTTTTGTTTGACAGCATGATTACGCTCGTGGCGTTTTGGACCACCCGTGTGTGGGCTATTCACCAGTTTTATTTTGCGGTTGGCACGCTGATGAACGGCGCATTCGTGCCGCTCACGCTCATGCCTGGCTGGGCGCAGAACATCGCTCAATTTTTGCCCTATCAGCTTTGGATGTATTTTCCCGTGCAGCTTTTGCTAAACAAACTGCCCCCAGAAAAAATTGCGTTGAACTTTGGCCTGCAAATCGTTTATCTTGCGCTGGCGTTTTTTGTTTTTAACCGGATGTGGCGCGCGGCGGTCAAACGTTTCTCTGCGGTTGGGGCGTGATGAAAGAGCGAGGAAATGCGACCTGCGCTAATTTGACATTCTGCGCAAATCGTTTATTATGAACTCGAAGAAGGCAAGTCATGCTGCAGAAAATAGGGTTGTTATTTCTTAGTCTTTTGGCGTTTGTGGCAATTTTGTTTGTGCTCGCCACCGGCAAAATCACGGTGCCAGCGCGCCAGGTATCGGCGTCGCAACAATCTGCGCCGGTCGCGGCCAAACCAGTTTCTGCGCCTGTCCCCGTCGCTCAGCCCGCAGCAGCCCAGCCAGTCGCCGCGCAATCTGCCCCGGCTGCCCCGGCCCAGCCCGCCGGCGCGCCCACGCAAATTGTCGCGCCGTATGTTCCGCAATATGTCCCCGCTTCGGGCGATGTCGGCCCAAAGCCCGATCAACACAACTCCGGGATGTGTTACCGCGTTAAGCCGGGCGATACGCTTTATCGTATTGCGGCAAAGTATGGGACAAGCGTAGCCGCGTTGCAACGCGCAAACAATTTGCGCGGCACGTTGATTTATGCGGGTCAGACTTTATGCATCCCGACCTTTGATGGGTATCCGGGCGGGCATGGCGATTCTGAGGGCGGCAAAAACAATGGGTATCCCGATCAACCCGTGACGTATGGCCCGTGGTATGCCGAGTATTACAACAACAACGGCTTTCAAGGCACGCCAGGTTTTGTGAGATACGATAGCGCCATCAATTTTGACTGGGGGTATAGCACCCCCAATGACAAGGTTATTCAGGCCGATAATTTCTCGGTGCGGTGGACATCCAACCGATGGATGCAGACCGGGGTTTACACATTTCATCTTAAATACAACGATGGCTTGCGGCTGTTGGTTAACGAAACCGAGGTCTTTAACGACCTTGGCAACCCCAGCGGAGAGCGCGAAGTGGGTTTCGCCATCCCCATTGACCGCAATCAAGTTGTCATTAAAGTGGAGTATGTTGAGCGCACCGATAAGGCCATGGTGAATGTGCGGTTCGCCCGCATCTCCAGCAGCCTTGTGGCGCCCGTGCCGCCCTGGAAAGTTGAATTTTTTAACAGCATAGACCTGACCGGCCCGGTGATTTGGAGCGAAAACAGGCAAAAGGTTGATTACAATTGGGGCAACGGCTCGCCCAAACCCGGCCTTGTTTCAATAGATTTCTTCTCGGCGCGGCTGACGCGGCAAGAATATATGCCAGCGGGCAAATATGTGTGGATTGCGCGGGTGCAAGATGGCGTTCGGGTGCTTCTGGACGGACAAAACATCATGGATCAATGGCGGCAACAGCCCCTGACCACCTTCATCAGCAACCCAATAGACGTGGCGCCGGGCTACCATTCAATTACAATTGAGTATCAACATTATCAAGACAACGCAACGCTTGAAGTGTATCGAGAAAAACGCTGATGCGCATGGGAACAGCACAAAGCCTTGCGGCGTCTCATAATAAAATCAGTCTATCTTTTTAACAAGTTCACTATAATCCGGTTTGCCTTTTAGGAGGAATTTCATGAAGCGATTTTTGGTCCCAATTCTTGCTGCGGTGATGGCGCTTGCCGTGGCGGCGACACCGGCTGCGGCCAGTGTTTCACCCGCGCCGCAAGATGCCCCGGCAAAAGCCTGTCTTTGGTACACGGTCAAACGCGGCGATACGCTGCTTTCGCTGGCAGCCAGATACAACACCACCGTCAAAGCCATCCAAACGGCCAACGGGATGAAAACCACCCGAATTTATACCGGCACGCGGATTTGCATTCCCCAGCCCAACCCGCCACCTGGCCCGCCAGCCAGCGGCCCGTGGTATTCAGAATACTGGAACAACCCAGATCAAAGCGGCGGGCAGGCGTTGGTTCGCACCCAGGCGCAGGTCACGCAAAACTGGGGGTATGGCTCACCCGATCTGATGAGAGTTCAGCCCGATAATTTCTCGGCCCGTTTCATCCGCCAGGTGTATTTCATGAATGGCGTGTATCGCTTCAGCGTTCGCGCCGATGACGGCGTTCGGGTGTGGGTGGATGGTCGGGTCGTTCTGGATCAATACGGCTATGTGGGCGATCACACCTGGACGGTGGATGTGCCTGTGAACGCCGGATGGAAGACCGTGCGCGTGGATTACGTGGAGCGCGGCGGCATTGCCCTGGTTGAGTTGAATTACTGGCGACAATCGGCTGGCTGGCCGCTGCCACCGCCCCCGCCACCGCAACCCGGCCCCGGCGCATGGGGCGGCCCGTGGAGCGCGGCGTTTTACAACAATCGCGATCTGTCTGGTGGAATTGCGTGGGCGGCCTCTGTGCCTCGCGTAGACTTTAACTGGGGCGCGGGTTCGCCCAGCGCAAGCGTGAGCGCCGATAACTTTAGCGCGCGATTTAGCTGCAATTGCAACTTCGCGGCGGGGTCGTATCGGTTCGTCGCCAAGGCCGATGATGGCGTTCGGGTATATGTGGACGGGGCCAAGGTGATTGATCAGTGGCGCGAGCAGTCGGCCAACATCTTCACCAGCGCAGATATTCCGCTGACCGGCGGGTATCACAACGTCACGGTGGAATACATGGAAGTGGGCAACAACGCGCTTATTCAAGCGTATTGGATCAATTTGTTTACGGGCAACAAAGCCGGAAACTAAGCTTTTTGCCGGCCCGGCATAAAGAGTTTTAGCGCAACGCTTCACAAATTAAAAACTTGTGAAGCGTTGTTTTTTTTGATAGGTGTGTAGCACGTTCAAAAGTCCGACTGCTGAGCGTGTTAGACGCTTATCCCAAACCCACGTTAATTAGCCTTTCCTTTGAAATTTTGTAGTTTTACCCCTTCGCGAGATATTTTTTGTATAAACAACCCTTCTTAAATTTAGAAAGCAAGAGTTAAAAGTTTTTATGAAAATCGCAATCATTGCAACTGGCTCGCAGGGAGATGTGCAACCCTACATCGCCCTGGGCAAAGGGTTAAAGGCCGCCGGACACACGGTGCGCCTGCTATCCAACGAAAATTATCAAAAGGCCATTGCCGCCCAGGGGCTGGATTTCTGGCCGCTGCGCGGCAATGTGCAGGAAATTGCCGAGAGTGAGGAAATAAAAGCCTTGCTGGAAAAGGGAAACTTTATTGAAATTACGCGCAAAACAGCCGCCGAGGCCAAACGTGCCGCGCTGAACTGGGCGCAAGATGGACTGGCCGCCTGCGCGGAAATGGATTTCCTCGTCGCGGGCATGGGCGGGTTATATCTGGGTATTGCGCTGGGAGAAAAACTGAACATCCCCCTAATTCAAGCCTATGTTGTTCCGTTTACGCCAACAACAACCTTCCCCAGCGCGTTGTTCCCGCAAAACATGGCAAAGATGGGCGGCGCAATAAACAAGGCATCACATCACCTGTTGCGGCAAATGATGTGGCAGGGGTTTCGCGGTGCAGATGGGGCGGTGCGGACACAGGTTTTACATTTGCCCTCCCCACCCTTTGCGGGGCCGTATCATGCCCGCCCGCTAAAAAACATGCCCACGCTATATGGCATCAGCCCGGCGGTTTTGCCGCGCCCCGCAGATTGGGGGGCGGATGTTCACTTGACCGGCTACTGGTTTGCAGACGCGCCCGACGGCTGGGCGCCGCCCGAATCCTTGACCGCATTTTTGCAAAGCGGACCGCCCCCGGTTTACATTGGTTTTGGCAGCATGAGCAACAGAAACCCACAAGAAACAGCCAACCTGGTTTTGCGCGCGCTGGAGCAAACCGGCCAACGCGCGGTCATGCTGGCTGGATGGGGCGGCCTGCGCGCAGACAACGCGCCATCCAGCGTGTTTGTGATTGATTCTGTGCCGCACGCGTGGCTATTTCCGCGCATGGCTGCGGTGGTGCATCATGGCGGGGCGGGCACTACCGCAGCCGGGTTGCGGGCGGGGGTGCCATCGGTCATCATCCCGTTTTTTGGCGATCAGCCGTTTTGGGGACATCGGGCGGCAAGTTTAGGGGTAGGGCCAGCAGCCATCCCACGCAAACAACTGACGACTGAAAAACTGGCTGCCGCCATCCAAAGCGCCATCACAAACAAAACCATGCGCGAGAAGGCCGCTGCGCTGGGTGAAAAGATACGCGCAGAGGAAGGCATTGCCAACGCCGTGAGAGTGTTTGACCAAATGGCGCGTAAATAGCGCGCGTTTTGGTTAGGCGTGTAATGCGTTCAAAAATCAGACTGCTCGATTTTCTAGCCCAAAACTCGCATTAAATAAACCTCATTTGGCGGTGAGCAAAAAGGCTGGCTGTTTATCTTGCAGGCTGCGCTGGATGGATTGGGCGATGGCCGAGGCAAAGGCGGCAGGCGCAGTTGGCGAGAACGCGAGGCCCAAATCCGGCTCAATCAGCTCAAGCTCCATGAGATAAAACTGCCCTCCCCGCGCGACCCCATCCACCCGCGCGTACAGCAACGGGCGCGGCAACACGCTCAAAATGCCCTGCGCCTGCGCAATGAGCGCCGGGTCTGGCACAACCCGCGTGTTTCTGCCGCCATAAATTTCCTGGGTGCGGAAATCTCCGGCGCGGGGTTTTTTGAGCACAGCGTGGCTAAACTGCTTGTTAAAAAACACCAGCGAATATTCACCCTCGCGGATGACCTCTTGCATAAACGCCTGCACCAGCACATCGCCTTCCAGCAATTGCGATACAAATTTGGTCTGGTCGCGCTGGGCGGTGGAGTGGTCGCTGATCCAGGTGTTGTGCGACGACGCCGAAATGGCGGGTTTGATCACCGCCTTGGTCCAGCCGTTGCTCTCCAAAATCCAGGGCAAGTCGGCGGCGCGGTCGCGGGTGATGAGCGCAGTGGGCACAATTTGCACCTGGCGGCGGTGCAGGTCAATCAGGTAGCGTTTATCGGTGTTCCAGCGGATGACGTCCAGCGGGTTAAACACTTTCGCGCCAACATCGGCCAGCTCTTGCAGCCATTCGCCAAAGCGGGCGATGCGTTTGTGATAATCCCAAGTGGAGCGCAAAACTACCGCGTCAAACGCGGCCCAATCGGCAGATGGGTCATCCCAGCAGGCTGGCTCCACCTGGATGCCCAGCTTGCGCAATTCCGGTATGGCGAGCAAGTCATCGCTGTTCAGGTCTGGCAGCTCGTTATATGTAACAAAAGCGACGGTTTTCATTCCCGTCGCTCATCATAATCAGACCCGGTTTAAGAATTCAGAATTCAGAATTCGGAATTCAGAATCCGCTCAGTTCTTCACAACAAAGTTCATGAGGGCCTGCTTGCCGGTGGCGGTGTCGCTCATGGTCGCCAGCATGTTGGGTGTGTAAATGCCATCGCTGGCGTTGCTAGACTGACCGGGGAAGAACACCTGGGTGGTCAACACTTTGCCGCTGGGCAGCCACACCTTCACATGAATGTGCTCGGTGCGCCCCGGGTATTCGCCGGGGATGACCGTCTCGATGGAATACTTGCCGTTCGCGTCTGTCATCACATACCCGCGGTATTTGTAGCCAGAGTTGTCGTAACTGCCTTTCTCATCGGCCTGCCACACGTCTACCTTGGCGTTGGCAACCGGCTTGCAATCGGCGGTCAAAACGTAACCAGTCATCACCACGCGCGTGCCGGTCGTGTTCGCCTCCACCAAAGAATTTTTCTGCGGCGGGTTGGCCTTGTAATACGGGCCTTCGGTCAACTCAGCCGAGAGTTTGAGCGTGGAGCAATCCACACTTGCGGGCGATGAAGCCGTGGCGGTTGTGGCCGTAACTGCGGCAACTGGCACGGTTGTTGGGATGGCCGCTGCGGTGGCCGCGGGTTTTGCGGTGGATGTGGCAGCCACGGTGGCCGCGGCAACCGGCGCCGAAGTTTGTGTTGCTTGCGCCGCAGCTTTTGGCGCGGCGGTTGTGGCGGGTGTGTTTGTCGCCCCGCAGGCGCTCAATGCGAGCATAGCCATGAGGGAGAGGGTAATAAATTTTATTTTCATTCGCGTCATTGTGGAGGGCGCGGGTATGAAAACGGTTGGGGAAATCTAAGCGTTTGCTGAAGAAGCCGCGATCAACTGCAAGTGCTGGGCCATGCCGCGCTTTAGAAATTTGGAAATCATCCAAAGCGGCGCATAGGTCAGCGGGCTGCGCGGATAAAGCTCAAACTCGCGGCGGGCCAGCGTTACGTTGCCAGACCGGGCAAAGCTCCAGCGTTCCACAAACTTGCTGGCAAGATGGGCCAGTGGCGGGGTGAAACTGCCAAACTCCATCACAATGCTCTGGCCGGGCGCCCACTCACGGATGGTCTCGGTATGCGATGAGCCATCGGTGTTTTGCACCCGAATGATCGAGCCGATCATGTCGTCTGTGCGGCGCTCATATTCCGCTTTTTTAATGCCCGGCAACGGGCCATACCCCGCAAAAGAGGACCATTGGCTCACGTCCTGCATCCCGCTAAAAACAATGTCGGTCCCGCCGTTTAGCGATGCCTCGCAAATCAGATGAATCGGCTTCACTCTGCTTTCTCCACTCCAACCATAGAATTTCCACGCGTCATAAAAAACGCCGCCGCCGCGCCAGATGCCAGGCCATACAAATGCCCCACCCAAGAGACATGCGCAGCGAATGGGTTCAGCCCCACGATGATGCCGCCATACAGCGCGGCCACCGCCACCGCCATCAGAATGGAGACAAGCTGGCGCTCGAAGATGCCTCGCGCGACCAGAAAGCCAAAGTAGCCAAAGATCACGCCGCTGGCCCCAACATGATAGCTGTTGCCCGCGCCAAACAGCCAAACCCCCACCCCGCTGAACAGCCACACGATGATCGTGACCACCACAAAATCCTTCACGCTGCGGGCGGCCAACAACCCGCCCAACACCAGGAACGGCAGCGTGTTGCCAATGAGGTGCTGATAACTGGCATGGAGCAACGGGGCAAAAAGAATGCCGCGCAATCCATCACCCACGCGCGGCAAAATGCCAAACTGAACGAGGTTTTGCCCAAACACAACCGCGTTGATAATCTGAATCACCCACATCACGGCGGCCATCACCAAAACAATGACCACACCCCGCCCAATATTGCGCATCTATGTTAAGAAATTACGAATTACGAATTGGATTCATCGTAATTCGTAATTCGTAATTTTTAATTTGCAATCGGCTCGTCCACCACAATTGGCTTGATCTCGAAATCGGTGAACGATTTGCGCATTTCCACGCGGCGGGTTGGCTCTGGCGGCGGTTTGTTCAGCCCTTCCACGCGCTCTTTGATGCCCATCAACATGCGGCGCTCCATCACAAATGAACCCGGCTCCAGGATCCATTTGTAAAGCATGTTATTGCGGAAGCTGGTCGGGTAATCGGCCCGCATCCGCTCAATCAGGCGGGTGCGGTTATCGGGAAGCTCATCCAGATAAAACCCCCAGCTCAAATTCAAATACTCGCCGGGGCGCATTTTTGGCGCTTCGCCGGGTTTGCTGGCGCGGGTATCGTTGTGCAGCACAAACACCTTGTTTTCCTGGAGCATCACCGTCTCCAGCACAAAGTCGTTCATCCACGGCACACGGTCTGCGGCTTGCATATCTTGAAGCGCCGGCTCAACGGACTCGGCGTTATGCGTGTCCATGCCCAGCAGGGTATTTTCCACAAATGAGTAGCTGTAAAAACCGCCGCGCCCGCGCCCAATTTGGCGCAGGTAAGGGAACACTTTTTCTGGCGGGGCGTTTATGGTGATGGCATGTGTGACCGATGTTTTTGGCTCGCCCACCAGCGAATCGCCGGGCAGGTTGCGCGCCAATTCTTCATCCGTTGCGCCCCAGCGGATGATGCGCGGACGCACAGAATAAATGTATGTGACCACCGCTGCGCCAGTGGCCGCCGCAAGACCGGTCGCCACCGCGCCAAGCGTCAGATACTTTGTCGAGTTCTTCATGGAGTCTCCTTAAAATGGATGCTTGGTTAAGTCTACTCCAAACTGGCTGTTTTGCCTACGCCATCCGGCCAGTTTTTCGATTTCCCCATCATCTTTTGGGGTTGCGCAAAATATAGTTCATCAACGCAGGGTGTCACCGCGTCTAAAATCCCTCGCAAAGGCGAAACCGGCTCAACGCCCTGCCTGCGATAAAATCTCGCGCATGGCAAAAATCACCCTCATCGGCGCAGGAAGCACCGTCTTCGCAAAAAACCTCATTGGCGATATTTTGAGTTACCCTGAACTCGCCAACTCGCACATCAGCTTGTTTGATATTGACGCGGAACGGCTAAAGACCAGCGAGGCGATGGCGCATAACTTGGCAAAATTTCTGGGCGCGTCGCCAAAAATCACCGCCACAACCGACCGCAAAAAGGCGCTCAAGGGCGCGGATTACGCCATCAGCATGTTTCAGGTGGGCGGGTATAAGCCCGGCACGGTGATTGACTTTGAGATTCCAAAAAAATATGGCCTGCGCCAAACCATCGCCGACACGCTTGGCATCGGCGGGATTATGCGGGCGTTGCGCACCATCCCAGTGTTTTTGGATATTTGCGCGGACATGGAAAAAGTTTGCCCGGATGTGACGTTTTTGCAATATGTGAACCCGATGGCGATGAACTGCTGGGCCATCTCGCGCGCAAGCGCCATCAAAACGGTGGGGTTGTGCCACAGCGTGCAAGGCACGGCAGAACAACTGGCTCACGACATCAAAGTTCCCATCGAAAAAATAAATTACATTTGCGCGGGCATAAACCACATGGCGTTTTATCTCAAGTTCGAGAGCGAGGGCGTGGATTTGTATCCCAGGATTCGCGCGGTGCTGGACGCGGGCAACCAGCCCGATTGGAACCGCGTGCGCTACGAAATTTTTCGGCACTTTGGCTATTTTGTGACCGAGAGCAGCGAGCATTTTAGCGAATACACGCCGTGGTTCATCAAGCGCGACCGGCCAGAATTGATTGAGCAATTAAACATCCCGCTGGATGAATACATCCGCCGCTGCGAACACCAAATTGCCGGATGGCACAAGATGCGCGCGGCGTTTGAGCGCGGCGAGGGCATCTCGCACGAGCGCAGCCACGAGTATGGCAGCACCATTGTGCACTCGCTGGAGACCGGCAAACCCGCCGTGATTTACGGCAATGTGCCAAACCATCATCTGATTGACAACTTGCCCGATGGATGCTGCGTGGAAGTTCCGATTTTGGTGGACAAAAACGGCTTGCAACCCACGCGGGTGGGCGCGCTGCCGCCGCAACTGGCCGCGCTTATGCAAACCAATGTCAACGTGCAGTCTTTGGCGGTTGAGGCGGCCCTGACCGGCAAACGCGAGCACGTTTACCACGCCGCCATGCTAGACCCGCACACCGCCGCGGAACTCAGCCTGGATCAAATTGTGAATTTGGTGGACGACCTGCTTGAGGCGCACACCAAAGCGGGGTTGTTGAAAGGATTTTAACTTTTGTTTCACCGCGGAGGCGCTAGGTTTTAACGCCTCCGCGGCGAAAAAGCCTCTCAACCTTCGGGCTTGGCACCGCGATGCGTGTAGCGCAACACGCGCACATCTTCCAGCGTCATCAGCCCTTCGTTAACCATTGGGCCAACCAGCTCAATGGCCTTTTGAATTTTCTCCGGCGTGTCCACCACAAAAATAATCAGCGGCAAATCTTCGGAAAGGCGCAAAATGGCGGCGGTGTGAATGTGTGAGTGCGCCCCAAACCCGGCCACCCCGCGCGTGACCGTGGCCCCGGCAAAATGGTTGGTTTTGAGCGTTTCCAAAATGGCGACATACAGCGGCTTGCCATGCCATCGGTCACTTTCGCCAATGTAAATTGCCAACCGCTCCGCCTGTTCGCCCAGTTGTGGAATCATGTTCGCTCCTTTTTTATTTCGCCAAAAAGACGCGGAAGAAAATAAGAGACAAGAAAAATTTTCATCACCCTTTTCTTGTTTTTTTCTCCATCCCTCCGCGGTAAAAAAATTAGATCAGCCTGCCCAGCCAAATGCCCGCCAAACAAGCCACACCCCCCAGAAAACTGCTGCCAAACAAATTAAACACCCCGGCCAGCGTTTGCCCAGCCAAAATAAGATTGACACTTTCGTAGGTGTAGGATGAAAACGTGGTGTACCCGCCCAGAAAACCCACCGCAACAAACAACCGCCACGCCGGGTCCACCACAAACCGCGTGGTGATGAGCGTCATAAACAGCCCCAGCGCAAAGCTGCCGCTCAGGTTGATGAGCAGCGTGCCATACGGAAAGCCAGTGCCCAGCCGTTCGGCCACCCATCCCCCAAGCCAATACCGCGCGTTGGCGCCCAAAATCGCGCCCAACGCAATAATCAAGAATTTTTCCATTGCCCGATTTTTAATAATGAGGTGAGCATACACCCAGATGGCGGGCAACGCTACCTGGCCGCGCGGCGGGTGATGACGTATATAAGCGCGCTGATGCCAACCGCAACCACCGCGGCCAGCACATACACAACCGGCCCAAGCGCCATCAACAAACTGCCCACCACCAAATAGAAAAACGCCAGCGAGATGGAGCCAATGACCATGCTGCGCAACATGCGCGTAGCGGCCTGTTTGCCCTGCTGGTGATGCGCAAACGCGGTGAGAATAACCGCGAAGATGGGGAACGAGGAGATCAGCCCGCTAAGCTGGGGGCCAAGAATGTTGGCAACCGCCGTCAAGCTGATGACAATTGTGGTGGCGATGACCATCCGCGCGGGCAGGTCCCAACTGGGCGCGTGGAACACCCCACCCACCTCGGCATAGCGGGGGATGAAGCGCGAAACGAGCGCGATCACAACCATCAGCAAGGCGCAGGCCGCCAGCAACGGCCAAGAGAAAAGCTCGCACACCAGCAGCGCGGCAAAAAACGCGCTCAGCCCCAGCACAGCCGATATTTCCCAGGTGTGTTTTTGCGCGGCCAGCGTGTAGGCCAAACAAAACACGCACACGCTGGCCTGCCCAATCAAATTGCCGCTGGTGGCTTTGCTGGCAAACGCCGCGCCGTACTCTTGCGAAAGAAAGAACGAGGTCGGCCCCGAGGTAAGCGGCAAACCCATCAACAAGCCGCTAACCGCAGGCCCCCATTTGCGCCCAGACAAAGTAACCGCCGCAATAAACAGCGGTGTTAGGATGAGTTTTAATAACAGCAGCATTAATCCTTTTGCTCAGCGTTGCGCATAAACGTCTCAATTTCATCTGGCGGGGCGTATGGCGGGGCAAGAAACTGGCATTTGTATGACCCCGACCCCACCGCAAAACGCAATGCCTGCTCAAAACTTCTGCCTTGCAAAATGGCATAGATCATGCCCGCAGAAAACGCCGCGCCCGCGCCCAGCGCCGCCGCCACCTGCACCTGCGGCGCGGGAATAACAAACTCTTTGCCATCCTCCACGCCCACGCACCCGTGCCTGCCCCGCGTCACGATGGCGCGTTTTACGCCGTGCCCGGCCAGCGCCCGCGCCACGGCCAGCGCATCGCTGGCGCTGGCGCTTTCTTCCACAAAACTTTGGCAAATGGCCGCGCGGCGAATCAGCTCGGCGTTGGTGTGCGGGGCGGCCAGGCTGTATTCCACATTCAAATACAGCGGCACAGCATGCTCGGCCACCAGCGCGGCAACATCTGCGGCGCAGGGGCGCACATACCAATCCAGGTAAACCAGCCCGGCCTGGGCGATGGCGCCCCGGTCGGCGGCGCAAATGGTGTCCCAAATGGTTTGGTTGCCATCCACAAACCATGTGCGCGTCCCCGCCAAATCGCACACATCCACTTCAATCGGCGTGCTGTAATCGCCAATCAGGCGCAGGGTAGAACTCACCCCAGCCTCGCTCAGTTGGCGGATGGCGCTGCGGCCCGCCGCGTCATCACCAAGGGCGTTGCAAATCAAATGCGCGGGCAGGCCCCATCGCGCCAAAGTTTGCGCAACCATGGGCGAATCTGCGCCAACATACGTTTCTTTGCGCTGAATAAACGCCCCGCCATCTGCGGCGGGATATTTTTCCACCGCCAGGATCAGGCCAGAGATGATCGGGCCAAAACATACAACTGTTTTCACGGGGATTGTTTATAACACCATTGGCCGCGCGGCCTGGCCGCCGCGTTGCGCTTTTGCAGCTTCTTTTCTTAATGCGCCGCAAAACAAATACAAAACACATGTTGGTCGCTATAATGCCTTTAAAGAAAGCAACGAATCGTCAGTTTATTTTGGCTCAAAACAGAGGAGAACACAATTAGATGAAACCGTATCTTAAATCTCAGCAAGACCTGGGCGGCCCGTTGATGGACATTTTGGGGGCTTTGTTGGGCGGCGGCGCAAGCGCGGCTCAGCCACAAAGCTATCCTTCGCAGCAAGTTCCCCAAAGCCAGCCGCAGCAACAAGGAACCGTGCTGGGCACTTTGGATGAAAGCGGCTATCAGCCCGGTTCATCTTCATCGCAATCCTCCGGCTCTCAACAAATGCCAACCCAGCAGAGCGATGGCGGTCTGGGCGATATTTTGGGCAGCATTTTGGGCGGCGGTTCTGCCCAGCAAATGCCCACCCAGCAAAGCAGCGGCGGCATGGGCGACATCCTCGGCAGCATTTTGGGCGGGGCGATGGGCGGCGGTTCTGCCCAGCAAATGCCCACCCAGCAAAGCAGCGGCGGCATGGG
>DAORUN010000016.1:0-20001 GCA_035433205.1 Thermoflexales bacterium | reverse complement strand
CGACATCCTTGGCAGCATTTTGGGCGGGGCAATGGGCGGCGGTTCTACCCAGCAAATGCCAACCCAGCGCAGCCAGCAGCGCAATGTCCCCGCTCAATCCACCCAAAGCAGCGCCGGCATGGGCGATGTTTTGGGCAGCATTTTGGGCGGCATGTTGGGCGGCTCATCCACCGGCATGGGCGGGCGAAGCAGCCAGTCTTCCGCCGATCCCATTGGCTCTATTTTGAGCAGCGTTCTTAGCGGTGGGATGTCATCGGGCATGGGCGCAACCAGCAACAACGGCATGGGCGGCATGTTGGGCGGTTTGCTTGGCGCGGGCGCGGGCGCGGCCCTGCTAGACCTCACACCCTTTGGCCCAATTGTGACCGACCTTGCCAACAAGCTGGGCATTCCGCCCGCAGTTGCCAAAACGGTGGTGGCGTTTGCGCTCATGAAATTGATCACCGGCGCGGTGCAAGGCCGGGCCAGCGCTCAAAAAGCGCCAGCCATGAGCTTGGGCACAGATGTAAGCGGCCTCTCGGCCAGGCTGGGGGCCGGGCAAGGCGTAGACCGGCGTTATCTCGCCCGCTCTGGCATGGTGGATGAGTTGGTTAACCAGACCGGGTTGGATCAGCGCACGGCCACGCAAAGCCTGCTGGCTGCGTTCAACGCGCTCGGCTCGCAGGTTCCAGACGATGTGCAGGCGCAGTTCCAGCAACAATTCGCCCAGTAATTCGCTCAACATTTTGCAAAAAAGGCTTCTGCTGATATACCAGCGGAAGCCTTTTTTGTTTTGCGTTATCCATCCAATTTAATGTTGGGTTACCCTTGCAAAATGCCCAGCAACATCGGCAAAAGCTGTTTCTTGCGGCTCACCACGCCGGGCATGTCCCAAATATTGTCATCTTTGCGGCTAAAGGGCATCCGCTCCAAATAGCGCGTCTCGCCCACGCACACCAGCAGGCTGTTGGAATACACAATGTCGGTGACCATCAGCGCGGCAAACTCCAGCCCGCGCTGTTCGCGCAGGTCATTCAGCGCCTTGCGCACTTCGCCAATACGCTCGGTGAGTGACTGGAAATTGGTCACCTCCACCTGCGCCACACCAAATTTGATCTTGCCCGCCTCAAATTCCTTGAAGTCCGCGCTCACCAAATCTTTGGCGCTGCGCCCGCTCAAATCTGCGCCTGCGGCCAAAAGCTGCGCGGCGTATTCATCCAGCTTTTTGTCCGCGCCATCCACCCCAAACGCAATCCAAGAGAGCCACGTGGCGCTGGCTTTGTCTCGCGCGGTGGTGGTGGGTGATTTGAAATGCAGCGTGTCGGAGAGCAATCCGCTGAGCAACATGCCCGCGATGCCCTCAGGCGGCGTCAAGCGCGCCAGCCGCATCCGCTCGGCCACCAGCGTGCTGCACGAACCCACCGCGTCAATGTGAAATGCGATCGGCAAAGTCGTGCTCACGGTCGCCAGCCGGTGATGATCCAGCACTTCAATCAGCTCGGCCTCGTTCAGCCCGTTCACCGCCTGCCCCACTTCGTTGTGGTCGGTCAAAATCAGCCGCAACTTGGGCGGCTGAAGCATATCCACCCGCGAGCAGGTGCCTTCGTACCCGCCATCAGAATTGACCACCCAAAAGTCCTCGCGGTTGGTGCGCAAAATGCGCCCGCGGTGGTCGCTGATGCGATCTGAGGCCAAAAATTTTGGCGCGCCGGTGTCGCAGGCATCGCCGCATGGCACGCGGATCAGTTCCTTGAATGGCGCATCCAGCATATCCAACCGCATCGAAAGAAACTCAAACACGCTCTGGCCGGTCACCATCCCCACCGGGTGGTTGTTTTGATCCACAATTGGCGCGGCGCGCTCGGTGCTGGCGTGCAATTGCCATGCCGCGCTCAGCGGGCGGGCAGGATGCACGGGCGTTACGCGGTGCGCGATGAGTGAAAAGCGCGGCGCGGCGTCCTCCAACAAAAACGGCGGCTGCAATCCAAAATAATCCAGCGCAAATTTTGTCTGGGCGTTGATGGAACCCGCGCGAGCGGCGATGGTCGTTTCCTCATCGCGGTTTTGGCGCAGCCACGCATACCCCATCGCCGAGGCAATCGCGTCGGTGTCTGGGTTTTTGTGGCCAATCACATAGATGGCGTCGGTGCGAACCATTTTTAATTACGAATGACGAATTACGAATTACGAATTGGTGAAACTTTGGGCGGCAAGAATATCTCGCCGCCCAAAGTAGTCATTCGTAATTTGTAATTCGTAATTGATTTAGACGCGCACGCCGCCCATGGTCATGGCCATCACGGCCTTCTGAACATGCAGGCGGTTCTCGGCTTCCTGATACACGATGGATTTCGGCCCGTCAATCACGGCGTCGGCCACTTCAATTCCGCGATCTGCGGGCAGGCAGTGCATGTAAATCGCGTCATCTTTGGTCAGGGCCATGCGGCGCTCATCGCAAATCCAGCTCTTGTATTTCTTGCCAATCTCGGCGCTTTCCTTGTGGTCGCTGGTGGTCAACATGCAGCCCCACGACTTCGGATACACCACGTCGGCATCGGCGAACGCCTCGTCCATGTCGTGCGTAATTTGGAAGGAGCCGCCGCTGGCATCCGCGCCCTGCTGCGCCTTTTCCAAAATCTCCGGCATCAGCTTGTACTCCGGCGGGTGAGCCAGCACCACATCCATGCCATGCCGCGCCATCTGAATGATGAGCGATTGCGGCACGCTGATGGGTTTCTGGTAGCTGGCGGCGTAGGCCCAGCTCACGGCGATCTTCTTCTTCTTCAGGTTCTTGCCCTTGGCTTCCTGAATCGTGAGCAGGTCGGCCAAAATTTGGAACGGGTGATACACATCGCACTGCATGTTCAGGATGGGCACACCGGCGTGCAGAGCAACCTCGTTGGTGTATTGATTGCCAAACGCCCAGTCGCACTGGCGGATGGCGATGCCGCTGAAATAGCTGCCAAAAATCTTGCCGATTTCCTTGGCCGTGTCGCCGTGAGAAATCTGGGTGGTCTGGCTGTCAATGAAGGCCGCGTGGCCGCCAAGCTGGGCCATGCCGGCTTCAAACGAGCCGCGCGTGCGGGTGCTGGTGAAGAAGAACAACATCGCCAGCGTCTTGTCTCGCAAAATGGGGTGCGGTTTGCCCGCGCGGTATTCCTTCTTCAGGCGGGCGGCCAGTTCCATCACGGCGGCGGTCTCTTCCAAAGAGAAATCCAAATCGCCGATGAAGTCGCGGCCCATCAAATCAACGGGCTTGCGCTTCTTGGCGGTCTTCTTGGCCACGGGGGCCTTCTTTGCTAATGTCTTGGTTGTCTTTTTTGCAGTTGCCATGTTTTTGTGATTCCTATTTTTTTAATTTGTAACTGAACGCGCACAAACGAATTATTTAAGACAAAAGTAATTCTTGTCACCCTGAGCGGAGCGAAGGGTCTCTGGCAAATTTAGCCTAAGAATGGCTTAGCCAGAGATGCTTCGCTCCGCTCAGCATGACAATTGCGCAAGTCCGGTTTTAATTTACTTGATCATCGCCGGGAGCGCGGCATAGAAACTGGTGGCCTTGACCACCTCGTCCAAACTCACCTGATCAATCACGCTGTGGGCGTGAATCTCATCGCCCGGCCCAAAGCCGATTGCGGCAAACTTGGCCTTGCCCGCCCAATACGTGCCGTTTGTGCTGAAGTTCCACTTGCCGCTGTTGGCGCGTTTGCCAAACACGGCCTCGGTGGTGTCTAGCGCGGCCTTCACCAGCGGATGGCTCTCTTCGTAAGCCCACGCGGGGAAATACTTATCCAGCTTGAACACATAGCCGTTCCAGCTTGGGTCATCGTAGGTCAGCATTTCCAGCTTCACATCTTCCTTCTTCACGCCGCTGCGGTCAATCACGCCCTGCACTTCGGCCATGGCGCTTTCCACCGTGTCGCCAAAGGTCACGCGGCGGTCAATGAAAATCGTGGCCTCATCTGGCACGGCATTAATGCTGACCGTGCTGACTTTCATATCGCTCACGGTGATGGTGCCCTTGCCGAGGAACTCGTGCGTGCGCAGGGTGGCGTCCAAATCGCGGATGCCCGCGATGATGTTGAGCAGCTTGTACACCGCGTTGTCGCCCAGAAAGTTGCTGGCGGCGTGGGCGCTGCGCCCCTTGGCCGTGATCTTCATCTCAATGCGGCCCTTGTGACCGCGATAAATTTGCATCTTGGTCGGCTCGCCAATCACGACGTAATCGGGCTTAACCTTCGGGTCCACCTCGGCAAACACGTTTGGCGCAATGCCATCGCACCACTCCTCAATGTTGCCAAAATACCACGCCGTGTAGCCATCCAACAAACCCATATCGCGGGCAATCGCCATGCCGTAAATCATGCCTGGGGTGCTGTTCTTTTCATCGCACGCGCCGCGGGCATACAGAATGCCGTTTTCCACCTTGCCCACAAACGGGTCCCAGCCCCACTGGGTGATGTCGCCGATGCCCACCGTGTCTATGTGCGAATCGAACACAATGACTTTTTTGCCATTGCCGATGCGTCCCAGCACGTTGCCCTGAATATCAAGGCGGACTTCATCGAATTTTAGTTTGCGCATCTCGGCCATAATGCGCTCGCCCACATCCTTGATTTGCGATTCCATGCTGGGGATGGCGCAAATCTCACGCATAAACGTGATGATGTCGTTGCGATGGGATTCCACTTTTGCATTTAGCGCGGCGATTGTTGCCGCATTCACCGGGGTAGAAGTAGACATTGTTTACCTTTCCAGATCACCTGGACAAATTCGCGCCATCACGGGCGCACCCCTCTATTTTAAGCCCGCCGCCGCGCGGCACCCATGAGCATTTTGCCATTGGCGTTTTGCAAATCGCACCCCTCAAATTCATTGCGGTAAAATTGATGGTCGCGGGCCATTAGCTCAGTGGTAGAGCGGGAGCCTTTTAAGCTCTGCGCCACAGGTTCGATCCCTGTATGGCCCACTAAAAAAAGCGGGCCAGACTGTTTGAAGCAGTCTGGCCCGCTTTTTTACGCCGAGAACGCAGCCAAAATCATCTCAGTCCCCAGCTCAATCCCTTTGTGCTGCGGGTCATTAGATGGCGTATAGGCCGCCAGCGAAACCACGCTCATGGGCAAACTGCGCGCGGCTGCGCCAATAGATTTGACCAACTGTTCGCGCGGGGGCCAGTGCGGCGCGGGCGTGAGCGTTCCGGGCACGGCCACCGGACCAGCCACGTCAATATCCAAATGCAAATACCAGGCCGGGGCATGGTTTGCCATTGGCTTCAGCAGCCCTTCAATTCTGGCGCTTGTGCCGTCGTCCATCATGTCCTTCGCGTCCAGCCGGGCGATGTGGTTTCGGGTGAGCGCGGCTTCTTCCGCCGGGTCAAGATCGCTCGCGCCGATGAGCGCCGCCGCGTTCGCAGCCACTGTTTTTTTTAACCCCGCCGCCTCGCGCCAGTCGTCAAAATCAAACCCCAAAATCACGCCATACGGCATCCCGCCCCACAAACCGGTCTCGCTGGTTTGCATGGTGTGGATGTCGCCGTGCGCGTCATACCAAACCACCCCCGCCCCGCCCTTTGCGCGGGCCAGCCCGCCCGCCGCGCCGGGGGAATGGGTGCAATCGCCCTGCAAAACCAACACGCGGTCGTGCGTTTGCAACGCGGCATACACCGCGTCAGACTCGCGCCGCGAAATATTGCCCAGATTGGTGATCGTGTCGCGCCCGCGTTCGCCTTTTGCCATCTCAACCCACACCGGCTCACTTACGGTGTGCCCCTGCGCGGTCAGCGCTTGGGCAATGCCCGCATTCAGAAATGCTTTTGGCCCCTGCGAGTTCCCCCAGCGCATGACATCTACGCTGTATGGCACACACACAATGGCGATGGTGTATTTGTTTGTCATGTTTTTAGCCTTCAGAGATTAAAGTTAGTTCCACTCAATAAACAACGGAACGATGTTAACCGAAATTGACGTTGCTGGCGAGACCGTGTAAAACGGGTTGCCAATGGAGGTTGGCGTGGATGGCAACGCAAGGGTTTGCGCGCTGGAAGTCATCGCCCACGTTATCCACAAAGTTCTGCCCGCGCCGCTGAATTTGTACACCACCAGCCCGGCGGCGGGTGTGGTCTTTTCCACAAACGTCATGCCCGCCAGCTTCAAGGTGGTGTATTGATACATTTGAAACGCGCTGCGCGTGGTCAAGTTGTAATTCAGCAAGCCTGTGCCAAATTGCTCAAATTGCGGCGGGGCGGCATCGCGCAGGCTGTGCCAAATCACCACATCCGTGCCTTCGGCCATAGACTCGGCCAACACTTTTGGCACATACAAAGCTTTGTTGTCCTCGTAGCTAATGGCGC
Source organism: Thermoflexales bacterium (assembly GCA_035433205.1). Classification (GTDB taxonomy): domain Bacteria; phylum Chloroflexota; class Anaerolineae; order J036; family Brachytrichaceae; genus DAORUN01. Next base: position 13,673 of record DAORUN010000016.1, on the reverse strand, counting down.
GTTGCGCCTGGGTGCAAGTTTGATACGCGGAATTCACGCATATCAGCGACCCTTCGGAAAAAATGAGTTGTTTGCCGGTTACGCTATATTGACTGAGCAAACTGCGAATGTAGCGTGTTTTAGCGCCCACAACCGTGCCGGTGGTAGACCAACTGCTGGCCCAGTCTGGGCTGGCAAACACGCCATCTGGCGAGTAATAAAAGAAGTAGTCGTAGCCGTGGTAGCTCACGCCATCAAAATACGGCGCGCCACCAGCCGCCAAAACGCCCCGCAAAAAGCGGGACGATCGGCAATACACATCGTCACGCACGGCGGGGTCGCACGAAAGCAGCAACCCACCCACGTATACCTTTGCGGTTGGGTCGGCCTGCTTGATGCGCGGGTAAGCCGCTTGCAATAATTTGGCGTATTCCTCGCCGCCATAGTTACCGCGGGTGTCATCGTCATTGCCATAACAGCCAAATTCATCATCGTAGGTGGGCGCAAAGAAACGCGGGTCCACATCCGGCTCGTTCCACAACTCCCAATGATGCACGTTGTATGGCGGCGCGCTGAGCTTGGTCACAAGGTCGTACATGAAGTTGCCAAACGCGGCCAGCTTGTCATCTCGCACACGGCCGCACGGCATGTTGGCAAACTGACGCGCCCATTCTGGTGTTCGCCTCACGATCAAAATGACCTGATAGCCATTTGCGCTGGCGTTGATTAATTCCTGCTCCAGCGCGTAATATTCGTCATCCTCCCAAACGCGGGCGCCCTCGGTAGGTTCAATGGTTGACCAAAGCACGCCGTTGCGCCGCAGCCACTTTGTGTTTGTCTGGTGCAGTTGGGCCATGCCGCCCGCGTCATTCAGCGGGGCCATATCCACCCCAAACACATTTTTAGCCGCTGGCCCGCCGCCGCCCATCGTCATGGGCAAAAGCACTTTGTAAACGCCCTGAACTTCGGCTTGCGTGGGGGCTGGCCCGCTGGAAACACCCGCCAGCATTGCAAGCAACATGAGAAGGGCCAGGGATATTCGAGAAAAACTCTTTGAGAATCGAGAGGGGTTCATCGTATTCATAAAGGACAATTCTACCGAGCGCTGGTTGCGCCCTGCCCTTCCTTAGCGGATGGGGCAAAGTGCAAATGCACATCTACTCCGGGTAAATCGTGCAAAGTGCTGATTGAAATTGTTTTCTGTCCAAAAATTTTGCCCAAACGCATTTTCTTCAGGTTTACTTTGCTTTATTGCGTTTGTGTGTATTGGCGTTTCACCCGCAGCGGATAAAATCCACCGCCTTAAGCATTAGAAAACCCGCTGGCGCGGGTTAAAAACGCCGATATAACCCGCAGGCGGGTTTCCTAATCAACTGGCCGCCGGATTTATCCACGTCCTCCTCGCGAAAGCGGGGATGGCGGCAACCGGCGCACAATGCGTCAGAGTGCATTACTCGAATAGATGGGGCAAATGCATTGCCCCTGCTCGCGCGCGGCGCGTTCGCTCAATCGCCCGTTTTTGGGGTGTAATCGCCCTCAATCCACGATGACCCATCGGGCCGGGTTTCTTTTTTCCACACCGGCACAATTTGTTTGATGCGGTCAATCCCATACCGGGCCGCCTCAAACGCGCCGCTGCCCCGGTGCGATGCGCTGCACACCACCGCGATGGTCGGTTCGCGCACATCCATTTGCCCCAGCCGCTGGTGCAGGGCGATGCCGTGCACGCCGGGGAATTTCTCGCGCATTTCATCGGCCACCTGGCGCATTTTCGCCAGCGCCATCGCCTGATAGCTCTCGTACTCCAGCCGCGTGGTTTGGTCGTGGCCGGTTTTGCCGCGCACCGTGCCAATGAAGAACACCACCGAGCCATCCTCATCGGTGGTCACAAACCTTTGCAGCGCGTTCAAATCAATTGGGGTCTCATCCACCTGCGCCAGCGTGGGCGGCGCGTCTGGCGCGCCCCCGCTCACGGGCGGGAAAATGGCAACCTCATCGGCGGGCTGAATTAGCTCTTCCTCAAACGCAAAATCCTGATTCACCGCCACCAGCGCCTGGTCTAGCAGCGGGGCAAGCGCAGGGTGTTGCTGGGCGATGGATTTTCGGAACGCGGCCACGCTCAGCGGGCCATCCAGCGCCACATCAATGGTTGGTTTGCCCGCGCGTTCTTTCAGCGTGGCAAAAAGCAGAACCTTCATATCAATTACGAATTACGAATTAAAAATGGGCTTACGCAAGCAAAGTGTAAACCTCTCAAAACAATGATATGTCATGCTGAGCAGAGCGAAGCATCTCTGGCAAATATTTTCCAAGCCGATATTTTGCAGAGATTCTTCGCGCAATTTTTTTGGCAAGCCGGGTTTTGTGAGCGCGCTCAGAATGACAGTCATCCTGTTTATGCGTTCCAGATTTTGTGTGAGCAAAGTGAAAAATAAAACTCCCGCATTTCCGCTCTATTTGTCCAAAATCTGATCCATTTCCGCCACGAGGCCGGGCAGGTTGTCGAATTGAATCAGCCCCTTGCTGCCTCCGCTAAAATCGCGCAGGCGGATGTTGGCGTTTTTGCGCAGCCCGCCAATTTGGTTGTAGGTCGTGGCCCAATCTTTCGCGTATGCCATCAGCACGGGCATGGGCAACGAGCGGTAAATTTTTGGCATGTCCCGCGAGAACAATTTGCCCGCCAAAAAGTAAAACGGGGCGTTTTTTGCGCCGGGCTGATGGCTGGTGACATAGGCGTAGTCCACCAGATCAACCTCTACCTGAGAGGCGCGGCTGAGCTGCAAGAAATACTGAATGCTGGGGCGCGAGGCAATGGTGTCATACAAAATTTGGCTCCACTCTGGCCGGCGATACAGCCCGAGCAAATCATCCCGGCCTCTGGCGCGGCTGGCGGTTTGGCCCAGCCCGGTGGGCGAGATGAACGTGATGGAGCGAAACAACTTTGGCCGCGCTTTGGCCGCCAGCGCCACAAATTCGCACCCCAAAGAGAGCGCGGCCACATCGGCGGCCTCGCCTTTTAGCTGGTGGTTGATGAAATCCAGAATCACCTCGGCAAAAAGCTGAGGCGAATACGTGCGGTCGGGCCGGTCGCTAAACCCATAGCCCGGCAAATCAAGCGCATACACCCGCCGGGTGGGCGCGTAATGATCAAACAACGGCTTCATCTCATACGCGCTGGCCGCCGCGTTTATGCTGTGCACCAAAATTAGCGGCGCGGTCTTTTTGTTAGATGGGTTAACCGAGGCGTAATAGGCCACTCGCCCGGCGTTGGTGTCAAACGTGCGCAGGTCGCCATCCAACGCAGAGGTGAGCGGCAAATCATGCCGAACATACCGGCGCATATACGCCGCCCAACCCAACACAAGCCCCATCCCCGCAAAAAGGGTTGTTCCTGCGATGATTGGCAATACCGCGCTTTTGCGCGATTGGGATTCAGTCATCATGGAATTGTATCCTTCGCTTTTTTTTACGCTTTGGCGATCATCTTTCGCCCTTCACTCTTCACACTTCACCCTTCACCCTTCACACTTCATTTGCCTTTCCAGTTTGGTTTGCGTTTTTCCACAAACGCCTTCATGCCTTCCTTTTGGTCTTGGGTGGCAAACAACAAATAAAACAGTTGGCGCTCATCGGCCAGCCCATCGCGCAGCGGGCTTTCGTAGGCCTGGTTCACCATTTGTTTGGCAAACTGCGTTGCCAGCGGCGCCCGCGCGGCGATCTGGTTTGCCATCTCCAGCGCGTTCTCCAAATAGTTTTCCACCGGCCACACCCGGCTCACCAGCCCGTGCGCCAACGCCTCGCCCGCGCTCAAAAAGCGCCCGTTCAGTATCATCTCCATCGCCAGAGCTTTGCCCACCGCGCGGGTCAGGCGCTGGGTGCCGCCCGCGCCGGGGATCACCCCAATGTTAATTTCCGGCTGACCAAACTGGGCAGTCTCGCTCGCCACCAGCAGGTCGCAAGCCATCGCCAGCTCGCACCCGCCGCCCAAACACCACCCGCTCACGGCGGCAATCAGCGGTTTTTTGATGGCGCTCAGTTTGTCCCACACCTCAATCCGCCCGCTGGTCGCCATGCTGATGGCGGTCGCGTCGGCCATCTCGGCAATATCTGCCCCGGCGGCAAACGCGGCGTTGTCTCCGGTGATGACCAGCGCGCCAATGGCCGGGTCAGCGTCAAAGGCCAGAGCCGCGGCCAGCAGGTCGGCCATCACTGCGCCATTTAGCGCGTTGCGCTGTTTTGGCCGGTTGATGCGGATGAGACCGGCTTTGTTTTTTACTTCGGTGAGGACAACGGGGTCTGCCATGTTTTACTCCTGCTCGTGCGCTCACGCCAGACGGCTGCGCTTTATTTTGTGTTTCGCATTGTAACGTGAAGCGCCCAAAAATAAAACAGCCACAACCGGGGATTGTTTTTTTAGGAAATTCTGCGATACTGCCCCCAGCCGTACACACATACAAATAAATTGGGAGGTGTTTTTGTCATGGGCAGCATTATTGGTAAAACTGACAGTTTTGCATTCAAAGTTTCGCAAGATTTATTTGAAGATTATGCGCAGTTTATTGTGCGCATAGACGGGCGACAAATTGGGGAGACACAAACCGTTGATGGGTCGGCATCCATCGCCGAGGACAAGTGGGAGGACATGACGGTGACCGGCTGCTTTGGCCCTGGCCCGCATGTGCTTGAAGTTCAATTTCTGAATGACGCGTGGGGCGGGCCAGGCGGCGGGGATCGCAACATGTATGTTAAAGACGCTGTTTTTAACGATGTCCGCATGGGCGCAACGTCATCGGGAGAGTTGTATTACCCCAACCAAATTGCTTCTTTCTCAACACAAGCGGCGCCATCACCCACACCATCACCAACACCAACGCCCACGCCCAGCCCTACGCCCACGCCCACGCCAACGCAAAAAATCGGCGTTTCTTTGTGGGCATACGATGAGTCACTGGGAGAGGTGTTATCGGCCACCAACAATATCGCGTCAGACTGGGGGTTCAGCTCTCTGGTGGTTGACGCGCATTTGGATAACCCTCAGCGCGATTTTGCCCTGGGGGAACTTGCCGCCCAGAAAGGCGTGGAGTTAATCTGGCTAATGTATCGCGGCGGCCCAGACTTGGACAAAATAAGCATGTCTTTGCTGAGTCATTCAATGCAGAAGGTGGAAACGTGGGTGAACATAGTCAAAACCACAACAAGCACAAAAGGCTACATGATTGTGGATGAAGGAAGCAATTGGGACGGGCCGGACAAAAAACGCATGGAGAAGTTTCGCGCGGTGGTAGACAAGCTTAAAAGTGCGGATCCAGCTCACCCAACCATCAACGTTTCTAACGCGGCGTGGTGGTCTGGCGGCAACGCATCTGCGGGCGACCGATCTTACTCGCGGCGCTGGCTGAATTATGCGGATGTTGACATGTTCAGCATACGCGCCGACAAAGCAACGGCAAAGGCGATGTGCGCGGAGTTTGCCTCGCTGACCGATAAAAAGCTGGGCGTTTTTCTGCCAAGCTGGTACGTAGCCGGAAAACCTCAGGAGATGGCTGCCCAGCAGATGATTGTGGATGACGCGCTGGCTGGTCACGAGGTCAACGAGCGCTACCAATATCTTTCGTGCTGGTCATACAAAGACTTTAATCAACCTACTCAATGGGTCACCATTGGCCAGGATGCAGTGCTAAAAGACAGAGTGCTGGGCGCGTTGGCAGAAGTCAAAGCCCGGTGGTAGGGCTTGCGCAAAAGTTTAGAGAATCGAGCGAAAGCTTCCGAGGTCGGGCTGCTTGCTGGGAAGATTTGCGACTTGCCCAAGCCTTGGCAGTCCGGCTTCTGTGTGCGCTGCAAATGAGCAGCCGAAGGGCGCTGCGCTGCGAGAGGCTGAGTTTGCGAACAGATCGAGCGGCCATCGTTTGCCAGAATTGGCCTTGCCTTCTATAATCGCAACAATCACAATCTCATCATTTTTTTACGGAGGCCTATCATGCTCAAGAAGCCCTGGCTGTCTTCATACGAGGCGCAGGTTCCGCACTCGTTGCAGTATCCAAAGACGACGCTGAACGAGTTATTTAACGATGCCGTGCGCAAATATGGCGATAAAACGGCCACAAAGTTTGTGCTGCGCTATTTGCTGGGCGGCAAGGTCATGGTGGGCGGCACGCTGACCTACATGCAGCTTAACCTGTTGATTAATAATTTTGCGGCGGCGCTGGCGGGCATGGGAGTTAAAAAGGGCGACCGCGTGGCGGTGATGTTGCCAAACTCGCCGCATTTTGTGATTGCCTTCTTCGCCGCCATGCGTCTGGGGGCCATCGTGGTGAACACCAACCCCACTTATACCGCCCGCGAATTGAAGCACCAACTGGAGGACAGCGGCGCGGAAACAATTGTCATCCTCAACTTGTTTTACCCGCGCTTGAAGGAAATTGTGAGCGAAACGCACGTGAAGAACACGGTGGTGGCGTATGTGTACGATACGCTGGGTTTTCCATCGCATCTGCTGGTAAAGAGCGCCCAAAAGAAAGACCCGGAGTGGAACGAACCGCAGACCAGCGCAGATACGCACAATTTTGCGGACCTCATCGCCAAAACCGGCACACCGCCGCGGGCAGAAATTTCTGCGGATGACGTGGCGCTGTTTCAATATACCGGCGGCACAACGGGTTTGCCAAAGGCGGCCATGCTCACCCATCACAATCTGGTGGCAAACGTCATTCAAACCACCGCGTGGGATCACACCGCCAAAAAAGGCGCGGAAAAAGTGATGTCGGCCATCCCGTTTTTTCATGTGTATGGGATGACGGTGTGCATGTTGTATGGCCTGAGCAGCGGGGCGGAGCTGGTGATTGTGCCCAACCCGCGCCCCATCGAAAACGTGATGCGGGTGATTCAAAACGAGCGTTGCACCACGTATCCGGGCGTGCCCGCCATGTATATCGGCATCATCAATCACCCACGGATTAACGAGTTCAACCTGCGCAGCGTGCGGGTGTGCATCAGCGGCAGCGCGCCCTTGCCAATGGAAGTGCAAGAAAGGTTTGGCGAGTTGACCGGCGGGCGGCTGGTGGAAGGCTATGGTCTGACCGAGGCCGCCCCCGTGACGCATTGCAACCCCATTTTTGGCACGCGCAAATCGGGCAGCGTGGGCGTGCCCTACCCAGATGTGGAAGCCAAGCTGATTGACCTGAGCACGGGCCAGGAGTGTGAGCCAGGCGAGGACATCACCGGCGAGTTGTGCTTGCGCGGGCCGCAGGTGATGAAAGGATATTGGAATAAGCCCGAAGAAACCGCCAACACCATTGACGCCGATGGCTGGTTGCACACCGGCGATATTTGCCGCATGGATAACGATGGCTTTTTCTTTATCGTGGATCGCAAGAAAGACATGATTAATGTGGGCGGGCTAAAAGTATTGCCGCGCGATGTGGAAGAAGTGCTGTTCATGTTCCCCAAAGTGCAAGAGGCCGCCGTCGTTGGCATACCCCATCCCACCCGCGGTGATGACACGCTCAAGGCGTACATCGTGCTTAAGCAGGGGATGGAATGCACGGCGGATGAAGTGCGCGAACACTGCAAGAAAAACCTCGCGCCATACAAAGTCCCCCGCGAGATTGAGTTCCGCACAGAACTGCCCAAAACGCAGGTGGGCAAAATTCTGCGCCGGGTATTGGTGGAAGAAGAAAAGCAAAAAACGAAGAAGTAGCTGTTTGTTGATGAGCGCGGGCGCAAGTCCGCGCTCATCATTTACGATGAATACAGCCGCTTCAAATTTGTCTTTTGCTATTTGTCTTTTGCTATTTGTAGGCCAAAACGCCAAACGCGGCGGGTTTGGGGATGATGACGTGAAACCCCGCCTGGCTCAGGCGCTTCATCGTGCCTTTTGTCACCGTCGCCCCAGAAGCGCTTTCTGGGTTTCCAATGTAATGAAACATCCTGCCGCGCGGTTTTAACACGCGGTATGCCTCGTGGTAAAAATCCAGCGAATACAGCTCGCCGCCAAGGCTGAGCATGGGCGGGTCGTGGATGATCATGTTGTAGCTGGCGGTCTCAATCCCAATAATCACCTCGGCGCTATCGCCAATGGTTTGCACAATGCGCTTGTTGGTGAACAACCCCTGCGACCAGGGATTTTGCCGCGCGATTTCTTGCGCAGCCGGGTCAAGCTCAATTGTGGTGACAAGGGCCGCAGTTTTTGCGGCCTCAATTGCGGTGTAGCCCAGCCCGGTGCAGGTATCCAACACAAAACCCTGCGCCGATCCAATCGCGGCAATTTTGCTCAGCGTGTCTCGGTGCGGGTCTGTGCCTTTGATGCGGTGCATGGGCTTGCCGCTAATCAGCATGGTGGGCGCGCTTGCGGTGGGATAAAGCGAATACGCCAGCGCATACGCCTCGGAATACGCCTGAATGACATGCGCTTCGCCATTTTGAATTCTGAAGCAGGCATTTTCGTGGTCGGCAATATGGCCGATGACAGCCCAAGAGAGCAAATCGCCTTGCGGCAATTGCGCGCCGTCATGTTGAATATTCACCTCAACCCGGCTCAACTCCAAGTCAAGCGAGACACGCACGTGCGGGCGAGAATGATGGCGGGCCTCCAGCAGGGTTTTGGCCTGATAATGCGAAAGCGTAGGGAACAATGATGTCATGAAAGCAAAGATAAGTCTATCATTTTGAACGTGCGCATGCGCAACTCTACCCGTCAACACATTTTGTCAGACCCGCAAATTTCGTCGCTCTGCGCAAGCCCGGCCAGAGAACCTATTTTCATATTCTGCCGGTCAGGCTTTGCGTAAACCTGGCGCTTTTTGTGGCGCGGTTGTTTTAGGGCGCGGCGATGAGCGCGGCGATGAGCGCGGCGCAGACGCAGGTTTGTTTTTAATGCGCGGCTTGCGATCTGGCAAATCCACCTCGCTCAACGCGCTCAATATCCAATCATCAAGCTGGCTGGCCAAATCTTCCACCTCGCCAACGTTTCCGCATACCAGCGCCATGCGAGGAGACACATCCAGCGTCTCAATGTTCTGGGCGTGACAGATGAGTTGAACATCCTTCGCGGGCGCTTCTCCATCACCCCCATACCGCAAAATAAATTGTTCGTTTTTTGCCGTGTCCATATTGCCCCTTGATTTATTCAGACCAGTTTTATCATGCCCTGGCCCTCGTATTTTGCGCCAAATCCCATCTGCATCGTCATGGCGTAGACCATGCGAGCCATCATATCCGAGCGCTGCTGGTTGCGCGGCATACTCAAGATGGATGAGTTGAGCGCCAGCAGCCGCGCCGCCGCGCCGGTCACCGCCGGGCAGGCCATCGAAGTCCCATCCATCACCGCATACCCGCCGGGAACGGTAGAAATAATGCCCACGCCCGGCGCAATCACATCAATATCTGGCCCGATATTCGAGAAACCCGCCACAAAATTTTCTTTGTCTTTGCCAAACGGAGCCTGCACATCGCCCGTTTGCGTGGTGTTGGGCGGGAAGGCGCTTTTGCGGCCCATCGCGCTCACGGCCACCGCCAATGGGTCGCGGGCGGGCGCGCCCACCGGTTTGCGGCTGTCATTCCCGGCGGCGCAAATCACCAGCGAGCCGTGCGCGCGGGCATAGGTGATCGCGTCGTGCGTGGCCGCATCCACCGTGCCCTGCCCGCCCAGGCTCATATTCACCAAATCGCAGCCATCCTTCACCGCCCGGTCGAGGGCTTTGAGAATGGCGTAATTGCTGGCGGTCTCGCTTCCTTTTGCAAACACGCGGTAGCTGCGCAAAAACACGCCCGGCGCAAGCCCGCGTATGCCGTTTGGCGCACTGCCACGCGCCGCGATAATGCCCGCCACATGCGTGCCATGCCCCAGCCCGTTATCGCCAAAATCGCCCGGCAACTCGCCCGGCGCGGTGTTCACGCCGCCCTCAATCCGCAAATCAGGCTCGGCAGAAATGCCCGTGTCAATCACGCCCACCCGCACACCCTGCCCGGCGGTCAGCGGCGCGGCCCCATAAAAAAACCGCAGCGCGTCCATGTAATCCAGTTTGATGGATGCGAGGCTGACTGTGTATCCGCGCGTAATCTTCACCGCGTTCAACAACGCATTCCACAAGCTCTTTTGCGCATACACATACAGCCGTTCAACCGCCGGGGTGGCGCGGCCCAGATCCAGCGAGACGATCCCTTTCGCATCGGTCTTGCCCTCCGCGCCAGCCTTGTTCGCAAAATCTGTAAACGCGATGACATCCGCATTTGCCACCGGGCTGCCATTTTCTGAAACAACCTTGATTTGGGTGGCCGTTTTGCGAACAACGCGCGAGACGGTGGGCGGAGTTTCAATCGCGGGGCGCGGGGCCAGCGCCGGGCGATACAACACCAGCGGCACCACCCTCACCCCCGGAAATTCGGCCTTAAGCCGCAAACGCTGAGCCTCATCCAGTTCCACCAGTTTTGCGCCGCCCTCGCTCAGGCCATCCACCACTTTGATGTCATCTCGTGGCGCTGCGCCGCTCACAGCCTGGCGCGTCCACAACTCACGCATAAACGCCTCGCTGGTCGGGTTGGTCATTCGGTCCGGCTGAATGCCATCTGGGGGAAGAAGAATAAATTGATCCATTGCGCGTTGCGTGGGCAAACACTTTGGCGGAGACTCGTGTAAATTAACCGCAGGCAAAGCTTAGCACAAAACGCAAAAAATGGTTAGGGGCTGGGCGCGGGAGATAATCTGAGAAGAGATAATCGGTGAGCGCGCTCACCGGCTTGACCAACACATGCGTAAATCCAAGTCTAACAAGCAAAGGCAAAAGGTGGAATATGAAAATTGATACCGGCATTGGCATAGACAACGTGGGCGACCTGAAAAGCATGGCCGCATTTGCGGCGCAGGCCGAGGAAATTGGCTACGACGCGTTGTGGTCATCCGAGACGCAGCACGACCCGTTTTTGCCGCTGGCGCTCGCCGCCACATCCACCAAAAAGATGGGACTGGGGACAGGCATTGCGGTGGCCTTTGCGCGCAGCCCCACCGTGCTGGCGCATCAGGCGTGGGATATGCAAAAGCTGAGTGGCGGGCGGTTTATTCTGGGGCTGGGCACGCAGGTCAAGCCGCATATCGAGCGGCGCTTTGGCATGATTTGGGATCAGCCCACCGCCCGGCTGCGCGAGTATATTCTCGCCATCCGCGAGCTTTGGCGGGCCTGGCAGACCGATGGCAAAATCAACTTTCGGGGCGAGTTTTTTAAGCTCACCCTGATGACGCCGTTCTTCAACCCCGGCCCCATTGACCACCCGCACATCCCCATCTACATTGCCGGTGTGAACGAGCGGCTGTGCCAGCTTGCAGGCGAGCTGTGCGAGGGTTTTCATGTGCATCCGTTTCACACGCCAAAATATTTGGCGGAATTTATTTTGCCCAACATTGAAGAAGGCTTGCGCAAAAACGGGCGAACGCGCAAGGATATTGCGCTGGCTTCGGGCGTGTTTGTTATTGGCGGGGTCACGCCCGAACAACGCGCCATCAACCGCGAAGATGTGCGCCGCCAAATTTCGTTTTACGCCAGCACGCCCAGCTACGCGCCCGTGTTCGAGCTTCACGGCTGGGGCGGGCAGGCGGAGCAGCTTTCGCAATTGGCCGCGCGGGGCAAGTGGGCCGAGATGCCCGCCGTCATCACCGATGATATTTTGTACACGTTTGTCGAGGAGGGCGACTGGGCCGAGCTGGCCGGCAAAGTTGCCAAACGCTACGATGGCCTGCTTGACCGCGTGATGTATTACCTGCAAGCGCCGCCAGAAGCGCAACGAATCACGGTAAAAACGTTTGGCGCTTTATAAACCCATGGCTCGCAGGCTGCTTGTTTTTTTGCTGATGGCTTTTGCGCTGGCCAACATCGCGCGGTGCGGGCTTGCCATTCAGCAGGCCATAACCCTGCCAGACCTCCCTCAGCCGTTTGCCGCGTGGGTGAACGCCGCCACCGGCGCGGTATGGGCGCTGGGGTTTGGGCTGGCCGCGCTGGGCGCCGCCGCGCGGTTGCGCATCATGCGCTGGGGCAGCGTTGTGCTGATGGCGCTCTACCACGCGCATCTCTGGCTCAACCGGGCGGCCTTTGCCCGCGCAGAGAATGCGCCCTTGACCGCAGAGTTTAACCTTTTGCTGGCGGTCATCGCGGTTGGGGGCGTGGCCGCGCTGAGTGGTTTGGCGTGGCGCAAAAATTTGGAATGAACTGAAGGCATTTTCCTAATTTTCATTGTTCTCAAAAACCAACGCGCAACTGCTTTTGCTCGCGACAAAAGGGTGTGATAAGGGGCGGCCAGAGTTTCCTCAACAAAAACCCTGGCCGCAAATTTATCCCTCGGCGCAATTAGCCCCACGACTGATTGGGTGTGCTGGTTTGGCTGTCGCGTTGTTCAACCGGCAAGTAGGCGTTGAACAGCGGGTTGTATGTCAGACCTTCTCCCCGCGCAATTCCCGCGCTCATGGCTGCTTGCAGCATTTGATACCCTGGGTCATCACACTGGCTAAACAGCGGCGCAATTGACAAAAGCATTTCGCGGTTGCTTTGCGCTTTGATCAGATTGATTTCGCGCTCCTGTCGGGCTTTTTCCAGCGCCGATATGGGCACACTATCCACCACTTGAACGCTTTTGCTGGGACTCATGACAATGCCAGCACCCGCAAGTTTTTGTGAAAGGTTGACGCTGATCATGTCCTCCAAGCCATCTTTCCACCACTTCTTTTTTAGAAATGAGGTTTGGCTTTCGTTAATGGCCTGACGCGCCAGACGCTCTATCCAGTAAATGACAATCCCATTCCAATCCGCGTCGCTTCTTTTTAACGCCTCGCAAATCTCACTCGTGTCATTTGCCAGCAACCTTGGCAAATCCAATTTATAAGTGGCTTGCAATGTCAAGGTGCATGGATCGTTATCTGCAGAAAGAACACTGGCAAGAACAACATTTACCGAACGCACAAACCGCGAAATGGATTGAACGCGAACCTTCTCAATAAACGGAATGGTCATGTCCCATTCACCATCTGGAACAAACCGGTTGAATTTGCCAAATCGGTAAATCACGCCATCGTTCATTTCTGGCGGCGCATACACGCGTGTATACAGAAAAGCTATGCCGGTGACAAACACAAAAACAATGGCAGATACGTTGGCAACTGTTTGAGACATCTGCGTCTCCACGAGAAGCGTACCAGTTAGCCCGGCAACAATCACGGCAAGAATGAGTAGGATGTTTTTGATTTTCATATCACACCTCCACGGCCAAGTTATGGGTGATCCTTATTTCATTCGGATAATCTTTTGCGACGGACACTATGAAAGAGAACAATTTCATAGAAATCTTTCACTTGATTTCCTTCACCTCCTTGGAAAATGTTGTATGTTTCATATTTTTAGGAATTCTTCACAATGCACGCGCAATATACTCATAAATTTGAGTAATGTCAAGTGTATTAATGGGTGTTTTTTGGTAAAACATTGAAAATACACGCAAAAAATGTATACTTTAAGCATGTATGAGGGCTTGCGGCAAAAATTGCCTGGGTGCTCGTCTGAGCAAAATGCGGATTGGCAGAAAGAAATTCGCGAGATCATCCATCAGCCTGTTTTTTTAAACGGGGCGGAATGGCTTTCGTCATTAACCCATCTTCTGGAGCAATGGCAAGCCCCGGCGCGATCTTGGCTTATTTTGCTGGGCGGGGTAATATGCCA
>DAORUN010000015.1:24329-46199 GCA_035433205.1 Thermoflexales bacterium | reverse complement strand
ACGGTGGGCGCGGGTTCCATCACAAAAGTTATTGAATAGAGTCGCAGGTTCAAAGCGCAAAGCATTAGTTTTATTTGCTTTGCGCTTTGTACTTTGCACTTTGCACTACTAAAACATGGCAAAGCAAAAACTACGCATCCGCCTGAAGGCATACGATCATCGCGCGCTGGATACATCGGCACAGCGGATAGTTGAAACAGCTGAGCGCACAGGCGCGACGGTTGTCGGCCCGGTGCCGCTTCCGACAAAAATTGAGCGATACACTGTGCGCCGCTCACCGTATATTGATAAAGATTCTCACGAGCATTTTGAGATTCGCACCCACAAGCGACTCATTGACGTGATGGATCCGGATTCAAAAACAATTGACACGTTGATGCGGTTAAACTTGCCCGCTGGCGTTGATATTGAAATTAAACTGTAATCCTGTTAATGGAGTCATGCTCCTGCGCAAAACGCGCCCTGCGCCGCACCAAAACGGCGAGGAGCCAATGATTAGAAATGGCAAAAAAACTGATTGGACGAAAGGTCGGAATGACCCAGCTCTTTGATGAAAAGGGCAACGTCACGGGCGTCACCGTCATTGAGGCGGGGCCGAACTATGTGACGCAGGTAAAGACCCAGGACAAGGACGGCTACACGGCGGTTCAGCTTGGGTTTGGCGATGTGCACGCGAGCAAGCTTACGCGCGGCGAACTGGGCCACTTGGGCCAGCTTAAGCCAAATGAGAAGCATGCCAAGCGGCGCGAGTTGGCGGGCGTGCCTGCCATCAAAGTGCTGGAAGAGAACCGCATGAAGGACACGTCTTCGTTTAAGGAAGGCGATGTGATCAAGGCGGACATCTTTAAAGCAGGCGAATATGTGGATGTCTCTGGCGTGATGAAGGGCCGTGGTTTTGCCGGCACCATCAAGCGGCACGGCTTCCATCGCCAAAAGAAAACGCACGGCGCGTCTGACCGCGAGCGCGCGCCTGGCTCAATTGGCGCAGGCACAACGCCGGGCAACGTGAAGAAAGGCCAGCGCATGGCCGGGCATTACGGCAACACGCGCGTCACCATGTCTCATCTGCGGGTTGTGATGGTGGATGTGGAGCGCAACCTGATTGCTGTGGCCGGGTCTGTGCCGGGCGCAAACGGCGGAATCGTAACGGTGAAGGAGACTCGCAAGCAGTAAGCGCGAAGGTGAAAATTATGAAAGTTGCAGTAAAGAATTGGAGCGGCGAGCAGGTGAGCGAGGTTGACCTTCCTGAGGCGATTTTTAACGCCGAGGTGAATGTGCCCCTTATGCACCAGGCTCTGCTGCGGCAAAACGCCAACGCGCATCTTGGAACACACAAGACCAAGACCCGCGCCGAAGTGAACCGCACAACAAAAAAGGTATACAAGCAGAAAGGCACAGGCAACGCGCGTCAGGGCAGCCGCAAGGCTCCGCACTGGGTGGGCGGCGGCACGGCCTTTGGCCCGGTTGTGCACGATTACATTCAGGACATGCCGAAGAAAATGCGCCGCGCAGCCATTCGCAGCGCCCTCACCCAGAAGCTGAAGGATGAGGGGCTGGTGGTGGTGGAGAATTTTGAGAGCGTGGTGGGCAAGACAAAGGATTTGTCTGCGGCATTGAAGACGCTGGGCGTGAACAAGGGTTTGATTGTTCTGCCAACGCGTGTGGTTGAGGTGGAGCGCGCCGCGCGAAACCTGCCCAACTTCAAGTCGTTGCAGGCCGGCTACCTGAACATCCGCGATATTTTTAAGTACGACGGCATGGTCGTCTCGCTGGATGCGTTGAAGAAAATTGAGGAGTGGCTCGCCTGATTTAAACAGACGAGAGGAGACAAAACGATGCATCCATACGAAGTATTGAAGCGCCCGCTGGTGACCGAAAAGACGCAATGGCAGGTTGGCTATCAGCAGCCGCAATATGCGTTTGAGGTTGATGACCGGGCGAACAAACAGCAGGTCAAAGAGGCGGTGGAGATTGCCTTTGGCGTGACGGTGACGCGGGTGAACATGGTGAACCTGCCGCTGAAGCGCAAGCGCAACCCGCGCGCCCAGAAGGGCTACGTTCAGCGCACATCTGCCTGGAAGAAGGCGATTGTGCAGGTGAAGGAAGGCGACCGCATTCAATTGTTTGAGGGCGTAGCCTAAAGCGAGAAAAGACATGCCAGTAAAGATTTATAAACCGACAACACCGAGCCGCCGCGGCGTGGTGGGGATGGATTACAGTGACATCACCTCCAGCAAGCCGCTTAAGTCGTTGTTGACCGATTTGCGCAAGACCGGCGGACGCAACAGCCGGGGCAAGGTGACCACTCGCCATCATGGCGGCGGCTCCAAGCGCGCATATCGTATTATTGACTTCAAGCGCGATAAGACCGGCGTGCCGGCCCGCGTGGCGACAATTGAATATGACCCGAACCGTTCGGCGCGCATTGCTTTGCTGAACTATGCCGATGGCGAAAAGCGCTACATCGTCGCCCCTCAAGGGTTGCAGGTTGGCGATGAGTTGTTGAGCGGCCCAGACGCCGAGGCAAAGACAGGCAACGCATTGCCGCTGGCGAACATGCCGGTCGGCACGGTGATTCACAACATTGAGTTGATCCCGGGGCGCGGGGCCAAAATGGTGCGCTCGGCGGGCGTGGGCGCGCAGTTGCTGGCCAAAGAGGGTGAGTATGTCACCATCCGCATGCCCAGCGGCGAGATGCGCAAAGTGCCGCAGGGCTGCATGGCAACGGTTGGGATGGTGGGCAATTCGGATCACGGCAACGTGAAGCTGGGTAAAGCGGGCAAGAGCCGACATCTCGGCATTCGCCCGACGGTGCGCGGAACAGCCATGTCGCCGAGAGACCATCCACACGGAGGCGGTGAAGGCCGCTCGCCGATTGGACATCCATCGCCGCGAACACCCTGGGGCAAAAAGGCCCTTGGCGTGAAGACGCGAAATAACAAGCGCACCGACAAGTTTATTGTGCGCCGACGGCAGAAGAAGAAGTAAAGTGTTGAGCGCTGAGCGCTGAATCCAAAATGGATGAGGCGCTTTGCGCATAACACTAAGCACTCAGGACTTAGGACTAAGAAATGTCAAGATCACTAAAAAAGGGTCCATACGTTGAGCCAAAATTGCTCAAGCGTGTTGAGGCGATGAATACCCGCGGTGAGAAAAAAGTCATCAAGACGTGGTCGCGCGCGTCCACGATATTCCCGCAGATGGTGGGTCACACCATCGCGGTGCATGATGGCCGCCGCCATATTCCCATCTATGTGACAGAAAACATGGTGGGCCACAAGCTGGGCGAGTTTGCGCCAACGCGCACGTTCCGCGGGCATGTGAGCAAAGAGAAGGAATCAGGTGAATAGCCATGTCGAAGCGATTGGCAAGTAAAACAGGCCCAACCGAGGCGGCGGCAATTGCCCGGTATGTGCCCATCTCTGCGCAGAAGGCCCGCCTGGTGGCCGACCTTGTGCGCGGCAAGAAAGCTCAGGACGCGCTGAACCTGCTGCGCTTCACCCCCAAGGGTGCGGCGGAGCCGGTGAGCAAGGCGATTGCCTCGGCAATGGCGAACGCCGTTGAAAACAAGCAAATGAGCGCAGATTCGTTGCGGGTGGCGCAGATTTTTGTGGATGAAGCACCCACACGAACCTGGCGGCGCTTTGCAGCGCGCGGGCGGTTTCGCCCGCTCATTCGCCGCAGTTGTCACATCAGCGTTGTAGTGGGAGAGGAGTAATACATGGGCCGAAAAGTTCATCCTTATGGTTTTCGTCTGGGCATCATCCGCGACTGGAAGAGCCGCTGGTTTGCGCCCAAGAAAGATTACACAAAACTGCTGGCCGAAGACTTTAAGCTGCGCCAGTATCTGACCAAAGAGTTGGAAAAGGCCGGTGTCGGCGATGTCATCATCGAGCGATTCCCGCCCAACCAATTGCATGTGACCGTGCACACCGCGCGGCCTGGTGTTGTTATCGGGCGAAAGGGCGCGGCGGTCAAGGGCATCCGCGAGGGGATTGAATCGCTGACTGGCAAGAAAGTGAAGCTGGACATCGAGGAGATCACCAAGCCAGAGATGGTGGCCGCGCTGGTGGCAGAGAACATCGCGCAGCAGATTGAGAAGCGCATTCCGCACAACCGCGCCATGAAGAAGTCGGCTCAGGCCACCATGATGAAGGGCGCCCTGGGTTGCAAGATTGAGTGCGCAGGCCGCTTGAATGGCAGCGACATGAAGCGCACCGACAAGGTGATGGAAGGCCGGATTCCGCGCAGCACGCTGCGGGCGGATATTGACTATGCTCAGACTGAGGCCCTCACCACCTACGGGAAGATTGGGGTGAAGGTTTGGATTTACAAGGGCGAAGTGCTGCCGGATTTGCCGCGCGAGGAAGTGACGCGCCCCAGCCGCACTCAGCAGCCGCGTGATCGCAACGACCGCGGCGACCGTCGTGACCGACGCGACCGCGATGACCGCGGCCCGCGCGGAGAGCGCAGCGTTGCACAGGGAGCGCAGTAATCATGTTAATGCCAAAACGAGTTAAGTATCGCAAGCAGCAGCGCGGTCGCATGACCGGTGTTGCGCTGCGCGGCGCAGAGGTGGCCCAGGGTGACTTTGGCCTTCAGGCGCTGGAGCCAGCGTGGATTACGGCGCGGCAGATTGAGGCCGCCCGCCGCGTGATTGTGCGCGAAATGAAGCGCCGCGGCAAGATGTGGATTCGCATCTTCCCGGACAAGCCGATTACGGCCAAGCCAGCGGAAACCCGCATGGGCAAAGGCAAAGGTTCGGTTGACCACTGGGTGGCAGTGGTGAAGCCTGGTCGCGTGATGTTTGAGGTGTCTGGTGTTACGCCAGAGATCGCAAAAGTGGCGCTGGCGCAGGCTGCCTACAAGCTGCCCGTGCCCACTCAGGTTGTGGGCAAGGAGTGAAATGGAAGCAAAAGAGTTATTGCAGTTGCCGGTGGCCGAACTGGAGAAGCAGCTTGACGACGCCCAGCGCGAGATGTTCAACCTGCGCTTTCAGAAGGCTCAGCGCAAGTTGACGGACACCAACGGCGTGCGCCGGGTGCGCCGCAACATCGCGCGCATCAACACGGTGCTGCGCCAGCGGCAGATCGCCGCCGCGCAGGCCAGCAAAGCCACGGAGGGCAAATAATCATGAGTGAGGAAATGCGCCGCAGATTGACGGGCGTGGTTGTGAGCGACAAGATGGATAAGACCATCGTGGTGCGTGTAGACCGCGTGATGCGCCATCCCGTTTACAAGAAGGTGCTTACGCGCGGCAAAAATTATTCCGCGCACGATGAGAAAGGCGAAGCGAAGGCAGGCGACCTGGTGCAGATCGTAGAGACCAGCCCCATGAGCCGCACAAAGCGCTTTGCCCTTGAGCAGGTGCTGAAGAAGGCCCACGGAGGTGAGCAATGATTCAACAGGAATCGCGCGTAAATGTGGCGGACAATTCGGGCGCCAAGGAACTGCTGTGCATTCAGGTGCGCGGCGGAGACAAGCGGCGATATGCCGGCGTGGGCGATACCATCGTCGCGACCGTCAAATCGGCCAGCCCGACAGGCGAAGTAAAGAAATCGGCGGTGGTGAAGGCCGTTATTGTGCGTGTGTCGAAGGAATATCGCCGCGCCGATGGCAGCTACATCAGATTTGATGACAACGCCGCGGTGATTCTGGCAGATGACGAGACCAACCCGCGCGGATCGCGCATCTTCGGGCCGGTGGCGCGCGAGCTGCGCGACAAAGGCTATATGAAGATCATCTCGCTTGCGCCGGAAGTGCTCTAAATTGCCCACCCCCAGCCCCTGCCAATGGAACACCATTGGACTGGGAGCGGGGAAGCGACGAGGTGAAGAACATGAAAGTGAAGAAAGGCGATACGGTGGAAGTGATGAGCGGAAACGACCGCGGCAAGCGCGGCGAGGTTACGCACGTCTTCCCACGAACAGGCAAGATCATGGTGCGCGGGGTGAATATGGTGAAGAAACACCAGAAGGCCCGCAGCCAGCAGCAATTGCGCAGCACGCAGACGGGTCTCGTTTCGGTAGAGATGCCCATTGACGCCTCAAACGTCATGGTGATTACACCAACCGGCAACCCATCGCGCGTGAATTACAGAATTGAGGGCGGCGAGAAGAAGCGCTACTCTAACAAGCACGGCGAGGTGATTGGCTGACATGGCAGACATTAAGAAGAAGTACCTGGACGAGGTGCGGCCTGCGCTGGTGAAGCAGTTTGGCTACACCAACGTGATGCAGGTCCCCAAAATCTCAAAGGTTGTCATCAACATCGGCGTGGGCAAAGAGTCCACAGACAACCCCAAAGTGGTGGATGCGGCTGTGACCGACTTGACCGCCATTGCCGGACAGAAGCCGATTGTGACGAAGGCGCGCAAGTCAATCGCCAACTTTAAGTTGCGCGAAGACCGCCCGATTGGCGTGAAAGTGACGCTGCGCGGGCCGCGCATGTATGACTTTTTGGACCGCCTGATTAACCTGGCGCTGCCCCGCACCCGCGACTTTCGCGGCATTTCTGCGGATGCCTTTGACGGGCGCGGCAACTACACGCTGGGTTTGAAGGAGCAGTTGATTTTCCCGGAGATCGAATACGATAAACTGGATAAACTGCGTGGTCTGGAAGTGAGCATTGTGACCACGGCAAACACGGATGACGAGGCGCGCGCGCTGCTGCGCGGCTTTGGAATGCCGTTTGCCAAGTAAAGGTGATCGTTGATTGTGATAATTGTGAGTGATAGAACGAAAGCGCTGCGCTCCGGTTATCCATCAGCCAAAAACAAAAAAACTAGCGACTAACGACTAGCAACCAACAACTAATATGGCAAAAAAGTGCATGCAATACCGCGAACAGCGGCGCAAATATCAGGTGCGGGTGCGGAATCGGTGCATGGTCACGGGCAGGCCCCGCGGCTATATGCGCAAGTTCGGCGTTTCGCGCATTCAATTTCGTGAGATGGCTTTGCGCGGGGAAATCCCCGGCGTTCGCAAGGCATCGTGGTAAATCAGAACAAGTAGCCGCAGTAGACGCTGGTCGGCAGACGGCGGTTGCCGGAGAGCGCATTTTATTCGCGCCCAACGGAAGCCGCGCTGTGCAGGCCTGGCAGTACTGGAGTAATCAATGGCAATAGACACACTGAGCGACATGCTCGCGCGCATTCGCAACGCGGTGATGGTGGGACACGCCAACGTGGCCGTGCCCGCGTCATCGCTGACAAAGCGCGTGGCAGACATCCTCAAGGAAGAGGGTTATATCGAGAGCTATACGCTCGTCGAAGAGGGCGTCAAGAAATCCCTCAATATCGCGCTTCGCTATGATGGCGAGCGCCGCGCCCGCACAGCGGCCATCACCGCCGTGCGCCGCATTAGCAAACCTGGCCGACGGGTGTATGTGGGCAAGGGTGAAATCCCCCGCGTCCTCAACGGAATCGGCATTGCGATCATGTCCACACCCAAGGGCGTGATCACGGGCAAGCAAGCCCGCCGCCTGGGTGTTGGCGGCGAAGTCTTGTGCTACGTCTATTAAAGGGAGAACGAGAGATGTCACGAATTGGCAAAAAGCCCATCGCTCTTCCCAAGGGCGTGGATATAAAAGTAAACGACGGCGTTATCACCGTGAAAGGACCCAAGGGCGAACTGAAGCGAACCTTGAGCGATAAAATTTCGGTGAAGAACGAAAATGGCAATCTGGAAATTGGCCGCGCCAACGATGAGCGCGAGGCGCGATCTTTGCACGGGCTGACCCGCTCGTTGATTGCGAATATGGTGCAGGGCGTTTCTGGCGGTTTTGAAAAGACGCTGGAGATCACCGCAGACAGCGTTGGGTACCGCGCAGAAATGAGCGGCAAAAACCTGATGTTGTATGTTGGCTTCTCGCACCCGGTGGAGTTCCCCGCGCCGGAGGGAATTGCGTTTGCCACCGATGCCAAGACCCGCACCATTAAAGTGAGCGGGATTGACAAGGAATTGGTTGGCGAAATTGCCGCGCGGGTGCGCCGCATCCGCCCGCCAGAGCCATACAAAGGCAAGGGCATCCGCTATGCAGGCGAGGTTATTCGCCGCAAGGCTGGCAAATCTGCCAAGACCGGCAAGGGAGCGAAGTAAGACATGGCAACGAATAATGCACAGGCTCGTGAGCGCCGCCGCGCGCGCGTTCGCGCGAAGGTGAGCGGAACATCGGCGCGACCGCGCTTGAATGTGTTCCGCAGCCTGAATCACATTTACGCCCAATTGATTGACGATGTGGCTGGCTACACGCTGGCCGCCGCCTCTACATTGGACGCGGAAATCAAGGCAAAGGCGGGCATCAAGAAAGTGGAAGAAGCCGCCGAAGTAGGCAAGCTGCTGGCAAGCCGCGCGCAGGCCAAAGAGATCAAGCAGGTTGTGTTTGACCGCGCGGGCTACCGCTATCATGGCCGCATCAAAGCCGTGGCCGATGGCGCACGGCAAGGCGGGTTGGAGTTCTAATTACTGAAGCGTTGAAGGCGTAAAACCCTTCAATGCCCAGGACGGAAAAGAAACGCATGGAACAACAAAAACAAGATACACAGGCAGCGGCTCCCGCTTCTACGCCGGCGCAAGCGCCAGCTCAGGGGCAGGGTGGTGGAGGACGCAGCGGCGGTTCAGGCGGCTATCGCGGCGGGCGCGGTGGCGGCGGGCGCGGTGGCCCAGGCGGCAACCGCGGGCCGGGCGGGCGCGATCAGCGCCGCGACCCACGCCAGCAGGACAAGCAGGATGATCTGGATCAGCGCGTGGTGGATGTGGCCCGCGTGGCGAAAGTGATCAAGGGCGGTCGCCGCTTCGCGTTCCGCGCTTTGATTGTGGTGGGTGACGGCCATGGCAAGATTGGTCTGGGCACGGGCAAGGCTCGCGTCGTTCAGGATGCCATCCGCAAAGCCACCGAGCGCGCTCGCAAGAATATGCACTCGGTGAACTTGCTGGACAACACCATTCCGCATGAGGTGACCTATAAACATGCCGGCTCCATCGTGTTGCTGCGCCCGGCATCGCCCGGCACAGGCGTGATTGCGGGCGGCGGCGTGCGCGCGGTTTTGGAGGCGGTTGGGGTGAAGGATGTTCTCACCAAGTCTTTGGGCGCAAGCAACAAGCTGAACGCCACCGTCGCCACTTATGAAGCGTTGATGGGTCTTAAGAATTTGAAGGAAGAGGCCAAGCGCCGCGGCAAGACTGTTGCCGAAGTGCAGCCTTTCTGGAGGCGAGATGAGCGACAGCAACAGCAGCAATAAGCCCGCGGCAAGCGCGGCCAAAACGGTTAAAGTAACGCTGGTCAAGAGCGCCATCGGCTACGAAAAGAGCCAGGGGCTGACCTTGAAGGCGCTGGGTCTGAGCCGCATTGGGCAGACCGTTGAGCGCGCGGATACACCGGCGGTTCGCGGGATGATTCAAACGGTAATTCACCTGGTGAGGGTGGGCTGATTGAGGATTAGACCTCACGCGTTTCAAAAACGTGTGGGGTCTTAATGACAAGTGAGTGTGAACTATGAAATTGCATGATTTGAAACCCGCTCCCGGGTCGCACAAACCCAAGCGGCGCAAAGGCATCGGCATGGCGGCGGGGCAGGGGCGCACTTCTGGTCACGGCCAGAAGGGTCAGGCCTCGCGCTCTGGCGGTGTGAAGCGGGCGTACTTCGAGGGCGGCCAGTTGCCAATGGTGCGCAAGCTGCCATTCGCGCGCGGCGTGAATTTCTCGAACCCGTTTGAGATTGAATACGCGCCGGTGAATGTGGGCCTGCTGGCCCAAAAGTTTGACGCTAACGCTGAGGTGACGCCCAAGACCCTGATTGAGAAGGGCATTACCCACACGAGCGACAAATATATCGCCATTCTTGCCACAGGCGAGCTTGACCGGCCGTTGAATGTGACGGCGCACAAGTTCTCTGCGGCGGCGAAAGAGAAGATTGAAAAGGCCGGCGGCACGACCACCAAATTGGACGTGACCCGCGGCGGTCATCGCGTTCGCTAAAAATAAGGAGCAAGGTGTAACGTGTAATTTGCAAATGGAGAGCGCAGACGCGACTTCTTCTTGCAAGTTATACGTTACACCTTGCACTTTACTTCTTTAAGAAAAACATGCTAGAAGCACTACGAAACGCATTTTTGCTGCCGGAGCTGCGCAAGCGCATTCTCTTCACCATTTTTATTCTGGTGATTTATCGCCTTGTGGCGCATATCCCTGTGCCGGGCGTGAACGTGGAAGTTCTGCGCACCATCCAGCAAAGCATTGAGGCGGGGCAGGCAGGCGGACTGGGCAACCTTGTCTCGTTGCTGAGCCTGCTCTCTGGCGGCGCGGTCAACAACTTCTCGGTTTTGGCGATGGGTGTGTACCCATACGTCACCGCGCAGCTGATTGTGCAGCTGCTGATTCCCGTGATTCCCCGGCTGACCGAGTGGAGCAAGGAAGGCGACGCAGGCCGGCGCAAGATGAACCGGCTGACCTACTTTGCCACCGTGCCCATGGCGATGTTGAACGCCATCGGCCAGGTGAACATATTTGAGCAGATTGGTCAGCAGGTGACAGGCGGCGCGACGCGCGTTTTGCCAAACTGGGGGTTTGTGCCCGCAGAGAACATTCTGCCCACGCTGGTCACGGTCATCACCATGACGGCTGGCACCATGTTTGCCATTTGGCTGGGCGAGCTGATTACCGAGCAGGGGATTGGGCAGGGTTTGTCCATCATCATCTTTGGCGGCATCGTCTCGCGGTTTATCTTCAACATTTTGAACCTGCCGCAGCAGGCCACCGATACCGCGCAGGGCATCTTGTCGGTTGTGGTGTTCTTCGCCATTTTGATTCTGACCATTGTGGCGATTGTGTATATCTCTGAGGGAGAACGCAGGGTAAATGTGCAATATGGCCGCCGCGTGCGCGGACGGCGCATGATGGGCGGCGTGGACACGTATGTCCCGCTCAAGGTGAATACAACCGGCATGATTCCGTTGATCTTCGCGCAGGCCATGTTGGTGTTCCCGGCGGTCATCGCGGGGTTCTTCATCAACAGCCCGAATGCGGCAACGCAGACCTTCGCCTCGGAAATTGTGCGGTTCTTCACCGGCTCGCGCACGGGTTCAGCTGGCACGGTGCTGGGCTATGCCGCGCTGTATTTCCTGATGGTGGTGGCGTTCACCTATTTCTACACAGATGTGGTGATGCAGCAGCAAAACCTGGCGGAAAACCTGCAAAAGCAGGGCGGGTTCATCCCCGGCATTCGGCCAGGCCGCACCACCGAGAATTTCATCAACAAGATTACGCGCCGCCTGACGCTGGTGGGCGCGTTGTTCCTGGGCGCGCTGGCGATCATGCCATATATCATCACGGCGCTTTCGCAAATACCAGGGCTGGCGTTTTTGACCCCGCTGGGCAGCAACTCGTCGCTCATTTCTGGCGCAGGTTTGCTGATTGTGGTGGGCGTGGTGCTGGACACCATGCGCCAGCTTGAGGCGCAGTTGATGATGCGCCGGTATGAGGGATTCATTAAATAGTTACTGGTCACAAGTTGCCGGTTGCTGGTCAAAAATGCATCAGCAACTGGCAACCAACAACCAGCAACGAAAGAAGGCAGTATGGCTAACAAATCTCGTGGGATAGTGTTTTTGGGGGCGCCTGGCGCTGGCAAGGGCACACAGGCGGTCATGGTCGCAAAAGACCTGGATGTGCCGCATATCTCCAGCGGCGATTTGTTCCGCGACCACCTGAAGCGCGGCACGGAACTGGGAAAACTGGCCCAAACCTTTATGGATAAGGGTGAGCTGGTGCCGGATGATGTGACCATTGGCATGGTGAAGGAACGACTGGGCCAGCCAGACTGCCTGAACGGCTTTATTCTGGATGGATTTCCGCGCACCGTGCCACAGGCCGAGGCGCTGGATGCCGCGCTGGCGGAGATGGGCAAGTGCATCTCGCTGGTGCCATACCTGCGCGTGCGCGAGAGCATGTTGATGGAGCGCCTGACCCACCGCTGGACATGCAAGGCGTGCGGGGCGGTGTTTCCATACGAGGCGCAACCGCCGCGCACAGGCTGCAAGAAAGAGCATTGCGATGGTGATTTGTATCAGCGGGCAGATGACAACCCGGAGACGCAGAAGCGGCGGATTGAGGTGTATATGAAGCAGACCGCGCCGCTGATTACGTATTATCGCCAGAGAGGGTTGTTGATTGAGTTGAGCGGCGAACACACGATTGATTACGTGTATCGCATTTTGCAAGATGCCATCGCCATTTCCAAGTATTGCGGCGAGTAGAAAATAATGATTGTGTTAAAAGCCCCCGCCGAGATTGTGCTGATGCGCGAATCTGGCCGTATTGTGGCGCTGGTTCTGGCAGAGCTGAAGGCGCGGGTGAAACCGGGCGTGACGCTCCTTGAGCTGGACGCGCTGGCCGAGAGCATCATCATCGCGGAAGGTGGGACGGCATCGTTCAAAAATTATCGCCCGGAGTCTGCGCCGTTCCCGTTCCCGGCCACCATCTGCGCCAGCCTGAACGATGAGATTGTGCATGGCATACCCACCTCGCGCAAGCTGCGCGAGGGAGACATCATCAAAATTGATGTTGGGGTGAAGAAGAATGGTTACCACGCCGATTCTGCCATCAGCGTGCCGGTGGGCAAGGTGAGCGCAGAGGCCGAGAAATTGATGCGCGTGACGCAGGAATGCCTGGCAGAGGCGATTAAGGTGGCCCGCGCAGGCAACCGGCTGGGCGATCTGGGTCACGCGATTCAGAAGACCGCCGAGAGCCAGCGGTTTAGCGTGGTGCGCGAGTACACCAGCCACGGCGTTGGCCGGGACTTGCACGAAGGCTTTAGCATGATGAACGTGGGCGAGCCGGGGCAGGGCATGTTGTTGCGCCCGGGTCTCACCATCGCGGTGGAGCCAATGATCAACGCGGGGCGGCCGGAAACAAAGGTTAAAAAGGACCAATGGACCGTCGCCACGATTGATGGTAAAATATCCGCTCATTTTGAGCATACGATAGCCATCACAGATGGCGAACCGGAGATATTGACGAAGTAGATAATATCCGGCCTGTGAATAGCGGGTCGGATTTTTGCGCGAAAATCGCGCCGAAGAAAACTGGAGTGTTTAGAAAATGAAAGTTGCTGCATCTGTAAAGAAGCGTTGCCCGAAGTGCAAAATTGTGCGTCGGCATGGCAAAGTGTATGTGATTTGTGACAACCCGAAGCACAAGCAGAGGCAGGGTTAATACGTCAGAATACGGGTTTGAAAGCGCAAAACGAGAAAGACCTGATCGCGCGGCTGCTGTCCTGGGTCGGATTGTTTGGCGGGGGAGAACCCGAGTTTTGTAGAGGCGGAGAAATATTCTTCGCGTAATCGTTGGATTAGAGATAAAACAAGATGGCAAGAATTGCAGGCGTGGATCTTCCACGCAATAAGCGGATTGACATTGGCCTGTCATACCTGTATGGCATTGGTCGTCCGGTGGCAAGCCAGATTCTGAGCCGCACGTCCATTGACCCCTCACGGCGGATCAAGGACCTGACCGAGGCCGAAGTGGCTATTTTGCGCGATATTGTTGAAAAAGAATATCGTGTGGAAGGCGATTTGCGCCGAGAGGTGCAGCTCAACATCAAGCGGTTGATTGAAATTGGCTCGTATCGCGGGCTGCGCCACAAGCGCAACCTGCCCACGCGCGGCCAACGCACGCGCACAAATGCGCGCACCCGCAAAGGCATTAAAAAGACTGTGGCTGGGCGCGGACGGCGTCGCGGCGCAAAGAAGAAGTAGCGAGGAAGTATGGGACGACCAGCAGCATCAACTCGCGCGCCACGCAGGCAGACAAACCCGCGCCGCGCGCGCAAGAACGTCGCGTTTGGGCAGGTGCACATCAACGCGAGCTTCAACAATACAATCATCACCGTCACCGACAAGACGGGCGGCACCATTTGCTGGGCCACCGCAGGCGCAGCGGGCTTTCGCGGCAACCGCAAAAGCACGCCGTTTGCGGCCCGCATCGCAGCGCAAAACGCCTACCGGCTGGCCGTGGAAAACGGCTTGCAAGAGGCGGATGTGTATGTGAAAGGCCCCGGCCCTGGCCGCGAGAGCGCAGTGCGCGCCTTGCAAGGCTCTGGCATTCGCGTTAAGTCTGTGACGGATGTAACACCCGTCCCGCATAACGGCTGCCGCGCCAAGAAGAAGCGCCGCGTCTAAAAAGTGCAATGTGCAAAGTGCAAAGTAACACCGAGCACTTTGGACGAGAAATTTGGAATTGAGAAATGGCAAGACATATTGAACCCGTATGCCGGTTGTGCCGGCGTGAGGGAGAAAAGCTCTTCCTGAAAGGCTCTCGCTGTTTGAGCGGCAAGTGCGCGTTTGAACGACGCAGCTTTATTCCCGGACAGCACGGGCCAAACCTGAAGGCAAAGCGCGCCAAGACAAGCGACTATGGCGTGCAGTTGCGCGAAAAGCAGAAGCTGCGCCGCATCTATGGCGTGCTGGAGCATCAGTTCGAGCGGTATTACAACCGCGCGCTGAAGTCTCGCGGCGTGACAGGCGCGGAATTGCTCATTCTGCTGGAGCGCAGACTGGACAACGTGATTTATCGCGCTGGGTTCGCCCCCTCTCGCGCAGCCGCGCGGCAGTTGGTGAATCACGCGCACTTCATCGTAAATGGCAATCCGGTGGATGTGGCCTCGTATCTGGTAAAAGCCGGAGACAAGATCGGCGTGCGCGATGAGTCTCGCAAACTGCCATACTGGAAGACGCTGGCGGCAGACAAAGACTCTGCGCCCGCGCCCACCTGGATGGCGAGCGACCGCAACGCAATGCAGGTGCTGGTGCAAGCCATGCCAAGCCGCCAGGACATCGAAATCCCGGTCAAAGAGCAACTTGTAGTGGAGTACTACTCGCGCTAAATGATTCGCGTATTTGGCGATGGAACCCGGCGCAGGCTGGGAACCGCAAATCGTCAAATCGCAGGAGGCTGGATTGTTAACACCACCTGTGTTTCCGAAAATTGAAACCGAAGTAATCACCCGTGATTACGGCCGGTTTAGCATTGGCGCGATGGAGCAAGGCTATGGCATCACCATGGGCAACGCGCTGCGGCGCGTGCTGCTCAGCTCGTTGAACGGCGCGGCGATCACATCCATGCGCATCAATGATGTGCATCACGAGTTCTCGGACATCCCAAATGTGCGTGAAGATGTGATGCGGCTGATGCTCAACGTCAAGCAAATTCGGCTTCGGCTGCGCGGCGATATGCCTGCGCGGGCGCGACTGGAAGTGCGTGGCGAGGGCGTTGTGACCGCTGGCGACCTCATCATCCCGCCAGAAATTGAAATTGTGAACCCGGAGCAGTATTTGCTGACAACGGATTCGGCCAAGACCCGGCTGGATGTTGAATTCCAGATCGAGCCAGGGCGTGGATTCTCGCCAGCAGAACAGCGCGGGCGGTTGCCCATCGGCGAGCTGCCGGTGGACGCCATTTTCAGCCCCGTCAAACGCGTGGCGTTTGATGTGGAGCCGGCCCGCGTGGGTCAAATGACAAACTACGACCGGCTGGTGCTGGAAGTTTGGACAGATGGCACACTGCGCCCGCAAGAAGCGGTGGCGCAGGCCGCGCAAATTTTGGTGCAGCATCTGCGGCTGGTGGCGGGCGTATCGCTGGAAGAACCGGCGCTGGAAGCCCCCGCCGAAGTGAAGCTGCTGCCGCCGGAGATGAGCGGCAAACCAATTGACGATTTGAACCTGAGCGTGCGCGTGTTCAACGCGCTCAAGCGCGCGGGAATCTCGACCATTGGCGAATTGATGGACATGATTGATAAGAGTGGCGGCAACCTGACAAACCTGCGCAACTTTGGTGAAAAGTCTATGCAGGAATTGAAGGCCCGGCTTGTGGAGCGCGGTTTGCTGGCCGAAACCGATACCGTGCTTGCGTCGCCCTCTGCGGATGAAATGACGGAGGAGAGTAAGCAATGAGGCATCGCGTAGCAGGTTACCAGCTTGGCCGCACAAGCGGTCAGCGCACGGCATTGCGCCGCAGCCTGGTGACAGAATTGATTGACCACGGTCGGATTCAGACGACCGAAGCGAAGTGCAAGGCCATCCGCGACCAGGCTGAAAAACTGGTGACCCTGGCCAAAGACGGGCTGGGCGAGGCGGACAAGGGAAAGCAAATTCACGCGCGGCGGCTGGCGGCTGCCCGCTTGAATGGCAGCGAGGTGGTGAACAAACTGTTTACCGATATCGCGCCGCGTTACACCGACCGCAAGGGCGGCTACACGCGCATTTCCAAGCTTGGGCCGCGCAAAGGCGATAACGCCCCGATGGCGTTGATCGAATGGGTGTGAGAAGTGCAAAGTGCAAAGTGCAAAGTTGAAAGCGAGAAACGTTGCTTAAACTTGCGCCTTGCGCGTTACACGTTCGAGAGGCATGAAGGCGCGGGCGACGATTGCCTACGATGGAACCGAGTTTAGCGGTTTTCAGAGGCAAACGAATGCGCGCAGCGTTCAGGGAGAACTAGAGAGAGCGATTGAGCAGGTGACCGGCCAGCGGGCAAACGTCATCGGCGCGGGTAGAACCGACGCCGGGGTGCACGCCAGCGGGCAGGTGATCGCATTTGAGACGGACTGGAATCATCCGCTGGATGCTTTGCACAGGGCATTGAATGTGACCCTGGCAGAAGATGTGGCGGTGATGAGGCTGGAGGAAGCTCCGGCAGGGTTCCATCCCAGATACGATGCGCTCAGCCGCGCGTATGAGTACACGATCATCAAAAGCGAAGTTCGCCAGCCGCTGACACGCCGATTTGCATGGCAAATGGGCAGGGCGCTGGACGCGGGAAAGATGAACCGCGCGGCGCAGCGACTGTTAGGCGAGCACGACTTTGTCGCATTTGGCAGCGCGCCATCTGGCTCTGGAGAGAGCACCATCCGCAATATGTTGCGGGCGGAGTGGCGCGAAGACGGTGACAAGCTGGTGTTCTGCGTGGAAGCGAATGCGTTTCTGTTCCGAATGGTGAGGCGGATAACCGCCACGCTGGTGAGGGCGGGAATGGGCGAGCTAAGCGAAGATGAAGTTGGCGATTTGTTGGACAGCCGAAATCCAGACCGCGTGAAAGGCGCGGCTCCGGCCTGCGGCCTGTGCCTTGTGAAGGTGAGTTACGAATGAATACACAAAAGACGTTTCTGGCTAAACCAGGCGAAATTAAAAAGAACTGGTATGTGGTTGACGCCGAGGGCAAAACCCTGGGACGGCTCGCATCCAGCGTGGCGCGCATGATTATGGGCAAGCACAAGCCCACGTACACCGCGCACGTAGACACGGGCGATTACGTCATCGTGATGAACGCGGACAAAATTCGCGTGACAGGCAAGCGATTGACTGAGAAATTCTATTATTCGCACTCGCTGCATCCCGGCGGATTCCGGCAAGTTCCGCTGAACGAGCAGTTGGCAAAGGATCCCGAGCGCGTGATCCGGCAGGCCGTGTGGGGCATGATCCCCAAGAATCGCCTGGCCCGCCAGCAGATTAAGAAATTGAAGGTGTATCGCGCCGGCGAAGCGCACCCTCATGCCGCGCAGAAACCGGAGGCGCTGGAGCTTTAAGAGCAACGTGTAAGTTGTAGCGTGTAGGCAAAAGACAGAAATTGAATTTCATCTTACGTATTACACTTTACATTTAGTTGCATAGGAAAAGAAAATGGCAGATGTACAACAATTTGTAGAAGGCGTTGGCCGCCGCAAGGAAGCCACGGCGCGGGCGCGTTTGTATGCTGGCGGCACCGGCAAGGTTTTGGTGAATGACAAAGAGCACACCACGTTCTTCTCTCGCGAGATGGACATTGTGACGGCGCTCGGCCCCCTCAACCTGACGGGCGCCATCAGCCGATACAACGTGAGCCTGCACATTGAGGGTGGCGGCGTGACTGGTCAGGCTGTGGCCGCGCGAATGGCGATTGCCCGCGCATTGGTTGAAGCCGACCCCGAACTGCGCGCCTCGTTGAAGGACGCTGGTTTCCTCTCGCGCGATTCTCGTGAGAAGGAGCGCAAGAAGCCTGGTCTCAAGCGCGCTCGCAAGGCCCCAACCTATACCAAGCGCTAAATGTAGCTGTAATATGTGACGTGTAATGTGTAAAACACAAATTTAACTTTTACACGTTACAGATTACGCATTACACATCGTGGAGTTGATATGAATCTGGTTGAATCGCTCGAAAAGAGCTTGAAGGCAAATGCCAACATCCCGGCGCTGGATCCGGGCGACACAGTGCGCGTGCATCAGCGCATTGTGGAAGGCGACAAAGAGCGCGTGCAGGTGTTTCAGGGCACGGTTATCCGCCTGCGACGCGGCGGCGCAAACGCCAATTTCACCGTGCGGCGCATTGCCAGCAACAACGTGGGCGTGGAGCGCACGTATTTGCTGCACTCGCCCCGTATTGAGAAAGTGGAAGTCATTCGCCGCGCAAAGGTTCGCCGCGCGCAACTGTATTACTTCCGCGCCCTCAAGGGCAAGAGCGCCCGCTTGAAGGAAAAGATGAAGCACGCGGCTGCTCCGGCGGTCAAAGCCGAAGCCCCCGCGGCGGAATAAGCCGCCACGCTCAAAGTTAGATGGAAACTCCCCGGTTGCGAAAGTGACCGGGGAGTTTTTTTGTGCCGCGCGGCTGGATCATCTGGGTCATTTTGTATCGCCTGCAGATATTGAAAATAAACGCTTGTGCCATACAATGCCGATATGAGCACACCGAATACATCCAACACGCCATCTGCCAGCGAGTGCCCGGCTTGCGGCGCGCCATTGCATTTGAACAACATCCCCGCCGACCAAATGCAGTTGAAATGTGATTATTGCGGAACGCTGGTCAACATCCCCGGCAGAGAAAAACCGATCATTCACCAAACGGTGGTCAATATCAACACCGATGACTACATGCCGATGACCACGACCGTGACAAAAGTGAGCGGCGTTGTCCGTTTGATTACGATACTGGTCCCGCTGGTCATCGTTGTTGCCACGCTGGGCAGCATCTTCTCGGCTTTTGGCGGCTTGTTTAATTTTCTGGGCGGCGCCAATGTTTCGCCCCAAAGCGTAATTGATATTCCCAAACAACTCATCACTCAATCTGAATTTGGCAACAACGCGTTTAACAACCCGCTGCTTGTGCCCGCAGGCGATGGCCAGCCGCCAGAGATGATTTCGGTGATGCGAGACGCATCGGACAGCCAGTATTACCTGATTGACACGCTCATCAAAGACAAAAAAATTAAATGGAAGGGCGCCCAGATGGGCAAAGAGTATTACAACGTGACGATGCGCGCCGGGGCGGGGCAACTCTTTGCGGGCGATGCCGACAAATTGGCGGCATACAAAACAGACACCGGCGCGGCGGCCTGGCAGGTTTCGCTGGCAAGCGCGCCGCCGCTCAATTGCCCAACCTGCCAGCAGGTTTTGGGCAGTTCGGTAGTTAGCTTTGGGCGGGATGGGACATTGCAGGGGTTTAACGCCAGCGATGGCAAACCGCTTTGGAGCAAGCGGTTAGACCCCTTTAACGGCAAGCCTCTGGATGCGCCGGAGCATTTGGTGGTTGCAGATGCCATCAGCCAAACCAAACCGAGTTTGGGCGTGGCCCTGCTTGTGCTAGACCCCGCCACCGGCGAGACCAAACAACGCATTGAGGCCACTTGTGCGGCGGGAAATGCCAAAATTCCATCGCGGCTGCAAGACCGGGTTTATTTCACACCCAAAGGCGATGGCATGTTTGTGCTGTATGCCGGGTCGGATATGTCTGGCAACGGCGCAGGCTGCCTGCAGCGCTACGACCTGAACACGGGCAAGCTGCTTTGGTCAACTCTGTTCAAAGCTGGCGAGGGCTTTCCGTTTTCCATCGCCTCGTGGGTGAGCGTGCTGCCCACCAGCGATGCGCTGTTTATTTTGGATGATGGCAACGCGGCGGGGTCGCCGCTGCTGGTGATTGACCCGCAGACGGGCAAGGCCCGCAAGTTTGTGCTGGATGCGCAATACCGCTTTACACTGAAAGATGCCAGCGCAGACACGTTGATCGTTGAGGCGCATCCAAAATTTGACAGCACCCGCAACGAATACTGGGGCGTGGGCGTGGCAGATGGGGCGCGCAAATGGCAATTTACGATGGATAAAGCCATGCGCATAGATTCGAGCGCCATCAAAATGACAAAGCAGGGTTTTGTGATTTTGCAATGCGGCAATAACCCAGATAAACAATCGGATACGCGCTGCGCCTTTGACCGGCTGGACACAAAAACGGGCGTGAGCGGCGGGCAAATGAAGGTGGATGTTTCGGGCACGCCGCTGGGCATGCACCCGCACATCACGGAAGATGGCGTGTTCATCATCAATTACAACAAGCTCATTGGCCTGAGCCTGACCGATGGTAAGACGATTTACGAATTGCCGTAAAAAGACTGGCCTGGGTTGCCAAAATTGATGGCGATATTCATCTGCGTAAAATTTGGATGATGCGCAAAGTAGCCATTGTTTTGATTGAGGATGAATTTGGCAGAGTTGTCTTGCAACTGAGAGATGACAAACCCGGATTGATTCACGCTAATTTGTATTCGTTTTTTGGCGGTGCGGTTGAGCCTGGCGAGACGCCATCCGTTGCCGCGCTGCGCGAGCTGTGCGAGGAGCTTAGCATCCCAGCCCGCGCAGACAAGCTGGCGTTTTTGTGGCGCATGACCACCCATCAGCCGCAGGGCGTTTTTGACCTGCATGTGTTTCATTACCGCATGGGTGATGAAATTCGCGATGTGGTTGTGACCGAAGGGCAGGGCATGGGTCTGTTTCGCCGCGAAGACATCACGAGCTGGGGGAGGTTCTCGGATGTGGCGCAGGAATGCCTCACGCGCTTTTGGCAAATGCGTTAATTCTAAAGGGCGGCAGAGGCGCAAAATCTTGCGTCTCTACCCTCTCGCCCGTGTGGTTCCTAAATGATTAGAAAAGGATTGATCAAAAACCGAAGCTATTTCTGTGTCATGATCACATCCAGACGGTCTTCAATGCGGTTGACCCGCTCCAAAAGCTGGGCAATGCCGCGCTCTGCCGAGACATTCACGTTGTAATCCAACTCGCTGCGCAGGCGATCTTTGGCATCCTGCCGGTTCTGGCTCATCATGATCACGGGCGCTTGAATGGAGGCCAGCATGGACAAAAATAAATTGAGCAGAATAAACGGAAACGGGTCAAAAGCTTGTTTAAGAATAAGCGTGTTTATGACAACCCACGCCATGAGCAGCACGAAAAAGGTGCCAATAAAGCGCCACGAGCCGCCAAATTTCGCCACCGCATCCGCCACTTTGTCGCCCACTGTCATTTTCTCGGCAATTACCTCGTTGGGGTTGCGCGTGGTGCGTTCGCGCACAAGGGCGGTGGCGTTGCGCAATTGCTTCTCCACCATCGCCAGCATATCCAACCCGGCCATGGGCTTTTTGGTGATGAGAATCTGAAGATCATTGCGATCCAGCTCAATACAAGTGGTCTCATCCAGCGCAACCGCCGTTGTCTGATGCTCATCTTGGGCGAGCATGGAAGACAGGCCAAACACATCGCCGTTGTCTGCCTCATGCACCATCACTTCGCGGTTATCCGAGTCCATCACGGTGATGCTAACTTTTCCATGCGTCACAATGAAGGCTTTTCCACCGGGGTCGCCCGCCTTGAATATGCGATGGCTTTTGGAGAACTTGCGAATCTCCACCTGTTCGGCCAGCACCGCGCGCTCGTCATGATCCAGCATCGCAAACAGAGGCACATCCTCAAAAATTTCGGGGTTGCAGGACATCTTTCACTCCTTGAATACAGAATTCAGAAAGCAGAAAAAGCCGAGGTCTGCGCTGAGCAGGTTTTATCGTTGCAGACCTCGATATTC
>DAORUN010000015.1:0-24229 GCA_035433205.1 Thermoflexales bacterium | reverse complement strand
ATTCAGAATTCCTATCTTCCGTGCAAAGACGGATCCTTCATCGTGGCGTCGGTTGCCAGTTTTTCCAGCGGCTTGGCGTTGCCCAGTTTGAACACTGGCCCGCCGCTTGGCTGCGCCCAATACACGGCGTTGGCGATAACCTGGCGCACTTGCGG
Organism: Thermoflexales bacterium; assembly: GCA_035433205.1. GTDB lineage: Bacteria > Chloroflexota > Anaerolineae > J036 > Brachytrichaceae > DAORUN01. Next base: position 24,074 of record DAORUN010000015.1, on the reverse strand, counting down.
GTTAAAGTAGGTGGGGTAGGTCTCGTGGCCGGGGCGGAAGTAAAACACCTTGCCCATGCCGCGCTTCCAGCAGCACCCGCTGCGAAACACCTCGCCGCCCTGAAACCAGCTCACCATCACCAGCTCGTCTGGGTCGGGGATTTCAAAATGCTCGCCATACATTTCTTCCTCCGCCAGCTCAATATATTCCGGCAAGCCCCGCGCAATTGGATGCGCCGGGTTCACAACCCAAATGCGCTCTTTTTCATCGGCCTCGCGCCATTTAAGATGGCAGTTGGTGCCCATGAGCTTGATAAAAATTTTGGAGAAATGCCCGGAGTGCAACACAATCAGCCCCATCCCGCCAAGGTTGACCCGCTTCCATACTTTTTCCACAATCTCATCTTTCACCTCGCCGTGCGCCATGTGCCCCCACCACACCAGCACGTCGGTGCTGTTCAAAACCTCATCGGTCAGGCCATGCTCCGGCTGATCCAGCCAGGCGGTGCGCACTTTTAAATCTGCATTTTGGCGCAACCCTTCGGCAATGGCTTCATGCATTCCGTTTGGGTAGACCTTTGCGACAACTTCGTTCTTCTTTTCGTGGCGGTATTCGCCCCAGACAGTTACGTTGATTGTGTTCATGAACGAGATTGTAACCCCCGGCGCGGAAGGAGAAACTAAAAAATAACGCCTGCCAACAGCCATTACAATGAGCGTATGTTTGCAGGCATCATCGGCATTATTTTCGGGTTTATGCTGCTCATCAACGGCTTTGCGGCCATCCGCCGCCCGCTGAGCGTGTTGACGCAGAATGACCCCATTGGCAAGCGCATTTTGGCTGCGCGCGGCGAGAACTTTACCCGCATCGCTTACCGCGTGTATGGCGCGGTGTTTGTGGCGCTGGGCATGGTCGTCACCTATTTGTCCATCAACATGCTGAAAGGGTAGCCCGGCTCCCTTCAGGCCACCGCGGCGGCGCCCTTCTTCGCCAGAAAGTTAAACACGTCCTCCAGCGTCGGCTCCACCGGCTCAATCGCGTTCACCGTGATGCCATGTCCGCGCAAGTCTGCCGCCAGCAAATCTGGCGTAAGCGAATCTGAGCCAAGAATGATTTGGGCGCGGTCGCCTTGCAAACGCGCCTGAGAGATGCCGGGCATCTCGGCCAGCAGGTCAACCGCCTCCAGCAACGGGGTCACATCCAACGACCAGGCCGCCCCGCTGAGATACTTGTGCTTAAGCGCGGTGGGTGTGTCAAACGCCAGCAAATTTCCAAAGCTCATGAATCCAATTCGCCCGCAATGCTCGGCCTCATCCATAAAATGCGTGGTCACAAAAATGGTGGTGCCTTTGCTGGAGAGGTCATAAATCAAATCCCAAAACTCGCGGCGGGCCACCGGGTCCACGCCGCTGGTTGGCTCATCCAAAAACAGCAGTTTGGGCTGGTGTACGAGGGCGCACCCCAGCGCCAGCCGCTGCCGCCACCCGCCAGATAACTCACGGGTGAGGCTGTTCGTGCGGTTCTCCAGCCCGGCCATGCGCAAAATCTCTGGCGTGCGTTCGCGCTCCAGCTCGCGCGAGACGCCGTACACCCCAAAGTAAAACTGCAAATTCTCCAGCACGGTCAAATCGTCGTACAGCGAAAACTTTTGCGACATGTAGCCGATCTCTTGCTTGATTTGCTCCGGCTCCTTGGTAATGTCTTTGCCCATCACCAGCGCCAGCCCGGCAGATGGGTGCAGCAAGCCGCACAACATGCGGATCGTCGTGGTTTTGCCAGAGCCGTTTGGCCCCAGGTAGCCCACCACTTCGCCGGGCATCACATCAAATGAAACGCCGTTCACCGCGGTGAAGTTGCCAAACTTTTTGGTCAGCCCGCGCGTAGAAATGACGGAGTTGCGCTCAGCGGTCTGACCACTCGTTTTAATTTCACTCATTTCGTCTCCAGCAAATTCATAAACACATCTTCCAGCGTGGGTGAGACGAACCGGATATGCGCCATGCTCACGCCAGCCGCAACCAGCGCGCCGGGCAAACGGTTCATCACCGCGTTCGCGTCACGCGCGCGCAGGTGAAGCCGGTCGCCAAACGCGTTCACATCTTCCACATCCGGGTCTGCTTGCGCAACCTGATGCGCCAGACGCTGCGGCTGCGCCGAAAGCTCCAAAATGCGGCCATCCAGTTGAGCCATCAGCTCGCGCGGGGTGCCATTTAGCAAGGCTTTGCCTTTGTTCATAAACACCACGCGGTTAAAACGGGTGGCCTCATCCATATACGGCGTGCTCACCAAAACCCCAGACCCGCCGCGCAGCAAGCCCACCAACAAATGCCAAAACTCCTGCCGCGCAACCGGGTCAACCCCGCCGGTTGGCTCATCCAACAAAAGCAATTTTGGCTGATGGATGAGCGCCGTGGCGAGGCCGAGTTTCTTCTGCATTCCGCCAGAAAGGGCCGCGGCGGGCCGGTTCTCAAATTTTTGCAAGCCCGCAAAGGTGAGCAGCTGGCGCGAGCGTTTGATGCGCTCCTCGCCGGTGATGCCAAACACCTCGGCGTAAAACTCAAGATTTTCCGCAATGGTGAGGTCGCCATACATGGCAAATTTTTGCGCCAGATAACCCAGGTGCTCGCGGGCTTTTTCTATCTGCGCGGGCACATCGTATCCGGCCACGCGGATACTGCCGCTGGTGGGATGCAGCGCGCCCACAATCAGGCGCATCGCGGTGGTTTTGCCAGCGCCATCTGGCCCCACCAGCCCCACCATTTCGCCGGGGTGCACCTCCAGGTTCAGCCCGGCCACCGCGGCGTGGTCGCCAAACATCTTCACCAGATCGCGGGTTTCTAAAAGTAGTTCGCTCATATATCAAGTGCAAAGTGGAAAGTGCAAAGTAATTCTGCGGCATATCAGGGTGAGCAGCTTTGCGCTTCGCACTCGCTATTACTTCTGCGAAAAGGTCACATCTGCTGGCATACCAGCTTTGAGCGCGTTATCTGGGTTGGCGATGCTGAGCGTGATGGCGTAGACCGTGTCTTTGCGACCATCGGCGGTGGAGACGTTGCGCGGGGTGAACTCGGCCTTATCCGCAATGCGCAAAACGGTGGCGGCAAAATCGCGCCCGGAATAGGCGTCCACATGCACGGTGGCGGCTTGCCCTTGCTTGACCAGCGCAAACCGATCCTCTGGCAAATACACCACCAGCTCCAGCGTGTCCAAACGCCCAATGCTGAAGACAGCCGCGCCCGGCGAGGCCATCTCGCCCGGCTCAATGTTGCGGGTGAGCAAAACGCCATCCATTGGCGCGGCGATGATTGTCTTTTTAAGTTGCACTTCAATGCCCTGCATCACCGCCTGCGCGGATGCAATTTGCGCTTTGGCCGCGTCTAATTGCTGCGGGCGCGGGCCGTTGTTCAGCGCATCCAGCGCGGCTTGCGCCTGCTGAATTTGCGCCTGCGCGGAGGCGATATCAAAATCACGGGCCTGGCCGTTCACTTTTTCCAGCGCGGCGCGGGTGCTCTCCACCTGCTGATACGCCGCCGCCAATTGCGCGGCATCGGCGGGCTTGGTCACTTTGTCGTATTGCGCTTTGGCCGCGGCGTAGGCGTTGGTGGCCTGCTGAAGCGCCAGCGCGGTGGGGCTGGCCCCAATTGCGGCGGGGTTCTGGCGGAAGGCGTTGTCGTAGGCAAACTGCGCCGTATCCAGCGCGGCTTTTGCAGAGCGCATGCTCGCCTCCACAACCGCGATGTCTTCTGCGGTTGCGCCGCCCTTCACCTTGGCATACGCGGCGCTGGCCGCGTTTAGCGCCGCCTGTGCCGCGGCCACATCGCTATCTCGCCCGCCGCCGATGGTGCGGCTGTAATTCGCGGTGGCGATCATCAGCGCGGCCTGAGCCTGCTTCACTTGCTCTGGGGTAGGGCCAGCGGCCAGCAAATCATAGTTTGCCTGGGCAGCCTGCACCGCCGCCTTGGCCTGGGCATATTGCGCCTGCAACGAGGCATCGTCTAATTTGGCCAGCACTTGCCCGGCTTTTACCGGCTGGCCTTCTTCTATTTTGGATTCGATCACGCGCCCCGCCACTTCTGCGGCCACATTTACTGTGCGGGCTTCAATTGTGCCAGATGCCCCCAAATTGCTGGTGGTGGCGTTGACGATTTGTTTTTGCGATTGGGAATAGGCATACACGCCCCCCGCAATCACGGCGGCGATAAGCAAAAGCGGCAATATGCGGCGGGCGGGTCTGGTTGTGTTGGTTGAGTTCATGTTAATTAAAAAAATTACGAATTACAAAGATTCGTAATTTGCAATTCGTAATTGATTAGTCGAGTGATTTTTTGAATCTGGCGATGGCGATGCCGATGATGACGATTGAGAACACCACGAGCGCAATCACTTGCGGCATGAGAAGCTGAAGCACAGTTCCCTTCACCACAATACTGCGCACAATGACGAGAAAATAGGTGAGGGGCATGAACGAGCTGACAAATTGCAGCGCGGCTGGCAGCGCCGCCACCGGGAAGATGTAGCCAGATAACAGCATGGAAGGCAGCATGATCGGCATCGCCATCATCTGAGATTCCTGCTGGGTTTTGGCAACGGTGGAGATGAGCAGCCCCAGCCCCAGGTTGGGCAGCAAAAACAAACCCGTGAGCGCTATGAGCAACGCAAGGTTGCCGCGAATGGGCACATGAAACCAGAATGTGCCCGCCGCCAGGATAATCAGCACATCCACCATCGCCACCAGCACATACGGCGTAATTTTGGCAACCATCAGTTCCCAATTGCGCACCGGCGTGACGATGAGCTGCTCAATCGTGCCGCGCTCGCGTTCCTTCACAATGGCCGCGCTGGTAAGCGTGGTGGTGGTCTGCATCAAAATCATGGCGATGAGACCGGGGATCATGTTGTATGAGCTTTGCATATCGGGGTTGTACAACACGCGGGTGCGCACATCCAGCGGCGAGGCGGCCCCGGCGGTGCTTGCGCCGCGCGCGGCCAGTTGCTGCAAGCGCAAAGCTGCCCCATGCGCCTGCCCCACCAGCGTGGCGGTAGAGAGCGCCGTCCCCGCAATCGTGGGGTCAGAGCCGTCAATTAACACGGCCACTTCCACCCTCCGCCCCGCGGCAATTTCGGTGCCATACCCTGGTGGAATGATGATGCCCGCCCGCGCCTGCCCCGCGGCGATCAGCGTGTTGATGTCGTCGTCGCTGTGTACGATGTAATCCATTTGGAAATACCCGGTCTGGCGATACGCCTCCAGCAGGGCGCGGCTGGCCTGGCTGTTGTCCTGGTCATACACCGCCGTCGGCACATTTTTAACATCGGTGTTGGTGGCATAGCCCAACAAAAGCAATTGCAAAATGGGCATAAAGAACACGGCCATCAATGTGCGCGGGTCGCGTTTCATGTGCGTAAATTCCTTGCGCATCAAGGCAAACAATCGTCTCATTCAGTTCTCCTCTTTTGTATGTGATTTGTGTAATAAATGGATGCAGGCGTCGTCATCCCTTGCCCATCGCCTCATTTTGTTCTTCTTCCAGCGCAACCGCCATGCGACCCAGCAGCGAGACCATCGTCTTTTGCTCTTCGGGGGTGAAGTGGGCGAGCAGTTTTTGCACCCGCTCCAGCATGTAATCGCGCGCGCCGTTATAAATGACCTGCCCGCCGGGCGTGAGCGCCACGCGCACCACGCGGCGGTCGCCGGGGTCAGGCTGCCGCACAGCGTAATCGGTGCTCACCAGCCAGTCCACCAGCCGTGTGGCGGAACTCATCGGCACATCCAGGGCGCGGGCGATCTCGCTCATGCTCACCGGCGACTGGTGTTCTACCAGCAACGCCCCCAGGCTATATACCAGCGCGTGATCTCCCTGCGAGAGCGAACTGCCCTCGCCCCGCGCCGCGGCCAGCTTGGCTTTTGCCGCCGCCAGATGGGCTGGCATAATCACCTTGAACCGCGAGCGCAACCGCATGAAATGATGGATCACGCCAAGCATCTCACTGGCAACGGGCGGCGTATTTGCTTTCTTCATGATAATTTTCCAATTTGGAATATTTCTAAAACGGAAATATTTTACTCCTCTTAAAAATGGCCTGACTTTGCGAATAAATACCCTCAGAAATAGGACGCGAGGGTAGGAGTGGTCAATAGGCAAATGGCGAACGTCATTTCCGCGAAAGCGGAAATCCATAACGCGCCAGGCCAAAACGCAAGGGAAATGGCTTTCCTCACAATCGCTTTTGCGGGTTAGTTATAGATTCCCGCTTGCGCGGGAATGACGAGCTTTATTTTCCGCGCCAGACGAAACATTGCCCAATTGACCCCTCCTGCGCGGATAGGGCAATGCATTCGCCGTTACAATTCTTGCCGATGAGTGAGTGCGATATTGCGATTATTGGCGGGGGCGCGGCGGGGTATTTTGCGGCCATCGCCGCCGCAGAAGCCAACCCTGCCTTGCGGGTGATGATTCTTGAGCGCAACCGCAACCCGCTGAGCAAAGTGCGCATTAGCGGGGGCGGGCGGTGCAACGTGACGAACGCCTGTTTTGACCCCGCCGAGCTGGTGAAGAATTACCCGCGCGGGGCGCAGGCGTTGCGTGGGCCGTTCACCCGGTTTGCCCCGCAAGACACGATGGCGTGGTTTGAACGGCGCGGCGTGACGCTTAAGACCGAGCGCGATGGGCGCGTGTTTCCAATCACCGATGACAGCGCCACGATTGTGAATTGCCTGATGGATGCCGCCGCCCGCGCGGGGGTGAGCCTGCGCACGGGCGCCAATGTGGGCGGGGTGCAGCGCGTGGCGGGCGGATATGCCATCACCCTTTTGCCGCCCCGCGCGGACGACAACGCGCAAGAAATTTTGTGCGCCAAACTGCTGCTGGCCAGCGGCAGCAGCGCAAAAGGCTGGGCGATGGCGCACGCGCTGGGTCACACCATCATCGCCCCAGCGCCTTCGTTGTTTTCGTTTGTCATCTCTGCGCCGGCGTTGCAAGACCTGGCGGGCGTGGCGGTTAAAGAAGCCCGGCTGCGGCTGGATGGGACGCGCCACGAGCAAACCGGCCCGGTTCTCATCACCCACCAGGGGCTGAGCGGCCCCGCCGCGCTGAAATTGAGCGCGTGGGCGGCGCGGGAGTTGCACGAGCGCCAGTACGCCGCCGGGCTGGAAGTGAGCTGGCTGCCTCATTTGCACGATGATGCGCTGCGCCAAACCCTGGCCGAATACAAGCAATCGCGCGGGCCGCAACTGGTGGCGGCGCATTCGCCGTTTGGGGTTTTGCCGCACCGGTTGTGGCAAAAGCTGGCCCACGCCGCGGAGATTCATGAGGATCAACGCTGGGCCAAGCTGCCCAGGGCGAACATGGAAAAACTTATCCGCGAACTTTTGCACGGGCGGTACGCCATCTGCGGGAAGGGCGAGTTTAAGGAAGAGTTTGTGACCTGCGGCGGCGTGGCGCTAGACGAGGTGAATTTTAAGACGATGGAGAGCAAACTCTCGCGGGGGTTGTTTTTTGCGGGCGAGGTTTTGGATATTGACGCGCTGACCGGCGGGTTTAATTTGCAAAATGCCTGGACCACCGGCTGGATCGCGGGGAATGCGATGGCCTAACCGCCTTGAATCACCAGCCGTTTTATGCCGGAGGCGAGAATGAGGTGAGCCAATAGCGCCATCGCGGCGCACCAAAAAACTTGCGCGGCCAGCGCGCCCGCCAGCGCCGGGCCGGTCAGGGCGTTTACCCAAATGGAGATGGGTGTCATGACAAACGAGGGGAACGGCGTGAAGTTGAGCGCCGTTTGCGCGGCGGGCGGCAAAAAGCCAATGGGCATGAGGAAGCCTGAGGCGAAGATCGCCAGCGTTGACCCCATGCGGCCAATTCCCTGCGCATCTGGCGACCAAAACCCGGCCAGGCTGTAGATGAACCGCCAGCAAAAACTGATAAACCATCCCATCAGCATGGAGACCAAAAAGGCCAGCGCCTGGCCCGCGCTGGCGGGCAGGGTGATGGGATATGCGACGAGGTAGATCAGCATCATGGGCAGGCCGCGCAAAAGTAGCTGGGCGGCCGCGCGGCCAAAATCCTGGGCGCACCAATACCAAAAGAAGGGGATGGGGCGTTGCAGGTCAGAGGCCACATCGCCAGTTTTGATTTGCAAAAGCAGATCCCACCAGCCCCAAAGCGCCACCCAGCCGATCATGGCCTGGCCGAGGCCGGTGTAGGTCACGGCGTCGCGCACGGTGTAACCGCCCACGCTCGCCCCATCTCGCGCGGCGTAAAGCGCGATGAGCACGCTGGCGCGCAGCATGGCAAAAAAAGCGTTGGTAAAAAACCCGGCCAAATTTGCGGCGCGGTATGCAAGCTGGCGATGGAAAGACATCCGCGCGAGAGAAACCAGTGGCATGGCCGCGCGATTTTAGCAGATGAATAAAAAATAAGAGGCAACGGCCAAAATCTATCGCCGCTGCCTCTGCCCCCGCGAAGACTACCTCAACATAGTCTTTCAGCAAGGAAATTGCACGCGCTAACATGATATAAAAAAAGCATAGCCTGACAAGAGACCTTTGTCCTATTTACGCCGCCGCGTCTTGGGACAAATTTGGGACATTTTGCCCTGCGCTTTTCTTAAAAAGTTGTTTATGATGTAGATATGTCGTTTGCTGGAGAATCGCAGCGGGCCAGACCATTCATTATTTCAATCGCTGTTTTTTTTCTCGTCTTTGTCGTCTCTGCTCGGCTTTGGATGGGAGAACTGTATGGCATTGATGGATTTAATTTGACGCGCTTCTTGCTGGATTACGGCTCTTTGGCTGCCCTGCCTGTGCCGATGGATACTTCGCTGCCACTCCTGAAGTATGAAGCTGGAAATATAAAAGAATGGGTTGTCGCGGTAGATGGCAAATCGGTGGATGCGCTTGCCAACACTCTTTTTGCAAACCCGACCAGCGTCAACGCCAAATCCAGCCCAAACACCTGGGCGTTTGAACTTTTGGAGCCGGCTGATAAAACAACGGCGGGGGGAACCCGCACTATTTTTGTTGCCCCGCGCACATTTGCCCAGGTTTTTGAACGATTTGATGGCGCCTGGCGGTGGAGCAACCTGGTGTTTGTGATTGTTTTTGTGGTGTTGGGAATGTGGGTGTATTTTTTGCGCCCGTATGAAAGCAGCGCCATTGGTATGTTGGTTTTGGGCGTTTGCACAGGCATCTATCAATTTTTTCAGTCTTTTACCCGCCAAATCTCCAGCCTGACCCAGCCATTTGTGTTTTGGAATGATTTCTTCATCATGTCCCTTTTTGGTGTAACTATTTTTGGCGCGTTAATCCACATTGGGCTTGTCTTTCCGCAGCCTTTCACGGCAAAATTAAATATCCGGGGCAAAACATACCCCACGTGGAAGTGGATTGTGACGGCGTATCTGGGGATGCAAGCGTTGTTTTGGGTCCCAGCGGCGATCATTTTTTTGCGCAGTGTTAGCCCTGCGCAAAAGCTGAATGATTTGCAACAACTCTGGCAGGTGGTTCAAGTCACCGGGTTCACGCTGGCCGCGTTAATCGGAGTGCTGCATTATCACTTGGCGGACACGCCAAAAGACAAGACCGCACTAAAGCTGGTTGTCATCAGCGGGATCGCTGTTTCACTGTTTATTATCCTTGCGGAAAAATTGTTGTTGCTGGTCGTTAAAGACCCGCTCTTTGATGGCAATATGCGCAAATTAGTCTTGCTGGCTTTTCCGCTGATGCTGGCTCGCGAAATTCTGAGGCGCAAGATTTTTGAAATTGACCGCATCATGGGCCGGGCCTTTCTGAGCAGCATGGTTATGCTTTTCTTTTGCGCTCTTCAGGTTCTTCTGGTTTCGCTGGTCATTGGCATGCTTAATATCCAGGTTGGCCCGCTGGCCACTATTTTGCTGTCCTCGTTGTCGCTGCTTGTTTCCAGCCCGCTGGCGCCGCTGGCCATGCCGTTTTACCGCAGGCTGGAAAATCTTTTTTTTGACAAGCAGCTTTCCGCGCCGGAGCTGGTTCAGGCGATTGAGAAAAGTTTTGACCTCTCGCTTGCGCCGGAGATGGCGATGCGAAAGGCCACGGAGGCCATCACAAAAAGCCTGGGGCTGGAAAAGGCGGAGATTGCGCTGGCAGAAAATGCGGGGGTGCAAGAGGAGGGCGCCGCATCTCTGCAAGCAGTTAACACGCGGGTCAGGCAAATTCCACTTAGCTTTCAGGGTCAGGAGCTTGGGCATCTTGTGCTCACCTTTGCGCCAGACCGCGTGTTTTACCTGAACAGGGAAATCCGCGAACTCATCGGCCATGAACTGGGGGCCATGCTGTATGCCGTGCGAATTTCCGAGAATTTGCGCAATACCCAAAAGCGGGCGCAGGTGGTGGAGAAGAAGCAGCAAAGCATGCGCCAGCATTTGCATGATGGGCTTGGCGCGGAGTTGGGCGGCATGGTGCTGGGGATTGACGCCACAAAAAATTTGCTGGAATCTGGCAACCTGCCAGAGGCCAGCAACCTGCTAAATCTCATCAAAAAAACATCGGTGGGGATGGTGGCCGAGGTGCGCACAATTGCGCGCATGGACGAAGGCCAAATGCCGGCGGAACTGGCGCAACTGGGGTTGGAAAAGTCGCTGTCCTCGTTTCTTCAATCATTCACCGGGCGTTTTGAGCCGACGCTGGACGCGCGTCTGCCCGCCCGCCGCCTGCCTCCCGATGTTGAGGCCGCGGTTTATTTCATCACGCGCGAGGCGGTGAATAACGTGGCGAAGCACGCCAACGCCAGCCGCTGCGCCATCAGCATTGAAGCCCGCCAGGGTGACAAAGTTAAGCTGACCATTGCCGATGACGGGCGCGGGCCGGGCCAAATGGTTGTGCCGGGCGCGGGGATGCAATCTATGCGCCAGCGCGCATCTGATTTGGGGGGAACTTTTGAGATTGGCGACAACAAACCGGGAACCGTGTTGCGCGTAGATATACCTTTGCGCAATACGGATTAAAAAATTGCATGTTTGAAATTCAGTGGAGCGTTTAAATGTTAAATCAAACAGATGGGGTGGTGGAGCAAAACGATGACCCGCTTCAAGTGATTATCGTGGACGATCATCCTTTTTTTAGGCTTGGCGCAAAGGTGGCCTTGAGCAGCGCAAAAGATGTGAAAGTTGTGGCCGATTTTGACAACTGCGAGCTGTCTCTGGACAAGATTCAGGCGATGCGCCCGGATGTTGTGCTGATGGATATCTCATTCAGAGACGAAAATGGCGAGGCTGCCGGCTGTAATGGCATTGAGGCCACGCGCATAATTTCAGAAAACGCGCCCAGCATCCGCACAATTATTTTAACCAGCCTTGAAGAAGACAACGACGCCATCTTTCTTTCCATACGGGCAGGGGCAAGAGGCTATTTAAAAAAGGGGGCAGATCTAAATGAGGTGCTGCTGGCGATTCGGTCTGTGGCGCATGGCGGCACCTATTTTGGCAGCGGCACCGCGCGGCGCATCAAAGATTTTTTTGCCAACCGATCAAGCACAACCAGCCCAAGACCATTCAACGAGTTGCGCAGGCCGTTTCCAGAGCTGACCGAGAGCGAGTTCAAAACGCTGAACTTGCTGGCGCAAGGGTGCCGGAATTTTGAAATTGCCGAGCAGTTGGGGCTGGCCGAAAAGACGATTCGCAATTACGTGTCTAGCATTTTGGACAAATTGCAAGTGAGCGACCGGTTGCAGGCCGCGCTCATGGCAAACAAAGCTGGTTTGGGAAAACATGAAACAGAAAATTGAGAAATGATGTTGGGGCGGCAACGGGTGTGTTGTCGTTGTCGCCCCAAATATATGTGAATGAAGGCAGTTGAACATGCCTTCATTCTTGCAAATGTATGCCAGTTCGCCCGCCCTGAACAAATTGGCATGAGAATACGATACGCGTTGGCGCATCCCAAAACAATCACATCATGATGTGAATTTTCAAGCCTTTTAGGCGATACAATTTTGACTATGCAAGACCCCAGACTAAACAAGATGGCGCAAGTCATCGTTAATTATTCGATTGAAGTGCAACCCGGCCAAAGCGTGTATGTGTGGGGCAGCACCCACGCCGCCGCGCCCCTCATGCTGGAGGTGTATCGGGAGGTGTTAAAGGCCGGCGGAAACGCGTTTCTCCGAGCAGACTTGGCGGGCGCTCAGGAAATTTTTCTGGAAACCGCGCAGGGCAGGCAGTTGGATTGGGTCTCTCCGGTAGATCGCGTCTCGGTGGCAGAGGGCGACTTTGATTGTTACGTGCGCATTGGGGCCGATGTGAACACGCGCCGCCTCAGCAGCGCCGACCCGGATAAGTTTCAGCGGATGCAGACCGCCGCCGGGCCTGTGTTGCGCAAACGGCTGGATCGCAGCGCGGCGGGCAATTACCGCTGGTGTGTGACCCGTTACCCCACCGATGCTCACGCGATGGATGCCGAGATGAGCCTTGATGAGTACTCCGAATTTTTGTTCGCGGCATGTTTGCTGAACGACCCCGACCCGGTGGCAAGCTGGCGGGTGATGGGACGGCGACAACAAGGGTATGTGGACTTTTTGCGCGGCAAAAAAGCCATCAGCCTGAAAGGGCCAAACATTGATATGACGATGAGCATTGCAGGCCGCGTGTTTATGAACAGCCAGGGTTTGCGCAACTTCCCGGATGGCGAAATTTTTACCGGGCCGGTGGAGAACAGCGTGAACGGCTGGGTGAATTACACCTACCCCGGCATTTATAACGGCCGCGAGGTGGAGGGCATACGCCTGGAGTTTGCCCAAGGCCGCGTGGTGAAGGCCACCGCCGCCAAAAATGAGGTGTTCTTGAACAAGGTGCTGGACACGGATGAAGGCGCGCGCACCCTGGGCGAGTTTGCCATTGGCACAAATTACGGCATCACAAAATTCTCGCGCGATATTTTGTTTGATGAAAAAATTGGCGGGACGATTCACATGGCCTGCGGCAACGGCTACCCAGACACCGGCGCGGTGAACAAAAGCGCGGTGCATTGGGACATGATTGCCGGAATGCAAGAGGGCGAAATTTGCGCAGATGGCGTTGCGTTTTACCGCGATGGCAAATTTTTGATTTGATGCTGGGTTGAGCGTGTGTGTCAAATGGTCGAAAGAAAATCGGTCATTCCCGCGCACGCGGGAATCTATAACTAACCTGAAAAATGAGGGGCGAGGAACACGGATTCCATTGCATTTTGGTTTGGCGCGGTATGGATTCCCGCGTGCGCGGGAATGACGGTCTTGACGGTGGGCAAGCCCGCGTTTAAAAAGAAGCCCCATAAAACACGGGTTAAGATTGCGCTCATTCTCATGAGCATTTCTATACGAATCCCAACGCCATTGCGCGCGCACACGGCTGGCGCAAAACAAGTTAGCCTGGAGGCGGGCACGGTGGCGCAGGCGCTGGATGCGCTGGCGGCGCTTTACCCCTCGCTCAAAACCCATCTTTTTGATGACGCCGGAAAACTGCGCCCGTTTGTAAATGTGTATGTGGGCGATGAAGATGTGCGTTACCTAAACGGCATGGAAACCGCGTTGCCCGATGGCGCGGCGCTCAGCATCATCCCCGGGGTGGCGGGCGGGAACGATGCGACGCTGAGCAACGCCGAGATGCGCCGGTACTCGCGCCATCTCATTTTGCCGGATGTGGGCCTGGCCGGGCAAAAAAAATTGAAGGCCGCGCGGGTGTTGGTGGTTGGCACGGGCGGCCTCGGCTCGCCAACGGCGCTGTATTTGGCGGCGGCGGGCGTGGGCAAAATTGGGTTGATGGATTTTGATGTGGTGGACGAATCCAACTTGCAGAGGCAAATCATTCACGGCACAAGCGGCATTGGCAAATTGAAAGTAGACAGCGCCAGAGAGCGCATGACCGACTTGAATCCGTTTGTGCAGATCGTGACGTATAACGAGCCGCTCACCAGCCAGAACGCGCTGGAGATCATCCGCGAATATGACATTGTGATTGATGGCACGGATAATTTTCAAACGCGTTACCTGACCAACGACGCCTGCGTGATGCTGGGCAAACTCAACGTGTATGGCAGCATCTTTCGGTTTGATGGGCAGGCCAGTGTGTTTGGCGCAAAAGATGGCCCGTGTTACCGCTGTTTGTATCCAGAGCCGCCTCCGCCGGGGCTGGTTCCATCATGCGAAGAAGGCGGCGTGCTGGGCGTGTTGCCCGGCATCATCGGCGTTGTTCAAGCCACCGAGGCGGTCAAGCTCATTTTGGGCATTGGCGAGCCGCTGGTTGGCCGCTTGCTGGTATACGATGCGCTGGAGATGAGTTTTCGCACGCTCAAACTGCGCAAAAATCCGCAATGCCCGGTGTGCGGCGAGCATCCCACCATCACCCAGCTCATTGATTATGATGAGTTTTGCGGCGTAAAGCCTCATTCGCCCGCGCCCGGCGAGCAAACCACGCCAGAGATAACGGTGAAAGAGCTGGACGCGCGGATGAAAGCGGGGCTTGGTTCTGCGCGAATTATTGATGTGCGCCAGCCGTTTGAATTGGATATCGTGAGTCTGCCCGGCTCAACATTCATCCCGTACGACGATGTGTTTGAACGGATGGATGAGCTGACCCAGGCCAGCGAGTTGTTCATCATTTGCCGCACCGGGCGGCGCAGCGCCGAGATCACCGATCTTTTGCGCGAATCGGGTTATGCGAACGCGAAGAACGTAAAAGGCGGTCTGCGCGCGTGGTCGCAAGAAATTGACCCCTCTATGCCAACGTATTAAAAAAACTGGATTGCCAACCCTATTCGTCCTTCGACTGCTCGCTCCGCTCGCACTCAGGACGAGCGGGGCGAGAGAAAAGCAAAAATTGCACGCATTGCGCAAAAAACAGGGTTAATCTCTCAAAAATGATGGAATAAACCGAAGGTTTAGACGTAGAGGCGAGGCATGCCTCCATCTACTCCGATTAATTCACTCTGACGCGATGTGCGCCGGTTGCCGCCATCCCCGCTTTCGCGAGGAGGACGTGGATAAATCCGGCGGCTAGCCGATTAGGAAACCCGCTCGCGGGTTATATTGGCGTTTTTAACCCGCGCCAGCGGGTTTTCTAAAGCTTAGGCGGCGGATTTATCCGCTGCCGATGGAGCGCAGATACACACGAGCGAAGTTATGCAAGGCAAATCCGGCGAAAATACGCTTTTGAGCAACGTTTTTGAGCAGAAAGCGGCTTCAATCAGCCCTTTTAACGAATTACTCGGAATAGATGGGCATGCCTCGCCCCTGCCGCGCGATTTCGCGCATTCAAGGGATTTTTTGCGTAAGCCCAGTTTTAATTTTTAATTCGTAATTCGTAATTTGTAATTGACCCCAGCCACAAATTGGCCGCTGCGTCCAGCCCGCTGGCAGAGAAGTGGCAGCCCGCCCGAAAAGCGCCGCTGAGCACATCGGTGTCTGGGCCGGCCCAAATGCCCGCGTCGTGGTTCACCAAATTTTGTTGCGCCCCGCGAATGACATCGCTGGAGGGGTATTGCCCGCAGGCAGAAGCGGTGGAGATGAAGATGGGCGCGCTCACGCCCTGCTCTCGCAAACCGCGCGCCAAATTGCGAAAGCGCAACTGGTAATCTGCCCACGAAGTTTGCAAGTAAGCGTCGCTCTCGCCCTGATGCCACAAAACGTGGGTGATGGCGAGATTGCTTTTGCGGGCGGCCTCTAGCGCCGGGATGACCTGTTTTTGGAAGATGGGCATCTCCGGTGTCCATTGCGCAATCTCGGTGGAGCCAACCGCCACGGGGATGAAGATCACTTTGTCATACAACCCGGCGGCAATTATTTTGTCGCCCAGGCGCGTCCATACGCTGCCGCCCGTGCCGTTTGCGCCGGGGATGGGGTCACGGGCGCGCAGCAGCTTGCCGCCGCCAAACGAGAACACGTTTGGCCCGGCCAGCTTGCGCGTTTCGCCAAAGTTCGCGGCGTTCGATTGACCCATCACCAGCGCGACCATGACGCGCGGGGGCTTTTTGGCCGCCGCAGCAACTGGCGCGGCGGGCGCAAGCGCCATCAGCAAAACCAAGAAACAAACCAGAAATAAAAAATAAGAAATGACGCGCGCGCTGCTTTTTATTTTCTTATTTCTTATTTCTTTGCGCTTATAAATCTGTGCGTTTGGTAACACGTTTTGCATTTTGCCCATTCTCTCGCATTTACAATTACGCCATGCTCAAACTGTATTCGTGGAACGTGAACGGAATCCGCGCGGCGGAGAAAAAGGGATTTTTGGATTGGCTTCGCGCCAGCGATGGCGATGTGATCGCCGTGCAAGAGACCAAGGCACACCCAGACCAGCTTTCTAAAAATTTGCTCGCGCCCGATGGCTACTCGGCGGGGTTTGTGTGGGCAGAGAAGAAAGGATACAGCGGGGTGGGCACGTTTTCGCGGGCGCAGCCGGTTTCATCGCAGGCCGGGTTTAACGACAAGCGCTTTGACCACGAAGGCCGCGTTCTCATCAGCGATTTTGGCCGTTTTGTGTTTTACAACATTTATTTTCCAAATGGCGGGCGCGGGCCAGAGTGGGTGACGCACAAGCTGGCGTTTTATCGCAAATTTTTGGAGCTGGTGGCGCAGAACACGCAGGCAGGCCGCAGCGTGATTGCCTGCGGCGATGTGAACACCAGTTTTGCCGAGATTGATTTGGCGCGGCCAAAAGAGAACGCCAATCACAGCGGGTTTATGCCAGAGGAACGCGCCGCGTTGGGCGAGTTTTTCTCTGCCGGGCTCATTGACACCTACCGGATGCTCTGGCCGGACAAGGTGCAATACTCGTGGTGGGATCAGGTGACGCGGGCGCGGGAGCGCAATGTGGGCTGGCGGCTGGATTACTTTTTTGTCTCGCCAGACCTGCGCGGTTCAGTCGTGGCCGCCGAAATTCACGATCAGGTGATGGGGTCAGATCACTGCCCAATCAGCCTCACGCTTTCAATTGCGAATTAAAAATTAAGAATCAAAAATTGATGCGCGCGTAATTTTTAATTTCTAATTTTTAATTGCAATTGCATTTCATTCTTCGCGCAAAAAGCTGAGAATATCGCGCAGGGTGTCCAGGCGCAGGGGCTTGGATAGAAAATCGTCCATCCCGGCTTTGATGCAGTTGTCCCTGTCATCGGACATGGCGCCAGCGGTGACGGCCACAATGCGGACATGGCCGGTTTGGTTGTGCTCCCACTCGCGAATTTTTTGGGTGGCGGTCAGCCCGTCCATGCCGGGCATTTGCACATCCATCAACACCAGCTTGTAATGATGACCGGCGGTGGTCAGGGTGTCTATGGCCGCCTGACCGCTGGAGACGACATCGGCCGTATACCCCAAATGCGAAAGCTGCATTTTGAGCACCTTTTGGTTGGAGGGGTTGTCCTCCACAATCAAAATACTGGTTTGGGTCGTAATCTTGGCGGCATCCTGTTTCTCTGCGCCAACCGCATTTGGTTTTGCGTGTTCTCGTTTTGAGGCGACCGAGTAGCCGCCCATGATCACAGCATGACGATTGGATGACCACTCAATAGGCAGACTGAGCCAGAAGGCATCGGTTCTGTCCGTGCCTTCAAAAATTTTGTGGTTAGCTTCCGCAGGCTTATGAAGCTGGATTTGTGAGCGCGTTGAGATCTTCATATATTTTTATAAGTAATCCAGCCAAGTATAGAGCCATTTTATTTGCAGTGCATAATAAATTGGAGCCGATCTAACAATAAAATGGAGAACAAAAAAGTATTTTATAATGTTTGTCCATGGTGCAGCTTGCCCTGGCATGTTTGTGAATGTTTTCCCCTTGCAAAAAACGGATGCTGCGCAAGCGCGAATGGCGGTAAAAATTAAGCGGTTAACTCCCAGGTTGCGTTAAGTTCTACATTTGCCATTTGACGAAATTCAAAGCACGACTAGAATGCCTGCAACCGATAAAACCATTTTGCACTTTTGGAGGAGACCACGATGTTAAATCTATGTCAATTTGTTGACAACCACGGAAAGTTGCGCGGCAACCGCGAGGCTGTCATCTTTGGGCAAATGCGCCTGACCTACGCGCAAGTAAACGCGATGGCCTGTCAGGTGGCGAACGCTCTGGTGGGCATGGGGGTTCAGCCTGGCGACAAAGTGGCCCTCTCTTGCCCGAACTTGCCCTATTTTCCGGTGGTGTATTACGGCATTTTGAAGGCCGGGGCGGTGGTCGTGCCGCTCAATGTGCTGCTCAAATCGCGCGAGATCGCGTATCACCTGCAAGATTGCGATGCCAAGGTGTATTTTGCGTTTGAAGGCACCCCGGAACTGCCGATGGGCCAGATGGCAAAGGGTGGTTTTGATGAGGCTCAGGCGGCAGGCGCGCCCGTTCAACATCTTGTCTTAATGACGGCCAACCCCGCCGCGCCCAGCCCCATCGAGGGGATAAAAACACTGGGGCAACTGATTGGCGCGCAAAAGCCCGTGTTTGAGACCGTGTTGCGCAGCGAGACCGACACGGCTGTCATCTTGTATACCAGCGGCACAACCGGCAAAGCCAAGGGCGCGGAGTTGACGCACAGCAACATGATCACCAACGCCATCCTCTCGCGTGACCTGCACGGCGCGGCAATTTTGGGCGTGGAAAACCCCACCTCGTTGATTACCTTGCCGCTGTTCCACTCGTTTGGGCAAACCTGCCAAATGAACGCGATGATGTATCACGGCGGGCGAATTGTGGTGGTGCCGCGCTTTGACCCGGCCACCGTGCTGGATTTGTTTGTGAAGGAAAAAGTGACCGTGTTTAGCGGTGTGCCCACCATGTATTGGGCGCTCATCAACTATGTTAAAGCCAGCGGCTACGATGTGAGCAAGGTAAAAGAGTCTCTGCGGCTGTGTTCATCGGGCGGGGCGGCCATCCCGGTGGAAGTGCTAAAGGGATTTGAGGCGTTGTTTAGCGTGACGATTCTGGAGGGGTATGGCCTGAGCGAGACCTCGCCCGTAGCCACCTTCAACCAAATTGACCTGCCACGCAAGGTTGGCTCCATCGGCCTGCCCGTTTGGGGCAGCGAGGTGCGCGTGGTGGATGATCAGGGCAACAATTGCGCGGTGGATGTGCCTGGCGAGGTCATCATCCGCGGGAGTAATGTGATGCGCGGGTATTACAAAAAACCCGAAGCCACCGCCGAGGCGATGCGCGGCGGGTGGTTCCATACCGGTGATGTGGCCCGCATGGATGCCGAGGGCTACCTCTTTATCATGGATCGCAAGAAAGATATGATTATTCGCGGCGGTTTCAACGTTTACCCGCGCGAGATTGAGGAAGTGCTGGTTACGCATCCGCAGGTTTCTCTGGCGGCGGTGATTGGCTTGCCAGACCAGCGGCTGGGCGAGGAGATCAAGGCGTATGTGGTGCGCAAGCCCGGCGCGACCGTCACCGAGGAAGAGCTGATGGCGTGGTGCAAAAATACGATGGCCGATTACAAATACCCGCGCCACATCGAGTTCCGCGATGCGCTGCCCATGAACGCCACGGGCAAAATTCTGAAGCGGGAATTGCGCGCCGAATAAAAAAAGGCCGGGGAGTTTTTCCCCAGCCATTTTTATAAAGCGCCAAAAACAATGCCAGCCGGCAGGTAGAGACGCAAAATTTTGCGTCTCTACCAACACCCGCGTAAACAACTTTTGGGCAAGTTACGTAAGCCCCAATTAGTTGATGCAGAATATCTTTTCGTTGTAGCCGGTCACGCCGCCATCTTGCCGGGTGATGCGAAGCTCAACCTTGTATAAGCCGCGGCCATAGTTCTTGATATTAAAGGTGTAGCTGCCCGTGCCGTTCACACCTTTGTCTTCCACGGTTGTGCCCGGCCCGCATCCCATCTGCCCGCCGCTCCACGGGAAAATGTGAATGTTGATGCCAGAGATGCCAAAAATATCCCAGTTCGCCGTAAACGATTTATCTGTTCCGGCGGAATACGAATGCAAGTTGGGGTCATCGCCCGCAAATTGCAAATCTTGCCGAGCGCAGAATTTGTAATCGGGGTTGCTGCCTGCTTTCCAGTATGGGCTGGAGGCCGAGCACGCCTCGGATGGCGCAGGCGCGGGGGCGGGGGCGCTTGCATCCAGCGTGATGTTGGCCACATCTTCCTGCACGCGGCCATCGCTGTATGTGGCCTTAAGGCGCACCACGCGGTTGGCGGTGATGTTGGAGACGGTGAAGTTCCATGTGCCGATGGTTGGCTTGTAACCGCCGCCAGCGCCATCATCAAAATCAATCCGCTGAAGCCCGCCCACATTCCAACTGACCGTGACCGAGCCATTGGGCGGAACCACCGTTTTGTCCACAATCAAATTGCCAAATTGCTTTGGCCCAGAGGCAACCGGCACGGGCACAGCCGTTGCCGGAATAGCCGTGGGCTGCACAACCACCGGCGGCGGGGGAGGAGACGTGGGCAGCGGCGGCGCACTGGCAACCGGGACGCCGCTGGCAGCGGCGTTGCCTTGCACAAGCTCGCCAAACACCCAGCCTACGCCGCCCGTGCCTTGGGCATACGAAATTTGCCACCATGTTCCATCCGCATTTTTGCCGCGCACGGGCACGGTTTGGCCGTTTTGCAACTGACCCAGCAGCGCATACCCCGTGTTGGGGCCAGAGCGCACGTTCGCAAAATCATTGGTCACGGTCACGCTGGGGGCAGATGAGCCCGTATCTGGCGTGGGCGTTGCCGCTGTCCCTGTGCCGGGGTTGGCGGCGGTGGGCACGGGCGCGGGCGTGGCTGTTGGGGGGATGGGAGCCGCGGTTGGCGGCAACGCGCCCTTTGCAGTCACAACCAGCGGGTCAGATTTGCCCAGCAGGGTTTCATTTGGCCCATACGCGCGGAACTCAATCGCGTGCAAATTCGCGGTGGTGGGCGTCCATGCCACGTTGTCAATTTGCATTTCGCTCACGCCCTTGGTGGGGTCGCCAGATGAGGCCGAGCCATACAATTTGCTGTCCACCAGAATATCCACCCGCACAATGTTGTCTCCGGTGGCGACACCCTTGATGATGATGCCCTTGCCTACATCCACCTGCGCGTTGGGGGCAGGCGAGGTGATGGTGACCACCGTTGGTTTTGGCGCAGAGCCGCCGCACGCGCCCAGCAGCAGCGCCATCACCACAAACAGCGCGCCAGATTTGCGAGCCAGTCGCATTTCGTTCAATTTCATCTTTTCAATTTCTCCAGTTTTTTTTACAGACGCCGGGCATGAGGCGATTGTTCCGGTTATGTCTGCACAACACCTTGTTTTAACTATTGTATCCATCTTGCCTGCCGGGGCGCAGCCGCTTGGAGGAAATTTCTAACACGCCTCAGGCGCGTCAAATGCGTCTTGAGCCGCGCGGATTAGAATTTCGCCATGCGCAACCCGCTTTACATTGCTCAATTGCTGATTGACCATGCCAACCGCGCCTTTCCCGGCGAGGTGGCGATTGTGGCGTATTACGGCTCACACGCGCGTGGCGCGGCCACGGCCAGCTCCGATTTGGATTTGTTTTACATCCCTGCCGATGGCGCAGACCCCGACCTGTGCCGCCAGTTTGTTTTGGATGGCCTGCCTTACGATTTTTGGCCGGTGCGCTGGAGCTTTGCTGAACACATTGCCAATGCCAGCTCAGATCGCCCGTGGGTTCGCGCGGCCTCGCTTATTGCGGGCGCAGAGGTGGCGTATCACCGGGCAGATGAGGACTTGGCCCGCTTTGTTGGGCTGCAAAACCGCGTGGCCGAGTTGATGCAACCCGATCACGCGCCAGAGATGATCGTCCGCGCGTTGGACGCCTGGCGCAATGTTCTGGCGCGGCTGGGCGCGGCGCATTTGCTAATCGAAATTGAGGGTAGGGGCGAGGCACTGCCACGCCCCAGCGTGGGTCTGACCGCTACGACTCTGGCCTGTTTCCAAGTGGCAGATGAAGTGGTGAACTGTCTTGCGCTGGCGAGCCAGACCCATTTGCCGCAGGGCTGGGCGGCAGACCCATCCCGCGTGGCGCAGTTCCGCATTGCGCCGCCAGACGTGGCCGAGTTGCTCACGCGCGTGGCGCACGCGCAAGATGCCCGCGCCCGCCTGGCCGCGGCAGATGCGCTGGCGCAGGCCGCGCACAAGGTTTTGCTGGAGGCGCAACGCGCCATCGCAAAACCCATCCCCGCCAAAGATGCGTTTTTGGGCGTGTATGCCTACGCGCTTGAATACCGCAATAAAATTTTGAAATGGCGCGAGGCGAATAATTTGATCGCCGCGCAATATGATGCGGCGCAATTGCAAAACGAGCTGGCGCGGGCCATGAGCGCCTATGCCAGCGGGGTGAATCATGGCGAGTTCAACACCTTGCGCGATGTGATGGCGCCGTATGTTGCCGCGGGCTTGCCAGATATGAACGCCAACGATTTGGACGAACTCGCCCGCCGCGCCATCCAACTGGAAGAGACGTTGCGCGGGTTTATGCAGGCGCGGGGCGTGGATATTGGGGTTTTGGCGAGCGAGGAAGAGGTGCTGAATTTTCTAGACCGAAGACCGGGGATGGGAGACGGTTAATATCCGTCCTCCGTCTACAATTGTCGCCATGCCATCCATTACCGATTTGCCTGCGCTTGTTGCGCGGCTGGGGCCGGAACAACGCGCCCGGTTTGAGCGTATCTTTGATGTTGAACTCGCGCCCGGCCAGTGCGTCATCCCAGAAACCATGCGCCAATGGGCCATTGACCGATTTGGCAGCGTGGATGAAGTGGAACATCAGCATGTGGCGCGCATTTTCAATATCGTCACGTGGGATGGCGCGTTGATAAACCCGTTGCGGGCGCGCCGGCTGCCAAAACTCCCGCGCGAGCCGTTTGTGCTGGCCGAGGCCGACGACATTTTTGCCCACCCGCTGGAAACCACCGCCGCCGACTCGTTTGGGCGTGTGCGCGGCAGGCATGGCATCACCACCGGCAATGTGGCCCGCTGGGATGGCCTTCACGCCGTGCTGATTTTTGACCAACCCGACCCGCTGGCCTTTACCCGCGACCACCTGCGTGATTATTTTGAGACCGCGCTGGTTTGGGCGAACAAAGCCCACCAGGCCGACCCCGAAGCGCGTTATTTTTTTTGGATGTGGAACGGCGGGCTGGCGGGCGGGGCCAGCATCAAACACGCCCACGCGCAAATGGCGCTGGGGCGGGGCAGACATTACGCCAAAATTGAGCGGCTGCGGCGGGCGGCGCTGGCGTATGCGGGGCAACACGGCGCCAATTATTTTGACGACTTGTATGCCGCGCACGCGGATATTGGGCTGGCGTTTGAGGCCGGCGGGTTGCGGGCGTTTGAATATCTGGCCGCGCTGCGCGGCAAAGACACCTGGATCATTGGCGAGGCCATCAACACCCAACTGGCCGACGCCCTGCACGACACGCTGCGCGGTTTGCTGGATCGCGCTGGCATGCGCGCGTTTGATGTGGGCCTTTATGTGCCGCCGCTTTGGCCGGGCGCTCTGGGCGATGGAGCCGAGGACTGGCGCGGCTTCCCGGTCATCGCGCGAATCGTGGGGCGCAATCACCTTGCCGAATCCTCGGATATTGGCGCGGGCGACCTGTTTGCCATGAGCGTGATACCGGATGACCCGTTTGTTGTGAAAGAAGTGATAGTTAATAGTGATAGTTGATAGAACGCGTTTTCTATAACTATCACTATTAACTATCACTTCATCAACTATCACTATAATTTTCTTAAACATGAAAATAGCAGTTTTGGCCGATATTCATTCCAACTACCGCGCGTTGCAGGCGGTGGCCGATGACATTGAGCGTTGGCGGCCAGACATGGTGGTGGTGGCGGGTGATGTGATCAACCGCGGGCCAATGCCGGTGGAATGCCTGAGCTTTGCGCGCGAGATGGAGCGCGAGGAAGGCTGGCTTTTGCTGCGCGGCAACCATGAAGATTACGTGATTGAGCACGCCCAACCATCACCCGAAAAGATGGATGGCGTAAAGGGCGAGATATTTCGCTTGTCGTGGTGGACGTATGAGCAGCTTGAGAAAGATGTCAGCGTGATTGAAGCCTGGCCGTTTTGCATTGAGCGCGAGACGCCCGGCGGGCTGGCGCGGTTTGCCCACGCCTCCATGCGCGGCATCAGCGATGGCATC
>DAORUN010000014.1:0-46364 GCA_035433205.1 Thermoflexales bacterium | reverse complement strand
GCCAGCGCTCTGGCCGGCCAACTGAGTGATGACAACGATGTGCGCGAGTTCGCCCAACTGGCCACCCAAGCCGCGCGGGTAAGGTAGGTGCAGGGGAGAAGAGCCTAAAGGTCTCGCCCCGATTACCATCGGGCATGACCTTTAGGCTCTTCTCGGTTTGACGTTTTCCATCGGGTTGGGCTATCATTTGTCTCATTCAACTGAACCTACGCAAAGTCAAGTTGATTTCGTGAAAATGATGAAATAAACCGAAGGTTTAGGCGTAGGGGCGAGGCATGCCTCGCCCCTACCGCGCATTCCCCGCGTTCAAGGGATTTTTTGTGTAAGTCCAGATTCAAGTTTTTGCGAATTGTCTAAAAGATTGACTCCCAACCATGTCCACCTTCACCCCCCTCGAAAACCAAGTCCTCGCGGCCATTGACCGCGATGCAGACGAGCTAATCCGCATCAGTCGGAACATTCACGCCAACCCAGAGCTGGGATACCAAGAGTTCAAGTCATCAGCCTTGCTCAAGGCGGCGCTCAAAAAACGCGGGTTTGCGGTAGAAGATGCCGCCGCCGATATTGAGACCGCGTTTGTGGCCCGCGCGGGCCAAAACGCCGGGCCAACCATTGGCATTTTGGCCGAATACGACGCCCTGCCTGGGCTGGGGCACGCCTGCGGCCACAACCTCATCGGCACGGCGGCCATTGGCGCGGGCTTGGCTCTGCGCGAGGTGATTGACGCCCTGCCCGGCAAAATCCAGGTGATTGGCACACCCGCCGAGGAGGGCGGCGGCGGCAAGGTGCTCATGACCCAGCGCGGCGTGTTTGAGCGCGTGGACGCGGCCATGATGTTTCACCCCGGCGATGAGACCGCCATCCGCACGGCCAGCCTGGCCGCCACCACCTGCGAGGTGCATTTTTACGGCAAGTCTGCCCACGCCGCCGCCGCGCCAGAAGAAGGCATCAACGCGCTGGATGCGGTGATTCAAACCTTCAACGGCATCAACGCCCTGCGCCAGCATTTGCGCAGCGACACGCGCATCCACGGCATCATCACGCACGGCGGGCAGGCCCCCAACATCGTGCCAGATTACGCCGCCGCCAAATTCCGCATCCGCGCGGCGGACCGCAAATATGCGGATGAAGCTCTGGAAAAATTCAAGCGATGCGCAGAGGGCGCGGCGCTGGCCACCGGCGCTCGGCTGGAGTTCAAGATCATCGAAAGCTCGCGTTACGACAACATGATCTCGAACAACGCGATGGAAAGTCTGTTCGCAGACAATTTGGCGCGGTTGGGGATCCCATCCCAAATAAACCTGAGCGGCGGCGGGCTGGGCAGCACCGATATGGGCAACGTTTCGCAAGTCACGCCCGCCATCCACCCCTTCCTAAAAATTGCATCGCGGGGCACTGCGCCGCACACCGATGGCTTTCGCGAGGCGGCCAACTCCGATGAAGGCCAGCTCGCCATGCTCAACGCGGCCAAAGCGATGGCCCTCACCGCTCTGGCGCTCATCCAAAAACCAGAGCTGCTGGCGGCGGCCAAGCAGGAATTTGGCAACCGATGACCGAAGACGGGAGACGGAAGACGGGGCTAAATTGCCGTCTTCCGTCCTCCGTCCTCCGTCTCGCGCCAAGTTAAATACGCCATGCTGATGGCTCTCGGCCTCATCCAACTCCTGGCCGCCCTTTTTCGCGTGCGCGGGCTGAGCGCGGCGGGCGGAAAATTTTGGCTGTCTGCGCTCATTGGGCTGGCGCTTTTGGGGATGGGAACCGCGCTGGCATGGGGCCAGCCGTTTGGGGCGTTGGCGTTGGGCTGGCTGATGGCGCTCGCGCCAGCCATTGTGATTTCGGTCATCGCGGGTTCCATCGCCGGTTGGAAAGACCTTTTGGGGTTGGCCTCCAACTCCCGGCCCCAATTCCCTAACCCCCAACCCCTAACTCCCAGCCACTCCGATTTTTTCGTGCCGCCCAACTGGTCCGGCGATTGCGTCATCCTCATTTGCGGCGCGGGCGACACGCGCACGGCGTTTAAGTGGGTGTTGTTCCGCGCGTTGATGGATAACGGGCTGGCCGTGTTCACCTACGACCCGCCGGGGCACGGCCAGAACAGCGGTTTGCCCATGACCGTGCCAAACGCGCAGGCCGCCGCGCAAGCCGCGCTCAATTGGGCCTGCGCCCAGCCCGGCGTGCGGAATATCGGCGTGGTGGGCATAAGCTTTGGCGGGTCGCAGGCGGCGTGGCTGGCCGCGCATGATGCCCGCGCCCGTGCGCTGGCGCTCATCTGCGCGCCCACGCGCCTGCCCCCGGTCACGCGCAAGATCATCCTCAAAGAAGCGCTGGGGCTGCTTTTGCCGCGCAATCTGGTTTTGCTCAAGGAGCATTCGCTGCTGGCATATTGGCGCGAATGGCAAAGTATGCCGCCCGCGTGGTATGGCCGCAGCTTATACGAGATGATTGACGAGTTCGACATCACCACCAGCGCAAAAGCCATCGGCCAAACGCCCCTGCTGGTGGTGCATGGCGAGAAAGATTTTGCCGTGCCGCCCAGCTGCGCCCGCGAGATTTACGCCAGCGCCGAGCCAGAGCGCGAGCTGGTTTGGTCGCCTCAAGCCACCCACATGAGCCTGATTTTGCGCCAGCGCGAGATGCGCCATTTGGCAAGTTGGATGGCGCAGGCATTGAAGAAAAATTAAGAGGTCAGACTGCTTCTGAGCGTGTTCGGCACAGCGGTCTGACCTCTTAACCTAACCGTTTACTTCAACACGATATTTGCCCCGCTGCTGTTGGGGTAAATCAAACTGAGCGATGTGCCCTTGGGGCGCGGGAAGATCACCGCGCCTTCCTGCTCATCGCCCGTGTTGGCCAAATAGTCATCGGCAAACAAGCCTTCAAACTTGACTGGGGCCAGCTTGGTTGCGCCATCCATGACAAAGACGTTGGGCATTTCCACCGACTTCTTGATCATGCTGGCATCGTGCAAGAAGCGGGCTTTCATCACCACACGCATCTGGGTGGCGCTCAGCTCCACGCGCTCAATGGTCAGTTGCACCACGTCAATCTTTGGCTCGTCAATGGTTTTGCCAATAAAGCTGGTGTTGAGCGTATACACATTTGTGGCGGCAAAGCTGCCAATGGGCGCAATGATGGGAACTGCGGTCTTGAGCGGCTCCACTGCGGCCAGGTCAATATCGGTGCTCACTTTGTCAATTTCACCCGGCCACACATCACGCGCGTTGATCTTGATGCCCTTGACCCATGGCTTCACCAGCGCATCGGTGGCGAACACGGCGGTGAATGCGGCGGGCTGCTGGGCAATCAACTCATCGTTGGCCTGTGTGAAGAGGTCAACCCGTTTGGCGGCGTCGATTTCCTTCTCGGCCTGGGCCACAAGCTCATCAAACCTGGCGCTGACAAAACCGGTGCGCTGGCTGGCAGTTGAGCCTTTGCTCCAATACGCCGCCCACTCGCTAATATCGCCCACATCCGAGCAATTGTTTGTCTGGTACATCCCCACGCCGCTCTTGGGGTCAGAAAGTTTTGCGCCCACTTCCTCAAACGGCAAGCCCTTGTGAGAAATTTTGAGGCCGGGGAAGGTCTCTTTGTACAGCCTCACGATCACATCAAACAGGGCGTTGTTGTCGCCGTAATTACTGTGCATCATTTCGATGGCGGGCAGACCGGCCACGCTCTTGTAGCTGCTTTCGGCAATCAGTGCGCGGGCTTTCTCGGCATCGTAGGCAAAGCGGTTTTCGTTGGGGTTGCCGCCGGGCAGCGCGGGCGGGATCCATCTCGAATACACTTTGCTAAAGTCGCCAAAGCCCTCGTTCACCAGCTGGTTGCGGTCAAGGCCGTAGCTAAAGGCCTGGCGCACCTTGGGGTCATCAAACGGTTTTTGCATCTGCCGATACCCCAGGAAGTAGCTGCATGTGCCGGGGTAGCTTTGCAGTTCCTTCATCAGGTCGGGCATATTTTTGAGGGTGTGGTATTCATCTTTTGAGCCAAAGAAGCTGAGCATGTCCACGCGGTTGGCGCGGTAGGCGCTCATGCCCTTGAACATGTCCTTGTAGCCATAAATTTCAATGCGCGTTATTTTTGGTTTGGCGCCGGTGTAGTTCGGGTTCGCATCAAAAAAACTTTTGCCCTGCGAATCAAGACCCTTGATGACATACGGCCCGTTGCCTGCCAGCGCGGTCTCATCGCGGTACCACGTTTTGCCTTTGGCGATGCTCTCTTCTTTGGCGGGGTAGGTGGTGTAATACGTCATCAGGGCAGGGAAGTTGGGCGTCTCGCCCGCCAGCTTGATGCGCAGGGTGAGGCAATCTTCCTGCTTGTAATCGGCGCAGGGTTTGCCACTGGCATCCTGCGCTTGTATCGCCTCGCGCACCGCATCGCCCGCAGCTTTGGCGGCATCATCTGCAGCCTTCTTCTTGGCCGTGTCTTTCTCGTTGGCGGCGGCATCGGCGGCTTCCAGCCATTTGTCCTCGCCAAAGAAGGTTGCCCCAAAAGCGCCGGTGGCTGGTGATTGCACCGCCGGATCCAACATGCGCTCAATCGAATACTCAAAGCGTTTGGCATTCAAGACCGCGCCATCACTGTATTTGAGGCCCTTTTTGAGGGTAAAGAACCACTCGGCGGTATTTGCGCCGCTCTTCCAGCTCTCGGCGGCGGCGGGCACAATCTGGTTGTTTGCATCGCGCCTGAGCAGCCCTTCGTAGATGAGCGAAAGGATTGAAATTTCGTTGCTGAAATACGTCATTTGCGGGTCAAGCGCAAGGCCGCCGGTTTCAAAATCGCTGGGCGGGGCGGGCCAGCCAATGCGCAACACCTTTGGCGCGCTGGGCGGGGCGGTTGGCGAGATGGCGGTTGGGGCCGCCGTGTTTGTGGGTGCGGCAGCCACTGGGGCGGGCGTCGCGGTGGCGGGCTTTGCCGCCTCGGTCGCTGGGGGCGATGTGGGCTGGGCGGGCTTTGCCGTTGGCTGCGGCGCAGGTGTGGGCGAGCTGCATGCGGCCAGCATAATCAGGCCAGCGGCGGCCAGCAATATAAATTTCCCTTTCATGTTTCTTTCTCCTGTAAAGTTCTTTTGCCCGCAACGGCGCGGGCGGGTTTACTGACAAGAGCAAACAAAAACGCAAAAATTACGCTGGCGTTGCGAAAGGCGGAACACACCCAACCCTCCGCCTGCTTTTTTTGATCTTGCGCAAACAAGGGAATTGCGGTAACGTTCAACCAGTTTTCAAGGGTTTGCCAGCGTCACACAACATTTACGAAAACAAAGCAGCGAGTTTGTAACAAATTCTTGGGTTTGCGCTCTTTTGTATTAGGCTTTCTTATTTAGAGAGTGTTTTTCAAACACATAAGACTACAACTTTGGATGAAATTTAGGGGCTAAAAGCCGATTTTTCGGTATGTTTGTTTTGAGAAGCCCGCGCATTTGCCAAAATTTGAGTCTTAACTTAAATTAAAAAACAATCTCTTGCAGCAAGAAGAAGCCGACAAAACCTATGAACAACTTGCCGGTGAGGGGGGAACAATTACTTGCTGGCGGCCTCAGCGAAGCTGCCATGCCAGATACACGCGCGTGGCTGCGCCTTGCGGATGAGTTGTGCGCGCAATACAACTGGCAATTGACCAATGCCGACCGGCTTGTAATTGCATTACGCAGAAAACTAGACGGCCCCATCGCCGACCCGCACCGGGCGTTGATACGCGAATATTACAGCCAGGTCTATGCCGCGTGCCGCGACGCAGACAACCCCGCGCGGCGCGAGCAAGCCTTCGTCGAGTTGGGCCAAATGCTCTACCGAGTGGCCTTCAACAAGCTGCCACCAGATGCGGCGGCTGAGGTGACGAACAACGCGCTGGCGATGATCTGGGAAAAAATGGGCGCGTGCCGCTCGCCAGAGACATTTTTGGATTTCGCGCTCTACAAACTTAAGGCGGCCATCACCGACCAGCGCCGGTTTGAGCGGCACAACACCACCCGCTTTTTGGTGCAAACCCAAACCGCCCTTTTGGCCGATGACAACGAGAACGGCGAGGATTCGCCGCTGGACGAAGGCGAAAGCAATGGCGAGGATGTGGCCGAGATCGCCCAAAAGCACGAGTGCGCTCACGCTGTGTTGATGGCGATAGATGCTCTCGCAAACAAAAATCAGCGTGAGGTGCTCACGCTGGATTTAACAGAAGATATTGATGACGCGGAAATTGCCGCGCGGCTGGAGCTAAGTTCCACCAACGTGCGCAAGCTTCGTTTTGACGGGCTTCGCAAACTGCGCCAAAACCCGCTTCTAAAAGATTATGATGAATGACATACAAAGCTCTTTTCCGCTGGGACCGCCCGGCATAGGCGATGAAGCCTCGGACATGGACGATCTGCGCCGCATCGCGTTTGGCGAATCGGGCGCGCTTCCATCCACCTACCCCGCCTTCAAGCTGGGATTTTTGGACGGCCAGCCCAACAAAGTGAGCGTGACCGAGAAGGTGACGATCTGGCTCAACGAGGCGGGACACGTGATTGTGGAGTGGCTGGATGCGCTGGTGCCCCCACGCGTGAACAAACTAGCCATGGCCACCCGCGCCAGCCACGACCCAGACGCGAGGGCGCGGCGGGTGATTGTGCAAAGCAAGGGGTCGCACCAGCCCACCATTGAGCTGGTGATGAAAGATGGCCCGCCGCGCGCGCTTACCGTGCGCGTGGGCGAGTGGCCGCTCTACGCGCCTGGCGTGCGCGTGCGCGTGCGCGCGGGCGAGTGGGTGCGCGAAGGCGCAACCAATGACGAAGGCGAAGTTGCATTTACCCATTTGCCAGATGTAGGTGTAGATGCTGTGCAAGTGGAGCTGATGCTGGCGAAGAATTAATTTTAAACAGGTTTTTAGACATATAAGGAGGATATATGAACGGTCCCGAGCATCTCGATCAATCAGTTAACCCAACCCTATTTCCAGAACCTTTGATTGTTTATAGACAAGGGCCTGTTACATCCGTGCCTCCCCATCGGTGTAATTTTGCAAACGGCAACAATCCAAAATACAATTTCAGATATTGTTGGAGAATAGATTTTGGATTCAATGCCGGCGCACCTCATGACGCGGTTTTGCGATTAGATGTAGGCGATGTGCTTGCAAGTGGTCTTAATAGAGATCCCGCTCTTGAAATTGATAGTGTTCAAAGTTCACCTAATGGCAACTATCAACAATTCGTGTTTGATGGAGTTGACTCCCTTTCCGTGAAGATTTCAGCGCGGACAAGTTACCCATCGCTTTTACAGGTTATAAACAATGGTGGAAAAGTAATTCGCACCTCTAATCTGATCATCTTTGGAAGATTGCATGGATGCGTTGAAAATCTCGGTTTGGAATATTTCGCTGATACTTTTAAAGAAAATCCTTCGGCGATAGAATTTCTTAAAAAGACATTTCCTCTGACAGACAATATAGAGATGAACATTGGCGGAACAGCAAACTATGTTGTAAAGCCTTTTCACATGATGACACCCCTCGTTCAAATGCGCTCCGCTTTAAGTGTGGTGGAGGGTCAGGATGGCGATACCTATCCACCAAGTAAAACAATGCTTTGGTATTACGAATGGCGCGCAGCCCTTTCTCCAACAGTTGTTAATGGCAAACGTGATATAGATTTATTTTTCACCTATGTTTGGCCCAAATTGACTCGGCCGACTTCTTCTGGGGATGTCGCTGATCCCAATTTGAAAGACATTGAGGATGACATTGGACAAATTGTCTTGAAAGTTCCGAATAGTTGGATTAAAGGAAAAACCGATGAGTGTCAATATGAATTGATTGAATTGGTGGTTGATCCGCCTGGAACAGATAATTGCAGCTGAGGAAATTAAGGTTTTGACAAAGCGTGTTCTCAAGCATTAGCAAAAGTATCGTTGGGTTTCTTAATCGAGAGGGGTTTTCTGACCTAAAAAACTATCTCCTCTCGTTGGACAATGCCGCGTTAAGCGCAGAAGAACTCGCCTGGCGCGATTACGGTTTTGGTTTTTCCGCTTGGGGTTTGGGTCAGCCAGTAACTCCTCACATCGCCATTCTCAAACAAAAACTTGAAGATGGCGATGCGTTTTCAGGCGAAATCCGCGCCAGAATAAAAATGCTTTTGGGCGTGTTGCATGATGAATTGCAAGAATCTGACCGCACAATTGCCTATTATCAAAGCGCGTTAAGCGACTTCATCCGCGATGGCAACGTGCCTCGTACGGTTGCCGTTCTGGTCAATCTTGCCAACATTAATATTCGGATTAACGACCAGCTTACAGCAATAAGCTATGCCAGGCAAGCCATACAGCTAGCCGAAAAATCCGGCTTGACCAAAACTCATCCATACGCTTATGCTTGGAATGCCACAGGAATTGCCGCGAGTAATTTACAAAATTTCGACACTGCTGTACAAGCTTACGAAAAGATGACAGAGGTGGGCAAGACGATTGGCAACGAGCGCGTGATTGCCATTGCCAGCCACAATTTGGCGGAATTGCATTTAGAACGAAACAATGTTGACCACGCCAGACAGTGTTACGAGCAAGCCTACGAGCCGCTCCTAAAACACAATCCGGCTTTGGCAGCCGACTCCCTGAGCGGTCTGGGCAAAATAGCCATGCTGGAGGGCGACCTGCCCGCCGCGCAAGCCTATTTTGACCACGCCCAGAGCCAAATGCAGGCCACTCACAATGTTTACATCACCACCGACCTGCATCTGGCCCGCGCGGCGCTGGCCGAGAAGATGGGCGACCCGGCCGCCGCGCTGCGCGAGACCCGCGCCGCCACCGAAAGCGTGGAGACCCTGCGCGCCAACATCTCCCTGCCCGATGACCGCGCCCGGTTTAGCGCCACCCGCGCCAGCGCGTATGACCATCTCATCAGCCGGCTCATCGCCGCCAGCCAACTGGATGAAGCGTTTTACGCCGCAGAGCAGGCAAAATCGCGCACCCTGCTGGAGCTTTTGCAGCAGCGCGGCGCGGGCCAAAAACCCATCCGCCCCCCGCGCCATGTGCCCCCAGCCTGGCTGGATGAAGAAACCGCCCTGCGCGCCCAACTGGCCCAGGCGTATGGCGCGGGCGCGGCCAACGTGCCCGCGCTGGAACGCGACCTGGACGCGGTGCGCGAGCGCATCCGCATTGCCGATGCCGAGTTCGGGTCATTTCAGGCCGCGAATCCCATCCACCTGGAAGAAGCCCGCGCCCACCTGCCAAATGGCGCCTGCCTGATTGAGTATTTTGTGGCCGAGCCGATGGACAGCGGGAGCGTGGTCACTTCAACCTACTCGGATTTGCGCGAGGTGTGGGCGTTTGTGCTCACCCGCCAAAACGCGCGGGCGGTCAAGCTGGCGCTCAGCCCGGCGCAGTTGCGCGGGGCGTTCCGCGCGGCGGGGGATGGGGCCGTGCGCCGCCTGCCGCACCTCCTCCCCGATGGCTCTGGGCGGCTCAACCCGCCGGTGATTTTGCCGCAGCTGAAAAAGTTTTTGCTGGAGCCGCTGGGCGATGAAGTTGCCCGCGCCGACCTGGTTTGCATTGTGCCGCATGGCGTTTTGCACTATGTGCCGTTTCATGCGCTGCTGCCAGACCAGCCCGTGCTGTATGCGCCCGGCGCAACCGTGCTGCTGGATCTGATCGCCCGCAAGCCCGCGACAAGCTCAACCGGCGCGGTGGCGCTGGGGGTGAACTTTGCCGACCCCGCCCGCCCGCTGGCCTACGCAGAGACCGAGGCCGCGCTGGTGGCAAACCTGCTGGGCGGTCATGCGCTGGTGGGCAGCCGCGCCGCCCGCGCAAATTTCATCACACAAGCGCGTGGAAAAAAATATGTGCATTTGGCTTGCCACGCCAATTTTCGCCCGGAACACCCCATGCAATCGTATTTGCAGTTTTCGGATGGCGCTCTGGACGCGCAAGACGTGCTGCACAGTCTTGAGCTGGATGCCGAGCTGGTCACCTTGAGCGGGTGCGACACCGGGCTGAGCCAGATCATGCGCGGCGATGAGTTGATTGGCTTTACCCGCGCCTTTTTGTATGCGGGCGCGCCCTCGGCGCTGGTGAGCCAGTGGGTGGTGAATGACCTCTCCACCTGCATTTTGATGAAACAGTTTTACGCCAGGCTGGGCGCTTTTGGCGATGGCGCTCTGCCGCCCGCCGCAAAAGCCATCGCTTTGCAAAAAGCCTGCCGCGCTTTGGCCAACCTCACCGCCCGCGAGATTCATGATGAGCTGCTGGGGTTTGGACTGGGCGCGGGCGAGGCTGATTCGCACCTGCGGGCGCTGGCGGGCGCGCTGGGCGCGCGGCTCACCCCGCAAACGCGGCTGTTTGACCACCCGTTTTATCACGCGCCATTTTTTTTGGTGGGAGACCGGCTGCCCGCGTGAGTACAAATCTAACGCGAGACGTATACTCTATGAGGAGCTAACGCAAGGAGCATACAAAATGGCAGATACAAACAACAAACCTCAAGACGAGATTGTCTCTGAGTTGAGCAAGCTGGGCGAGAATTTTGGCAAGATGTTTCAAAATTTGTGGGATTCAGAAGAGGTCAAGAGCATTCAGCGCGAGATGAAGGCCGGGCTGGAGCAAATGAACCGCAACGTGAACCGCGCCACCGAAAATCTTAACCGCGCCACGGATCACCTCAACAAAACGGTGGACGCCAACAAAGTGGACGAGAAAGTGAAGAAGGCTGGCGACACGATGAAAGAAGCCTGGCAGACCGCGCACGGCCCGCAGATTGTGACCGAGATGCGCCAGGGTTTTGTAGATAGCCTGCGCCTGCTCAACCAGCAGGTAGAGAAAATGGCAACCCCTAAAAAGGCCGAGGAAGTGAAGCCAGAGCCGCCGCCCGCCGAGCCCGTCAAACCGTCTCAGGATGTGATTGACCCCGGCGAAGGGATTTAACCCCCGCACATAAACCAGATGAACACAAGAGAGGCCGTTGCCGGCCTCTCTTTTTATTTTTCGGGCATGGTAAATTGCGGGGCACATGAACTTGCAATATCTGCGCGCCAAACTGGACCGGCTAAATGAGCAGATCGTCTCGCGCCTCAAAGACCGCTCGCGTTTTGTCATCAACGAGGCGGTGTATCGCCCCGGCGCAATACCCATCCGCAACCAAAACAACATTTCTTTGATGGAATGGGCGCTGGAGGGCATGGAGCGCTACCACGCCACGCTGGGCCGCTACGAGTTGCCCGACCAGTTGCCCCTGCGCAACGATGTGGTCACGGCCTCGCCGGTGCAGCGGCGGGTGGATATGCCGCTTTTGCCGGTCATCACCCCGCCCCCGCGCGATGAGCTTTTTCGGTTTTACACCGCCTTGCTGCCAGAATTTTGCAAACTTGGCGACGACCCGCAAAATTACGGCGAGACCGCCTACGCCGACGCCGATGTGCTGGTGCGCATCAACGAGCGGATTTATTTGGGCGCGTTTGTGGCGCGGTCAAAGGTAGAGCGCGTGCCAGAGATCATCCGCCTGTCCGATGACCCGTCGGCCATCCGCGAGAAGTTCCGTGACCGTGAGCGTGAGGCAATTGTGATTGAACGCGCCCAGCAAGCGGCGTGGCGGTATATGATCAACCCGGATGTGATTGAAAAAGTGTTCCGCTGGATGATTGAGCAGACGATTGATCTTGAAGTGCGCTATGTGCAAAAAATGGCGCTTTTGTAAATTGAATTACTAATTAACACGAGTTTTGGATAAGCAAAACGAGGTGAAAATGTCATTCTGAGCGACCGGAGGGAGCGAAGAATCTCTGGCTAATTCTTTCTTAGCCAGGATTTCGCAGAGATTCAGCCTGCCCTGAGCTTGCCGAAGGGTCGCGCAGCTTTGCTTCGCGCCGCTGCGCTCCTCAGAATGACAGGCTTACTCTTATCCAAAACCCGCGTTAATTACTAATTTTTGCGAAAGCCTGCTCCTTGTCCCAAATTACACTGTTTCGTAATTCACATGGATTGAAATGCAAGAATTTTTACCCGGCGTTTACCGCCTGAACAACACGTTTGTAAATTTGTTTTTAGCCAAACACGCCGATGGGTTTACCTTGTTTGATGCGGGCCTTGCGCGCAGCGGGCCAGCGCTGGTTCTACGCTCCATCGCCAAACTGGGCGGCCAGCCCGCAGACCTGAAGCGCATTTTTATTACCCACACCGATATTGATCACACCGGCGGCGCGGCAGAGCTAAAAGCAAAAACCGGCGCGCGCCTCTTTGCCTCGCGCATAGAGGCGGCGGCGATGGCCGAGGGCACAACTTCGCGCATGGTGGGTGGCGCGGCGGCGGTGTTCACCGCGCCGTTTAAGCTTATTTTTCCCACGCCCGCTGTTCCGGCAGATGAAATTGTGGCCGATGAACAGATGTTGCCCTTCCTCGGCGGTATCCGCGCGCTTCTAACACCCGGCCACACACCGGGGCACACCTCGTATTTCATGCCCGCGCTCAATCTGCTCATCGCTGGCGATTCGCTAAACGCCACCAGCGGGGCGCTGGCGTTCAAACCCGCGCCGGTACACTGGAATTACGAAGCTGGCAAAGCATCCGTGGCAAAAGAGGCCGCAACCGGGGCGCAAATCATTGGCTGCGGGCATGGCGGCATAATTCTGGGCGGGGCTTTCCCAACCTTCTAAATGCTGCGCCCGGCTGATTTAAACCAGGAACAACGCCACATTTTGCGGGCGATGGCCGCCGGGATTTTTTTGCGCGACCTGCGAGACATTGAGGGCGGCAAAAGCTACGCGCTTCATCCGCTGGATGGGCCAGCGCAGACCGTGAGCGGCGATGCGGTTCACGCGCTGGTGGACGCAGGTCTCATCAGCAGCAACAAAAAATTCCCCGGCGCAACCTACTGGCTCACCGATGCCGGAAAGGCTTGGGTTGCACTGGGCGGCACCCCTGCCTTTGCGCTCGTCCCCAGCCCGCTCACCGGGCCGGGCGTGTGGGCGCTGGTGGCGCATGAGCTGGCGCGGCGCGGGCATCGTGTTCTCATCGCCAACCCGGTGGATGAGGCCTCGGACGGACGGGCGTTCTGGCAGCAACACGCGGAATCAGTCGCAAGCACCATCAACCAGAGCGCCATCGCCCAACCGCTGGTTTTGGCGGGGCATAGCGGGGCGGGGCCATTGCTACCCGCCATCGCCGCGCGGCTGGCTCATCCTCCCACTCGCATTGTTTTTGTGGATGCCGGAATTGGGCGCGCTGGCTGGAGCCGTTTGGATTTGTTGAGGGACGAGGGCGGGGCGTGGTTTGATGCGTTTGAGCAAGATTTGCGCGCGGGCGGCGCGTTTCCCGCGTGGACAGATTCTGATCTTGCCGATGTGATTCCAAACGCGGCGCTGCGCCAGCAAACCCTGCGCGAGTTGCGCCCGCGCACGCTCAACTTTTTTGCGGAGAAAATGTCTGCGCCCCAGCCAAACGCGCCGTGCGCCTACATTCAGTTCAGCGCGGGCTACGCGCAGCACGCCCACCTGGCCGAACAACGCGGCTGGCCGGTGACACGCTTTGAGGCCGGGCACTTTCACATGCTGGTTGACCCATCCGCGGTGGCGCAGGCGTTGATTGAAACACAAAAGGCAGATGCAGCCTACCGCGCGTAAAACTGAACCGCGCCCGGGTGAAACGGCACCGCGCCGGGCGTGGCTGCGCCTTTCTGGGTAAATTTTGCCAGTTCGGGGTGGCTGGCGCGGATGGTCTCGGCGTTGTCAAACACAGCCTGCAAAATGTCTCGCGCCAGTTGCGTGTTCATGTTGGCGTTCACCAGCAGCGCGCTGCCAATGCCAATCCCGGCCACATCGCCCGGCATGTTGGGGTAGGCCCCGGCTGGCAACGTGATTTGGGCGTATCTCAACCCAAAATCTTTGCGCAGTTTTTCGTAAAGCGGGGCAATGGAAACATAGCGCGCGCCGCCGCCCGCCATCATCTCGTAAATTTGCGGAACGCTCTGGCTGCCCATCCAAAACAGCGCGTCTACCTGCCCGGCTTTGAGCGCGGCCAGGCTCTGCTCCAAATTCATGTTCGCGCCAACAATGTCTTTTTGCAAATTCATCCCCGCCGCGCTGAACACCCGCGTGGCGGCAATCTCGGCGGGGCTGCCCGGCGTGCCAACCGCCACCCGCTTGCCGCGCATGTCTTCCACCGCGTTTATGCCCGCCGCTGGCGCGGCCAAAATGTGCAAAAAGCTGGCGCTAAGCTGCGCCAGGGCGCACACGCTGGCCTTGCTCTGCCCCTTAAAATTGCCGAGGGCGTTCGCGGCCTCGTAGGCCACGTCTTGCGAGGCAAAACCCAGGTCAATCTCGCCCTTCGCCAACGCCCGGATGTTCTCTTCCGAGCCGCCAATTGTTTTGGTCAACGCCTCGGTGCTGGTGAGAGATTTGCTCAACACGCCTGCCAGCGCGTTGCCCGCCGGGTAAAACAGGCCGCCCTCGCTGCCTGTGCCAATCACCAAACGTTTTTTGCCGCTGGGGATGGGTTTTGTGGCCGATTCTGGCACGCACGGCGCGGCATACGCCAACTGAGCCGTGCCACCAGTCTGCGGCGCGGGTTGCCCGGCGGGTTGCGGCGGCGTTGGCGCGGCGCAGGCGGCAAACAAAAATATCGCGGCAAGCGCGTGCGATCCACGCCAAAAAAAATTTCTAAACATCAATCCATTAACGATACCGCGAATTATTTTTGCCCGTGCGGCTGTGCGCAATGGCGAAACACAACGCCGTCACCAGCGCCATCAACAAAGGCACAGGCAGGGCGGGCGCTTGCGAGACGATCTGAGTGTTCAACCCCGCGCCCTGCGCCAGCGCCATCAACACGCTGGTGATTGCGCCCGCATCTGGCAAAAACAAGCCGGGCGTTGCGCCCCAGTTAAAAATGTAAACCGCCACCTGCGCCGCGAGGCCAACCACCACCAGCCCCAGCCCGGCCATCGCGCAGGTCACGGCCTCCAGCGCGTCATCCAGCCCGCCGCTGGCAAACCCCACCACCGCGCTCACAACCAGCAAGATGATGGCCGACTCACGGGCGGGTTGAGCCAAAACCGGCAAGGCGGCCATATCCGCGCCATACCGCGCGACCAAAAAATAATTGGCAAGCCAAAGCCCAAAATACAACGCCGCCGCCAGCGCGGCCCGCCATCCACCCAAACCCACCAGCACAATTGCCAGCGCGGCCAGGGCCACGCCCACGCCCACCAGCACGGGCGCGCGCCCGGTGCGCTCTTGCGCCAGCGCGGTGGCGCGTTGCGCGGCAACTTTGGCGTTCAGGTCGGCCACAAACGCGGGGTAAGACGAATACCCGCGCAAAAGTTCGGCGGCAAAGCGCGGCTGGTGAATCACCTCGCTCCAGTTTTCGTAAAACAGCGTGAGTTGCGCGGCAGATGCGGGCGCGTCTCCAGCATCGCTCAGCGCAGACAACATGAGGTTGCCCTGCGATTGAATGGGAAACGGCGCGCCAAGCAGCGCGGCCAGCGTGGGCGCAACATCCTCGCCCCGCGCATTGGCGGTTGCGCCCGCGCGAACCCCCGCCCCAGCCAGAATCATGGGCGCGGCATGGCTCACATCCGCCGCGTCGCCCATCACAACCAGGGTTTGTTTTTGCAAATCCAGCGCGGCGATGAGGCTTTGCAAGTTGCGGTTTGTGGCCTGCGCCCGGTCTGGCGCGGATGAAAATTCGCTCAGCTCCACCACAAGAAATTGCGCGGGCGAACGCGCGTCTTTTGCAATTTGGGTGGCCAGTTGGATGGCAACCGCATCGTGGTCGGCCATGCCCTCTGGCACAAGCTCGCCTCGCGCGGCGGATGGCGCCAGGTCTTGCCACATCTGCGAGCCAACCACGCCCACCGCTTTGCCCGCGCGTTGCAACTGGCCAAACACCGTGTCTGGCAGGGCCTTGCCCGCCTGCGATTGCGCGACCAGGCCGTGCACCTCTGGCGATGCGCCGGAGATGAGCGTGACGGCTTTGGAGAGGGTAAACGGCGGCGGGTCGAATGTGAGCGAAACACTGGCCCCTTGTGAGCGCAGCGTGTTCAGCGCGGGCAAAACCCGCGATTCGTTATCGCCCATGCCGCGCACGAAGGCCATCACCACCAGCCCGCTGCGCGGCTGGCGCGGCGCGGCGGCAGGCAGGCCGCCCAAATAGCGCGAGGCGTAGCCGGTGTAGCCGCCCCAGAGCAGGTCGCGCAACGCCCCCGCCACCGGCGCGGCCAGCGTGAGGACGATGATGAGAAAGAGACCGATTAGACGTTGCATGACAGAGACGGAAGACGGGAGACGGAAGACGGCTTTTTGGCAAGATTAGCAACCGTCTTCCGTCTTCGGTCCTCCGTCAATTTTTAAGCGCGTTGCGAACACGCTCTGGCGTGAGGGGCAAGTCATTAATCCACACGCCGCTGGCGTTGTGGATGGCGGCCACAACCGCCGGGGCCACGCACATCAGCGGAAGCTCGGCCATGCCGCGTATGCCATGAAACCCCTGCGGGTCGGGCAGCTCCAGCACCACCGATTCCACCTTGTCTGGCACATCCAGCACAGACGGGATGAGATAGGTGGAGAACGTGTTGGTGAGGATGCGCCCATCTTTGGAGACAAAATTTTCCAGCGAGGTGTAGCCCCAGCCCTGCACCACCGCGCCCTCAATTTGCCCTTGCACTTGCTGGGGGTTCACCGCTTTGCCCACGTCATCTGCCGAGACAAAGTTGCGCACATGAATGTGGCCGGTCTCGCGGTTGATCTCCACATCCGCGCTCTGGGCCACATACGCAAAGGTGATGCACGGGTCGCCCTGCCCCAGTTCGTGATCCAGCCCGGTGGTTTTGCGCGGCACGTAGGTGTATTCGGCGCGGGCGGGGCGTTCTTCGTTGCGCCATTTTTCCAGCGCCAATTTGGCCGCCCCGGCCACCGAGTTGGCCATCATAAACGTGAGCCGCGAGGCCGAACAACTGCCGCTGCTGCCGCTGGTGGCCGTGTCACTCAGCACCATTTCAATTTTTTCGGGCGGCAGGCCCAGCGCGGTAGCGGCCACCTGCTGCATGGCCGTGTGCGCGCCCTGCCCGCAATCTGACCCCGCATGAAACAAAATGGCTTTCTCAATTTTCTCTTTGCCGTGCAATTCAATAAAGGCGGTGCAGGTATCGGAAAAACCAAACGAGAAGCCAATGTTTTTGTGGCCGCAGGCGTAGCCGCGCCCGCTCAAGACGGGGAACGGAAGACGGGAGGCGGCTGGCCCACCCCCAACCCCTCCCGCGAGGAGGGGGGAAGAAACCGTCTTCCGTCCTCCGTCCTCGGTCTTTTGCTTGCAGGCTTCCAGCGTTTGCACCAGCGTACACCCCGGCACAATTTGCGAGCCGGTGATCATCAGGCCGCCATCACGCCAGGCATTTTTTAGGCGCAGTTCAACCGGGTCCATGCCCAGTTTTTCGGCCATCTTGTTAATTTGCGTCTCGGCCACAAACAGCCCTTGCGGCGCGCCAAACCCGCGGAACGCCCCGCCAGGCACGTTGTTGGTGACAATGGCTTTGGCGTTTACATGCACATTTGGAATGAGATATGGCCCGGTGCACGTGAGCGCGGCGTTACCCAGCACTTTGTTGCTGGTGTAGTTATATGGCCCCGCATCAGCCAGCAGTTCAACTTCGGCGGCCACCAAAGAGCCATCTCGCTTTGCGCCCAGTTTGGCCCGCGCCCACACAGGGTGGCGCTTGTGATGCCCAATGATGCTCTCCTCGCGGCTCCAAATAATTTTGACCGGGCGGCCCAGCTTCCATGCGGCCAGCGCCAGAACAATTTGCACGCTCATGTCCTCGCGTCCGCCAAATGCGCCACCAATGGCCGGGTAAATCACGCGCACTTTGTCCAGCGGCAAATCCAGCGCGTGGGCAATTTGCCCCTGATCTTCGTGCGCCCACTGGCCGCCCACGACCACCGTCACGCGGCCCTCGTCATCCATGTAAGCCACGCCCGCCTCTGGCTGCAAATAGGCGTGTTCCTGCGCGCCCACGTTGTAAACATCCTCCACAATCACATCCGCATCGGCAAAGCCATCCGCCCCAGCGCCATGCACAATGTTGTATTCGTAAATCACGTTGCCCGGGTAGGTGGGATGGATAAGCGGCGCATCGTTTTGCTGCGCGGCGTGAATGTCGGTCACGCGCGGCAACGGCTCATA
Source organism: Thermoflexales bacterium (assembly GCA_035433205.1). Taxonomy (GTDB): domain Bacteria; phylum Chloroflexota; class Anaerolineae; order J036; family Brachytrichaceae; genus DAORUN01. The sequence continues at coordinate 28,233 of DAORUN010000014.1, read as the reverse complement.
CTCCACCACGATGGCATCTCGCGCTTTGGCGGCAATTTGCTCGGTCTCGGCCACCACGAACGCGACCTTTTCGCCATAATGGCGGGAGACGGTAGACAGAAGACGGGAGACAGATTGCTTGTGCGCCGAATTGCCGTCTTCGGTCTTCGGTCCTCCGTCGTCCAACATCACCGGCGCGTCAAAGGTCATCAGGCCATATTCGTTCACCGGCAAATCTGCGCCAGTAAAAATGGCAACCACGCCCGGGATGGCCTTTGCGGCGGCCATGTCAATTTTTTTTATCCTGGCGTGGACTTGTTTAGACCACAACACCTTGGCATGTAGCTGGCCGGGCAAGTTGTAATCACCAGGATACAGCGCCTGACCCATGACTTTTGCTTTTGCGTCTACGCGAGGAAGAGATAAACCAATTGACATGGCTCAATTGTACGACTTTTGGGCGCTGGGGGATATTTGACAACGTAAAGCTTCAGGGCTTACACGCCAGCGCGGCAAAAAAAATTGGGTTTGCCACAATGACAAACCCAATTTCGGCATGTTTGAGGCCATGCCCCCGCCAAATGGTTTAATTGGTGTTGAGCGAAGTGATCAGTTCTTTCTTTGTTTTGTCGATCGGGTCGGCAATCATAATCACGGTAAAGACCTGTTTGTCCTTGCTAAACATTGCGGTCTGGAACAAATCATTGCCCTGATTCACCTGCTGCATCATTTTATCTGTGAGGTTGCCCACCAGCCCGCCTGCGATGCCGCCTGTGCCGCCCAGCCCCGCCGCAAAACCCATCGTCTTGAGCTTGTCTTCGTAAAACTTGCTCACACCCGCCCAGGTTGCATCAGAAGGCAGCTTGAAGCCCTTTTGATCAATCTTTGTGCCCGCGCCGCCCATGGCCTGCTTGAGTTGATCGTTTTGCGTCACGTTGTTGGCCAGTGTGCTGGCCAGCGTGCTCTCACCCGGCTTCAGCTCGGTCGCGCCCGGATACGTTGGCATATCGGCCATGGTGACCGGTTTGGCGCCCCCGCACGCGCTCAACACCATGAGCGCCGCGCCCAAAGACAAAATTGATCTGATTGAAAGTTTTGTGCTCATTTTCTATTTTCCTCCTGTGAAACTATCTGTGAAATCAGTATTTCACCCTGCCGTTAAAACAGCGTCAAAAATCAGCTTAACAAAACCGGCGCAAAAAACAGTATCGGTGTGAGATACCATTTTTGGCATAAGAGATTCAAATATGATACATCGTTTCGCGCAATTTTTGATGGGCGACCTGCGCGGAGCCTTAATAATCACTCAGGTTTGTGGCGGCGCGGGCAGAGCTTCTTCGGTTAAATGTTTCCAAAGCAGGGCATCAAACACCGCGCTAAAGGCGGTAAAGAGCATGGTGATGAGCGCCACCGCCGGGAGCGACATGGCGTTGGTCAGCGTGGTTACCCACGATGCGCTCAGCCCGCGCAACACAAGCGGCATGATGACGCTTTGAATCACGGTGAGCGGCAGCCACACAAATAGCGCCATGCCCAGCGCAAAGATCAGCCGCTGCGCCCACATATACGCCGCAATTGTGCCAAAGCGCCGCAACCCCAGCGTGGCGCTGTCTGCCAGCGCCCGCGCCACGCTCACGCCTGGGCGCATAAGGGATGGGAACCGCATCCTAAAAAGTGTCTCAAAAACCAGCAGCGCGGCAAACGCCCCGGCTGCGGGCAGCGCCAGCCCACCCGCATCGGGCGCGTAATACGCCACCCCCCCAGAATAAGCCACCGCCATGCGGCGCACCATCGCGCGGATGTAGGTCAGGGCATCGGCAAACGGCGGGCCGGGGTCTGGCAGCAAGTTGTAGCCCACCACGCGGATGGCAACCGCCCGCGCCACATCTTGCAGCGATGCCGAGACGCGCCCAATGTTGCTGAGATCAAACTGCGCGGCGCGTAAAAAATTCGCCAAAACCAGAACACCCGCAAACATCACCGCGCCATACCCAAGCCACACAAAAACCAGCGCGGGCAGGCGGCGCAACGATTCTTTTAGCAGCGCCGACGCGGAGGCGCGGCTCCCATTCTGCAAAGCAAGGCGGGTGATGGCGCCATACGCCAGCGGCATCGCCATCACCCCAAAGAGGCCCTGCGCCAGATATTGCGCGGGCGAGATGAACGAAACGCCAAACCCCGCGCCGGTCGTTATGCGAGCCAGCGTAAACGCCGCGCCAATCAAGCCGCCCATCAACCCGGCAAATGCAAAACCCCAAAACGCCAGCGTTAGCAGCGGGATGGCGTTTGCGGTGCACACGGCCAGCGTCTCTCGGCACAGGTGGAAAAAGCCGGGGGATGGCCGCTGGGTGGGGCGCATGTGCTTGTCCACTTTATAAACGTGTAATGCGCAAAATCTTTTGCACATTACACCTTGCGCATCAGGTTACAACCATATTTTCTTCCTCAAACGCCGCGCGATCATCATTCAGTATCCACGATTGCGCCGAATGCACTGCGCCGCCCCGCACCGAGATGATGACAAACGAGACCACCGGCCACGCCCATTCGCGGTCGGTTTGAGAAGGCGTGGAAGGCCAGTCTGGATGAGAGTGAAAGAAGCCGATGATGTCCAGCCCGCGTTTTCCCGCTTCGCGGTCAATTCGCACAATGTCTTCGGGGGCGATGGAGTAGCGGTCGCGCAGGTCGTGCGCGTCGCCTGCTTCGCTCGTCCAGGCGTTTTTCACCGGAACGGCATACGCCACGCGCTTGTGGCTGTCTGGTCCGTCTCCCATCTCGCCCACCAGCACGCCGCAGGCCTCGTGCGGGTAACCTGCCTCCACATGTGCCCGCATAACATCCATTTCTGCAATTGAGATGCTGATCATGGTTTGCCCCATTCTCTCATTTAACCCAACGCGGGTTTGGGATAAGAACAGAGTTTAGGAAATCGGGCAAAATCAAGAAGTCGGACTGCTGGGCGTGCTAGACGCTTAACCAAAACTCACGTTAACCCAAACTTGGGGGCGCAGGCATTTTGAATTAACGCTGGAACTTGCGTGATGCGCAGGTCTGACCGCATAACGGCGCAGAGACGCAAAATTTTGCGCCTCTGCTTTTGCGCCTCACTCGTCACACTTTCTTCACATGCAGTGTGAGCGTGTCTTGCACGTTTACGTATTTAAGCCACGGAATGCCCAGCGTCATCAACTCGTAGCCCGATGCGCGATACACCTCTGTGCCGGTGCGGTTGCAGGCTGCGTAGGTGGCCGCCGCATCAAGGCCGCGCAGGGGCGGCGTGGGCAAATGTTGCCCCATGAGATACGCGCTCACCGCCACCGAGTAAACCGCCTCAGACCCATCGGCCAAAACATATTGAATGATGGATGCGCCGAACTCTTCTTGCCGTTGCAGGCGGTACAACTCTCCGTTTTGCACGATGGGGCGAATGCGTTTGTAAAACGCGATAAACGAGGCGTATTCAGCCAGTTCGGCCTCATCCAGCGCGTTCAAGCTGCTACCAATGCCCAACGCGCCGCGCATCGCCACATCAAACCGCATGGCCAGGGTGTGAATGGTGTGCGTCTGGTGATTGCGCTCGTGGGTCACCCAGCACTCCATCGCCCGCGCGGGGTAGGCCAGGCTAAACCCCTCTTGAATGCGAATGCGATCCAGCGCGTCGGTGTTGTCGCTCGTCCACACCTGGTCGGCGCGTTGCAAAACGCCTAAGTCAATGCGCCCGCCGCCGCCGGAGCAACTTTGAATATCCAGCTCCGGGTGCGCCGCGCGCAGGCGATCCATCACCGAATAGACACCAGCGGTGTGTTTGCGCCAAATGGCCTTACCCGCCACCGAGCCGGGTTCGCTGGGGTTGCGGTTCATATCCCACTTGAAGAAATCAATCTGGTATTCATCGCACAGCTTGTTGAGCGCGGCAAAAATATGTTCCACCACCTCATCGCGGCCAAAATCCAGCACAAGCTGGTTGCGTTGTTCTGTGCGTGGGCGGCCCGCAAAATGCAAAATCCAATCTGGGTGAGCGCGATACAAATCCGAATCGGGGTTCACCATCTCCGGCTCCACCCACAACCCAAACTTCATCCCCAATTTGCGCACCTCGGCGACCAGTGGCGCAAGGCCATCGGGGAAAACATCGCGGCTCACAACCCAATCGCCCAGACCTGCGTGGTCGTTGCGGCGCGCGCCAAACCAGCCGTCATCCAAACAAAATAATTCCACGCCGATGGCCGCCGCCTTGCGCGCCAGCTCGGTTTGCCCAGCCACGCTCAGGTTAAAGTAGGTGGCCTCCCATGAGTTGTAAAGCACGGGGCGCAAGGGCGCGTTTGGCTTTGGCGCGGGCAAAATGCGCTCGCGGGCAAAGGCGTGCAGGCGGCGGCTCGCCCCGCCCCAGCCTTCGTTGCTCACGCCGCAGGCCAAAGCCGGGGTGATGTGTTTTTGGCCGGGCGCAAGCGCCAACTCAAAATCAAATGGGTTGTAACCCGCGTGAACGCGCACATCCAACGAGGGCAAATGCTCCACCGCGATGCGCCATCCACCGCTAAGCTCCAATGCGCCAAACCAAACCGCGCCGGTTTCTTCCCAGGCCTGCCCGGGGCGGTTGAGAAAAAAGAACGGGCTGCTCTCATGGCCGCCCTGGGCCATGCGGCTCTCCAAAATTCTCAGACCCATCGGAACCGCCTCGCGCTGGGTGGTGAACTCGCGGCCCCACAACCCGGTGACGCTGGTTAGCTCGTTGGCGCCGTTTGGCAGGTGCATGGTGGCCGAGGCGCACGCCTCCACCGTGATGGTCACCTCGCCCGTGTTCTCCAATTCCACCCAGCGCTCAATAATGTCATGCTCTGGGGTAAGGCGGTAACACAACGCCGCGCGGAACGGCTGGGCTGGGTCGCGCAAAAACACGCGCAGGGTTTGGCGTTCGGAAGGGTTTGCGCAAACCTCACAAGTCCTTCCTGGGACCTGTGAGGTTTTGTTCGCAGACAACCCCGGCCTCGCATCGGTCACAATCTCGTGACCGGCGTAGCGCAGGCGCACATCGCGGATGGGCAAATGGGCGGCCTCGCCGGGTTGGATGGATGCTGGAAGGGATGGAAACGCCACTTTGAGCGCCACCTCGTGATAGGTTGTGTCGCCAAAGGTGACCAGTTCGTCTCGGCGCAGTTGGTGTTCAAACGAAACGCGCTCATCAGACATGAACAAGGTGGCTTTGGCCGTCACCTGCGCGGTGGATGGGGCATTGGCCGGGCGCGGCCCGTGCGCCAAATGCACCACCACGCCAGTTTCATCTACCTGAAAGGCGTAGAAACTGGTTTTGAGAATTAAATTGAAGGTGCGGGTAGAGGGGTCGAAGTGAATCATGTTTAAGTTCAAAGTGCAAAGTGCAAAAGTATTGGCGCAAATTACTTTGAACTTTGCACTTTGAACTTTGCACTCAAGTAAACGTGGCTGGCCAAAACAGTGAACGTCATCTCAATCACGTTCCACCAAAAATGCAGGTCAAGCCGTTCGGCGGTGGTGAGGCCGGGTATGCCGCACCAAATGGTGCCCTGGGTGAGCGGGCTGCGCGCCAGCCAGCCATCCCTTCCCAAAATGCCGGGCAGCCCTTGCGCAGAAATGTTGGTCACGCCCATCGAGCCAAGCTCGGACAAAATTTGCAGGTAACGAATAAACGAATAGCTGTGCTCAATGGTGTGCGTGACCGCCACAAACAACAAAATCCATGCCCAAATGTTGCGCATTCCGCTGGCAATGATGGCGATGATGGCGAACAGCACGACCCAGTTCCACACAAAATGCACCCACTCTGCGTTGGCAGGCGAGAGCAGGCCGTTGGACTGGCGCAGCGTAAAGTTGAACACGTGATACTCGGCCCACTGCGCAACATGCTCCACGCTGTGCAAGCCCTGCGCGGTGAGCAAAATGCTGATGAGCATGATGCGTTTGCCATACTTCATCCCATCCGCCCGCCACTTGATGACCAGCGCGGGCATGACCGCCACCAGCAAAGCCAGCACCGCCGCCCAAAGCGGGAACTTCATAAACGCGATGCCAAACGCGCCGCACAACAAGCCAATGGGCACGGTGAGGGCAAACCATTTCGTCGTCTCGCGCGGGTTAAGCAGGCTGAGCACCGGTGAGCTTGGCTTTGGTTGAGATGGAGCCTCAAGGGTGTGGATCATCGGGTTACCTCAATGAATGTGTGAGGGGTCAAATCGCTTGTCTCGGTCGTGTTTCCATCCGGCCAGCGAATGAGCAAACTTTGCAAAACCGCGCCAGATGGAAAACCGAAATGCGCCACTGGCTCATTGCCCGCCAGGTGCGCGCCGGTTGCGCGCATTTCTCGCGTGTATGTGCCTTTGGATGTTTTGAGTTGCACGGTTGCGCCCAGCGCGAAGGTGTTTTGCGTGCCGGGCATGCGCAGCGCAACTTCCAGCGATTCGCCGCTGCACAGGCGGTTTTCGTAAATCATGGCGGGGGCGCGCAGGTTGCTCACCACAATATCCAATCGGCCATCGCCGTTCAGGTCGCTCATCACCTGGCTGCGCCCGCTGGCGCTGGCGGCCAAATTCCATTTTGGCTCGGTCATAAAATCGCGCCCGGCATCGTTGTGAAACGCCTGGTTTTGCTCAACCAGCTCAAACTTTGGCAAATGCCGAAAGAACGTTTTGTCAATCATCCCGTTCACCACGTAAAGATCAAGAAAGCCATCTTGATCTAAATCGCCAAACTGGGCGGCCCAGCTCCAGCCGCTGGCATCCACGCGCATGGCCCGGCCAACCTCTTGCCATTTGCCGGATGGGTCTTGGGTGAGCAGCATGTTTTCATCCAGTTGCGGGTCGTTGCGCGGCACAATTTTGCGCATTGTCTCCATCAGCGGCAGCCATTCCGTCCACGTTTTTATGCCAATGTCATACGGCTTCATATCCGAGGCGAACACATCGGCGCGGCCATCGTTGTTTACATCGCCCATCACAAGGCCCATCGTGCTGTGCGAAATATGCGGGAAGGGCATGGCCGCCTGCCAGCCTTCTGGCATGTTCAGCCAAATCTGGTCGGCCAAATCAAAATCGTTGCCCACCCAAATATCGGGGCGGCCATCGTTGTTAAGATCGGTCACCAGCAGGGCCAGCGCCTGCGTATCCCAAATTAGTTTTTGCGGCTCAAAAACATTCTCGCCTTTGTTGTAATACACAATCACGCCGCCCAAATACTTAAAGAAAAAATCGCTGGTGCGGTCTTTGGAAAGCTCGGCGTTATACGAGGCGGCCACAAGGTCAAGCCGCCCGTCGCCATCTAAATCTGCCCAATACATTGAATATGCGGGCTGGTATACGTTTGTTAAATTTATGCGGGTGAAGGAACCCGCGTCGTTGTGAAAATAGAGCGGCGGGCCGTAGCGCTGGGTGAAGACAATATCCAGTTGGCCGTCGGCATCCACATCCACCAACGCGACGGCGCGTAAATTTTTATACCCCAGTTCCTCTTTTCTAAATTGAAAATCGCCTTCGTTCCAAAAAATGGCCGCGGGGCCTGCGGTGTTTGCAAAAACAAGATCGGGCAAGCCATCGCCGTTCAGGTCGCCCGCGCCCACCCCAGAGCCGTTGCTCTCAAAGCCGTTGATGTCGCCATCGGGGGTCGCAACTTCAAAGTCCAGCGTGTGCGCGGCAAAAGCCTCATCACACACAGAGCGGGTGGACAGGGGATGCACCTTCATGCCCGCCACCGGCGCAGACGCAGCTGCGTTCGCGTTGGCGGCGGGCATGTTGGGTGTTGCGCCATTACCTGCGCAAGAAACAAGCAACGCCAGCGAAATGGGAAGGAGAGACCATTTTGCGCGGGACATTGTGTAGAGCGAGCGCTCCGGTCGCGTCCGAACAAGTTCGGCAGAGCGACCGGAGCGCTGCGTACTAAACTACTTGAAGAGCGCGTTCACTTTCGTGTTGGCATCCTTCAGCGCATCTGCGGCCTTCTTCTGGCCCAGGAAGATGCTGTCCATCGTCGCGTCCATGATCGAAGAAACGTCCGAGCCATGGTCGGTGATGGGGAACAGGAAGGTTGAGCTGGAATCAAAGGCCAGGTCGGTGAACGAAGTCACATCCAAGCCCTTGCTCTTGTACACTTTCAGCGCCTCATCCACACCGCTCTTGATGGCCGGGAACACCACGCCAAACGTGCCAACGGTCTTCTCGCATTCCTCAGACGAGGCATACTTCAGCCACTGCCAGGCCTCTTGCGGGTGCTTGGTGCCAACCCAAATCGAGTCGGCCAAGCCGTTGAACATGGAGCGGCGGCCACCGATCGGGCCCTTGGGCAAAAGACCAAAGCCAACGGTGAACTTGGAGTTCTTGACATAGTCGCCAATCATCCATGAGCCATCGGTGGTCATGGCAACCTTGCCAGACTGGAACAACGTGCTGTTGCCCAGCGACTTGACATCGGCGATGCCAGGCGCGAAACCCTTGGCCAGGCTCAGGTCGGCCAGCCACTGAATGGTCTCGGCCAGCTTGGGGTCATCGTAGTAATACTTGGTTGTCCACGGGCCATCGGTCAGCTTGAAGCCATTGCTGGCCGCGTAGTGGCTCCACTCGGTCTGGCCGGCAAACCCGCCCGCGCCGATTGAGAAGCCGTATTGCACCACGTTCTTCTTGTCGAACGCGGGGTCAAGGCCGTTCTTGCCATTCTTGTCAAGGGTGAGCTTGGCGATGACTTCGCCGTACTGACCGCCATCCTTGGGATTCCATGTCCAATCTTTCATGATGGCCGGGTCAATGCCAGCCTTCTTAAGCATATCTGCGTTGTACATGACCGAGACGGTGTCCCAGTCTTTGGGCAGGCCAAAGCGCTTGCCGCTCTTCATCCACAGGTCGGCCAACGCGCCAAGATACTGCTTGGTGTCAACCTTGTCGGCCTGCACAAATGGCTCAATATCCAGAATCAGGTTCTTGCTCACAAATTCCGGGTATTTGGCCAGGTGGTCGGTGAAGACATCCGGGGCATCGCCAGAGGCAAAGCCGGTGTTCAGACCGGTCCAGTAGTCATCCCAACCCTTCTGCTCAACCTTCACCACAATGTTCGGGGTCTTCTTCATGAAGGCATCGGCGCAGGCCTGGTAAGCCGGTAACTGGTTGGAGTCCCAAAGCGTGTAGCGGATGGTCACCGCGTTCGCAGCGGGCGCAGCCGTGGCCGCAGGCTTGGGGACATCTGTGGCTTTGGGCGCAGCGGGAACATCGGTGGCCTTGGCGGCCGGGGCGGCGGTTGGGGCAGCGGGCGCAGCCGTGGGCGCGGCGGCGGGCGCTCCGCAGGCGCTAACCAGCATGGCTAACGCCGGCAGAGCAAGTAGATACTTGGATTTATTCGGGTTCATGACTTTCTCCTGCTTCTAAAAAAATTGTCTTTGTACTTTTTTTACGATGTGCCACGTGGCGCATCGCGGGTACCTGGATGGGTTTAGCGCCCTGAGCGCTTGGGCTTATCGATAACCAGAGAATTGAATTGAGTTGATGACGCGCTTGCCCATGAGCGCGAACATGAGGACGCCGGGCAGCGCGCCCAAAACCGCGCCCGCCATCAGGCCGCTCCAATCTGGCGAACCTTGCGGTGTTTGCGAACGGAAGATGCCCAGCGCGACCGTGAGCACGCGCACTTCTTCTTTGGAGCCAACCAAAAGCGGCCACATGTAATCGTTCCATGTGCTGATGAAAATAAGAATGGCGATGGTGGCGAGCGGCGGGCCGCTCATGGGCAGCACAACGCGCCAGAAAACCCCAAAGACCGAGGCCCCATCCAATTTGCCGGCTTCTTCCAGCTCGTGGTTAATGCCCAAAAAGAATTGGCGCAAAAAGAAGATGGCAAATGCCGAGAACAAAAAGGTCGGCGCAATCATGGCCTGAAAGGTATTCATCCAACCCAGCGAACGGATGAGGATGTAGTTGGGGATGAGCGTGACGATGCCCGGCACCATGAGCGCGGTGAGATACAAAAAGAAGATCTTCTCGCGGAAGGGGAACTTGAGCCGCGCAAAGGCATAGGCGCTGAGCGAGGAGAAGAACAATTGCCCCGCCAGCACCGCCAGCGTCACAATAAACGAGTTGCGCAGATACTGGAAAAAGTTGATGGCCGTGCCAGAGCCGCCCAGCGCGCGAGATTCCTCCACGCTCAGGAAACCCATCACCCGGGAATAGTTGAGCGTGGTGAAGCCCGGCGGCAAAAACGATTTTGGATCCGCGATCATCTCGCGGTTGGTGGCAAGGCTGGTGCGAATCATCCACCAAAGCGGCACCAGCGTGATGATGATCATCAGGATGAGCGCGCCCCACGCCACAATTTTTCCTGCGGAGAAACGGCGTCCCGCCGAGCGAGACTGGGCCGGATTAGATGCGTTTGTCATGTCAGTCCTCTTTTATAAAAATGAATTAGTCGAGGTCGGACGTATTAGCCCGGCTGAGGCGCAATTGAATGATGGTGATGGTGCCCAGAATGAGGAACAGGATGACCGCGACCGCGGAACCGTATCCCATCTTGAAACGCTCAAAACCGAAGTTGTAGATGTACCAGTAAATCACGCGGGTGGCATCTACCGGGCCGCCTTTGGTGGTGATGGCGATGGTGTCGAAGATTTGGAACGAGCCGATGATGCTGGTGATGAGCACAAACACAAGCACCGGCCGCAAAAGCGGCAAAGTGACCGCAAAAAATGTGCGCACTTCGGTGGCGCCGTCAATCGCGGCGGCCTCATACATCTCTTTGGGGATGGTTTGCAGACCGGCGAAGAGCAAGAGCGCGGTGTAGCCCACATGCCGCCAAATATTTATCCCCGCAATTGAAGCCATGGCCGATGAGGGATTGCCCAGAAACGGCACGCGATCCATCCCAAGGGTGGTGAGAATTTGGTTGATGAGGCCGAGTTGCGGGTCCAACATCCACAGCCAGAGCAGTGCCACCACCACGTTTGGGATGAGCCAGGGCAGCACCAACACGCCGCGCACAAGCATGTTTTGCGTCAGGCGATTCATCAACACCGCCAACCCAATGGCCAAAACCGTTTGCAGCGGAATGTTGAGCAAAACATATTGAACGGTGACCGCCAGCGAATGCCAAAAGTTCTCGTCTTTGAGGATGTTCTCAAAATTCTGCGTGCCAATCCACTGCGCTTCGCTCACCATATCGGCGTTGGTAAAGCTGAACAAAAGGCCGCGAACGGCCGGGATGGCAAAGAACGTCAAAAAGCCAACCAGCCCGGGCAAAATAAAAAGATAGGCCAGCCAGGTTTCGCCCTTTGTCCACATCTTTAGCCAGTTTGATGTGCGCGTGTTGGAGGAGGGTGATGGATTTATCGTCATGGAAGTATTCCTCTCAAAAAAAACTTAGGATGAATTTCGAACGATTAATTCAGCGGGTATTTCAACAAGCCTGTTTGGCGTGTCTAATCTTTCAATCATGCGCAGGGCCAGCATGGCAGCCGAGCGCCCCAACTCGCGCTTGTCCACCCGCACGCTGCTTAATGCGGGGGTTGTGATGGAAGCAAAGTCAATATCATCAAATCCAACAATGGCGCAATCTTCAGGAACGCGAACGCCCATCTCTGCGCAGGCTTTTAATGCGCCCAGCGCCAGCAGGTCGTTAAAGCAAAACAACGCCGTGACATCCGGGCGCTCGGTCAGCAGTTTTTTTGTGGCGGCGCGGCCCCCCGGTATGCGCGGGTTGCCCCGCACAATCAGGCTTTCATCTACCGGCAGGCCATGTTTAACGAGGGAATCCTGATACGCCGACACGCGCCGTTCTTCGCGCGGGTCGCCTACAACATCGGCCAGCATGGCGATGCGGCGATGTCCCCTGGCAAACAGATGATCCATCGCTGCGCAGGCCCCGTTGTAATGATCGGCCATCACGCACCCCACGCGCGGGTGATCATAAAACGTGTTCACCGTAATGATGGGCCGGTTGCCCGCGCCAAACGCATCCACGGCCTCGGACCACATGGGCCCAAACAATATCACTCCATCCACCGATTGCGAATTCATCACCCGCAGCAGCTCTATTTCGCCTCTCTCCGAGTCCTCGCTGCTGGCGATCATCAGACTGTAATTGTTTTCCTGGGTGATCTCCTGCACGCCGCGCGCCACCTCGGAAAAGTAGGGATTGCAAATATCGGGCACAATCAGGCCGATGATGTTTGAGCGCTGGGTGACAAGGCTGCGCGCCACAAGATTTGGCCGATAGCCCAGCTCGTTGATGGTCTCCAAAACACGCGTGCGCGTCTCGTCTGCAATCTCGCGCTCGTTATTGACAACACGAGAGACCGTTTTGAGAGAAACGTTTGCCTTTTCGGCAACTTGCTTCATGGTGATTGCCATAATTGATCTCTTTTCAAATGACAGCGTTGTCTGACAGCGTTGTCAGAGATATTAGTCAAAAAAAACGGTTTGTCAAGAGGGTTTTCTGAGAAAATGGCGGCGCGGCAAAATTCGCTGGTTAACGCGAGTTTTGGATAAGAGTAAGTCTGTCATCCTTCGACAAGCTCCCTTCGACAAGATCAGGACAGGTTTTCGAGCGAGAAATCTGCGAAAAAGGCGCGCACCAAGCCGGGCTTACGCGCAGATTCCTACGCCTTGCCGCGGGCGGCGTTCCAGCGCGCCAAAATTTTGCTCTTGTTGGCGCGCCATGTGCCGATGAAGCCGTATGGCAGAAACAGCACAATCAAAATGTAGATGATGCCGAACAAAAGCGGCCAGCGCGGGCCAAAGGTCACGTTTAGCCAATACCCCAGCAACTGCAAAAACCCCGCGCCCAAAATGGCCCCGCTCAGCGTGCCAACCCCGCCAATGATCGTCATGAGCAGCGCGTTGATTGTGGTGGAGACGCTGAGCATGGATGTGTTCGCGTTCAAGTTCCAAAGCGCGTTCATCATCCCGGCCAGGCCAGCCATCACCCCAGACAAGCTCATGCCAATCAGTTTGTAGATGAAGGTGTTGTAGCCAATGACCTGCGCGCGCGGCTCATTCTCTCGGATGGCGAGCAGCACCTTGCCGGTGGGCGAGTTCACCACCCGCTTTGCCAGCAAATACATGCCAATGCAAAATGCGAGAGTGACAAAATAAAAGGTCAAACGCTCGTTGGTTGGGCTAAGCCACGCCGGCACCGGGATGCTTTGCAGGCCATCCTCCGCGCCGGTGTATTCGCGAAAGTCCGAGGCCTCGGCCAGGATAAAAAACATTTGCGAGAAAGCCATGGTGACCATGGCGAAATACACGCCCTTGACGCGCAAAGACAACATGCCCACCAGCAGGCTTTGCAAAAGCGTCACGCCAATCACGGCCAAAATCACGGGCAGCAAATCCCACTTGGCGTGCTTGAGCAAAATACCGGCCACATATGCGCCCGTGCCAAAAAACAGCGCGTGCCCAAACGAGAGGATGCCGGTATACCCCATGAGCAGGTCGTAGCTCATGGCATAGACCGCCAGAATAAACACCTGCGCCAGCATCCCCATCCAAAACTTGGGGTCGCCTGTGTTTAGCGGCTGCCCGGTGAGCGCAGACAACACAAACGGAAAGGCGGCCATCGCCAGCGCCAGCAAGACGCCGGGCGAGAAAAATTTGCGCAAGTTTGTTGTGTTCATTTTTGGTTGCTGGTTGCTGGTTGTTAGTCGCTGGTCGCTGATGTCATCGTCCATCGTCCATGGTCCATCGTCTTTTTTTTCACTCTTTCTTGCCCAGCAAACCCGCCGGGCGAATGAGCAGCACAATTGCCATGATGATGACGGTTGAGGCGCGGGCGATGGACGGCGAAAGCTTGATCATCTCGGTCATAAACGGCAGTTGAATGCCAGACAAAACGAGCTGGTCGCCAAACGCGCGGGCAAGACCAACCAGCAGCGCGCCAATGGCCGCCCCGCTAAAACTCCCCATGCCGCCAATGACGATGGAGATAAACGCTTGCAGCAAAAACTCTTGCCCAATGCCGAGGTTTACCCCAATAAAAGGGGCCGCCGCCACGCCGCCAATCCCGGCCAGCCCGGCTCCAATCGCAAAAACCAGGGTGAACACCCGCCGCACGTTGATGCCCAGCGCCTGCACCATCTCGCTATCTTGCACTCCCGCGCGGATGATGATGCCCAGCCGCGTTTTGCGCAAAAGCAAAATCACCGCGAAGAACATCGCCAGCCCAAGCGCAATCACAAACAGGCGGTAGCTGGGGAAAGCCCGCCCCAAAATTAAAATGGAGGAGCAGTTGTCTTTGAAGAACGAGAAAAAATCGGGCGAGGGGCAGTTTGGGCCATTGCCGTTAAAAAACGCGGGGATCGGCATAAAGAACCCCGCCGTCCCCCAAATCGCCTTGATCGCCTCGCCGCCCACAAACGTGAGGCCCAGCGTGAGCAAAACCTGGTAGATGGGACGCGAGTAGAGCGGGCGGATGAGCGACCACTCCATGATCGCGCCGAGCACGGCCATGCCCGCGCCGCCCGCCACCAGCGCAAGAACAAAACGCAGGTTGGAATCTAACCCCGCCAAAAATGGCGCGTTGAACAAGGCCAGGCCAACATACGCGCCCAGCATAAACAAAAATCCGTGCGCAAAGTTCAACACGTCCATCAGGCCAAAGATGAGGCTGAGACCGGCGGACATCATGAAATACAACGCGCCCAGCGTGAGGCCAGAGAGAAGCACGCTCACCGCCACTTTTGGCTCAAAGCGGCCAAACAATGCCAGCAAAAATAAAATCACCACCGCGCCGGTGATGAGTGCCGGTTGCGCATTTTTTAACTGTTTCATTGGTAATTGCTAATTCACACCCAAATACTTTGAAATCGTGGCGCGGTCATTCACCAGGTCGGGCATCAGGCCGCTGGCGGCCACTTTGCCGTCATCAAGGATGGCGTACCGGTCGGCCAAATCTGCGGCCATCTGGAAGTTTTGCTCCACCAGCAATACGGTTACATTTTGCGCCAGCTTGCGCAAGGCGTTCACAATTCCCTCCACGATGATCGGCGCGAGGCCCTCGCTTGGCTCGTCAATGAGCAAAAGCGAGTTGTCTGGCACAAGGGCGCGGGCAATGGCCAGCATTTGCTGCTGCCCGCCAGACAAGTTGCCGCCCATGCGTTTGTAAAACATCCGCAGGTCGGGAAACAGATCAAAAATGAGATCGGTATGCCGGGCCAGATCGCCTTTCTTTCGCTCGGCAATGATAAGATTTTCCTCAACTGTGAGCGCTTTAAAAATGGCGCGGTTCTCTGGCACATAGCCAATGCCTTTGGCCGCCACAACATACGCCGGTTTGCCGTCTATCTCGGCCCCATCAAACAAAATTTTGCCGTTGCGCGGCGCAAGCAGGCCAATGATGGAGCGCAGGGTGGTGGTTTTGCCCGCCCCGTTGCGCCCCAGCAGCGCGGTGATGCTGCCGCGCGGCACCGCCAGCGAAACGCCCTCCAAAATGTGCGACTGGCCGATGTAGGTATCAATGGAATTAACTTCGAGTAAGTTCATCAGTAAGCACAGAGCTAAAGCTCTCCTATCTATGCCCCAAATAGGCGTTTTGCACCGCTTCGTTTGATTTTATTTCGGCGGGCGCTCCCTCTGCCAGCACTTTGCCGCCCGCCATCACCGTGATGCGATCTGAATAATTCATCACCACGCTCATGTTGTGCTCTACCAGCAAAATGGTTTTGCCCGCGCGTTTGCGAATCTCGCTGATGGTGTTCATAAACTCCGGCACCTGCTCGGTTGCCATGCCCGCGGCGGGTTCATCCAGCAAAAGCAGGCGCGGGTCGCCCACCAGGTTGATGGCGATCTCCAATTTGCGTTTATCGCCGTGCGGCAAGGCGGCGGCCAGCCAGCCCATCCGCGCGGTCAGCCCAACCAGCTCCAGCGCGTGGGTGGCCTGCTCAATATATTTTTTGATGGAACCTGCATCCGCCAAAAAGCGCAGACTATCTGCGCCTTTGGCCTGCGCAGCCAGCCTCACATTTTCTAAAACTGTTAAATTTGGAAAAACATTTGTAATTTGAAACGACCTGCCAATGCCCAGGTGGGCCATTTTGTGCAGAGGCGTTCCGGTGATGTCTTTGCCTTCAAAAATCACGGCCCCATCACTTGGGCGCAAATACCCGCTGATGAGGTTGAACAGGGTGGTTTTGCCCGCGCCGTTTGGCCCAATGACAGAATGCAATGTGCCTTCTTCCACGCGCAGGTCCACCCCGCCAACGGCGCAAAACGAGCCAAAATATTTTGTCAGGGCGCGGGTTTCCAGGATGAGCATCTTTAGTTGATAGTTATAGTTGATAGTGATAGTTTTGGCGAACGCCTCACTATCACTATCAACTATAACTATGACTTTACTTCTTGCAGCGGTTCAACTCCGCCGGGACGGCGCACGGGGGCGCGCTCTCGGTTGGGCTGAGCAGCTTGACCAACTCAAAGAACTTGAAGTCGGGGTCGGTCACGTTGAGCAATTTGACCAGCGGCATGGGCTGGAGCAAAACGTGATCCTCTGGGCGAACGGTGTATTCGCCTTTTGGCCCGTTGAACTTCATCCCTTCCAGCGCCTTGATCATCTTTTGCGCGTCGGTGTCGCCGCCGGTGGCTTCCAGCGCCTTCACCAGCATCACCGCCGCGTTAAAGCCGCACTCGCTGAACAGGTCTGGCACGCCGTTGTACTTGGCCTTGGTGCCCGCAATCAGCGCGTCGTTCTCGGCGTTCTTAAACAGCGTGTAGTGATACACGCTCACGCCCACCGCGCCAGCGGCTGTGCCATACCCGGCTTTCATGCTGGCGTTGTCGCCCATGCCGGTCGCAACGGTCATCGCTTTAAACACGCCCAGTTGCTGCATTTGCTGGAACATGGGCACAAAGCCCGCGCCCGCCCACGTCACAATCAACACTTCGGCCTTGCTGTCCAAAAGCTGATTGATATATGGCGTGAAGTCGGTGGTCTCTAGCGGGGCGAACACGGTGCCAGTGTCTTTGTCGTTGTCATTGGTCACAAAGTTGGCGCCCATGCCCTTGAGCACGGCG
The DNA here is from genome assembly GCA_035433205.1 of Thermoflexales bacterium. Taxonomy (GTDB): domain Bacteria; phylum Chloroflexota; class Anaerolineae; order J036; family Brachytrichaceae; genus DAORUN01. Next base: position 11,248 of record DAORUN010000014.1, on the reverse strand, counting down.
TAAAAGCCCGCAGCGCTGCCACGGCCAAACGCGTTATCTGGGGCGATCTGCACAAACTTCTTGCCCATGCCCATCAACGCGCCCGCCATTGTGAGCGAGTCTTGAATGCTGGTGCGGCCCGCGCGGAAAGTGTATTCGTTAAACGCCTTGCCGGTCAGGTCTGGGGTGGCGGCGGGGCAAGAGTTGTAAACGATCTTGTTATCTTTGGCCACGCCAGAAACAGCCAGCGCCACCGCAGAAGAGGGCACGCCAGCCAGAATCTTTGCGCCGTCCTTCTCAATCGCCTCGCGGGCCAGCGTCACGCCCGTGTCGGCGTTGCTGGCGGTGTCTTTGGTCACCACTTTGATGTCTTTGCCAGCGACTTTGTTTGTGCCTTTGGTGGCGTAATCCAAACCAATGGCAAACCCCTGCTCAACCGATGGCCCGTAAATGGCCAACGCGCCAGAGCGGTCGGTAAGCAGGCCAATGGTGATGGCGCTTCCGCCAGCCGCGGGCGCGGTGGTGGCTTTTGGCGCATCGGTGGGTTTGGCCGCCGCGGTTGGGGCGGCAGTTGGGGCCGCGGGCGCGCCGCAGGCCGCAAGCGCCATCCCAGCAACAGCCATCAAGCTAATCAACTTAAAAGTCTTCATCTGTTTTCTCCTCCTGAAAATACTTTTTTCTAATTGCGAAGAGAGAAGAAACAAGAAAGCGCGCTACGCAAATTTTCTTATTTCTGTTCTTCTCCGCAATTCAATCAACTGTTTTTAAGAAACTCCGCCACCGTCTTGCTGGCAACATCGGGAACTTCAAACGGGAAGAAATGCCCGGCGCGTGTCAGCATGATGGACAAGCTACCCGGTATCTTTTGCGCCATCAACATGCCATTGGCGGGCGGCACAACCTTGTCATGCTCGGCAGACAAAACCAGCGTACGTGCTTTGATGTTGCCCAATTTGTTCTCGAACGCGGCGGCAGGCGAGAGCAGCCCCAGCCCAATCGCCAACTGCGCCTGGTAGCCGCTGGGGTCAATGGGATGAACCGCGCGGTAATTGACCCACTCCTGCAAAAACTCCGGGTGCGCCTCCACAAAACCAGGGGCGGTGCTGATGGCCACCCCGCGCTTGAGACGCTCCAGCGGGTCGCTTTTCGTGTCGGTCAGCACGGCCATCGCCTCTGGGGTAATGGGAACATGGTGCGGCCCGCCAAAGTTGGTCGAGGCAAGGATCAACCGATCCAGCATCTCCGGGTAATCCAGCGCAAAGGCCTGCGCCACAAACCCGCCCATCGAGTGCCCCATCACGTGCGCTTTTTTGATGCCCAGCTTGTAAAGCAGGTCGGCCAAATCATCGGCCAGCATGTGCGCGGTGTACGGGCCGGCGGGTTTCTCGCTTTGGCCCGCCCCGCGGTTGTCATACACAATCACGCGGAAATCTTTGGCAAGGATGGGCGCCATCTTATGCCACTGCCAATGGTCGTAGCCCAGCCCGCTGATTAGCACCAGTGGCGGGCCATCGCCATAGGTCTCGTAATAGGTTTTTACGCCGTTCGCGTTTGTAATTGGCATATTGCCTCACACACCAGCGCTCGGAGCGCTTTGAGTGCTCCGAGCGCTGAAATTTTTCTGAATTCAGCATTCAGAATTCAGCATTCTTTTTAATTCGCTTTTTATCACCTTGCCATACGGCGAGTACGGCAACGACTCCGACAAGATCACCCGCTTGGGTATTTTGAACCGCGCCAGACGGCCATCACAAAACCGCAGCAACTCCTCTGGCGCGGGCCGGCTGCCCGGTTTTGGCAGCACAATCATCACGCCCACCTCGCCCCATTTTTCATCTGGCAGGCCAATCAGCGCGGCATCGGCCACGCCCTCGTGCTGGCGAAAAACCGTCTCCACCTCGGCGGCGTAAATGTTCTCGCCGCCGCTTTTGATCATGTCTTTAAACCGCCCGGCAATGGCGTAAAAACCGTCCTCGTCCATCACCGCGCCATCGCCGCTTTTGAACCACTTGTCGCCGTTTTCATCCACAAAAAACGCGGCTTGGGTGGCTTTTTCATTTTGCCAATAGCCCAGGCAGGTGTGCGGGCCGTTGAACAACAACTCACCGGTCTGGCCCTGCGCCACGTCTTTGCCCGTCTCAGGATCCATCAGCCGCACCCGCGTGCCCAAAATGGGCCGCCCCACCTTGCCCGGTTTGCGGATGGCGTCTTGATTGGTCATGGTGAAGCAGTTCACCCCAACCTCGGTCATACCAAACCCCTGCCGAAAGCCCACGCGCTTTTGCTCGCGCCATTCTTGCATGAGCGCGGGCGGGCATGGCGCGCCGCCGCTGATAAAAAATCGCACGCGGCTAAAATCTGCCGCCGCAAAACCCGGCGTGTTTTGCCACATTTGAAACAACGTTGGCACGCCGAGGATGGCCGTGCAGCCCTCGGTCTGAATCATTTCCAGAGAGTGTGCCGCGTCAAATCCCTTCGCCAAAAGAACCCGCCCGCCCGCAAACAAAATGGGCGTGAGAAACGCGAACAGCCCGCCGGCGTGGAACAGCGGCGTGAGCACCGGCGAGACATCGTCCTCGTTCAAACCCCAGCTCACCACCGTGTTGAGCGCGTTCCAAAAAATTTGGCGGTGCGGCAAAACCGCGCCTTTGGGGTTGCCAGTTGTGCCGCTGGTATACAAAATGCACAGCGGGTCATCCGCGGCCAGCGGCGGACGCACCGGTTCGGCAGATGAAGCCGCGGCCAGCGCGTCATCGTATGCGCCGCCGTCTATCTTCGCGCCATCCAGCCCCAGCATTTTGGGGATGGACACCTGGCCGCGCATGGCCTCCAGCACACCCGCGTATTCCGGCCCGCATACCAACACATGCGGGGCGCAGTCGTTCACAATGTAGCTCAGCTCGGTGGCGGTAAGCCGCCAGTTGAGCGGGGCAAAGATCGCGCCAATTTTGGCGCAGCCATACAGCAGGTCAATGTGCGCCAAAGAATTTTGAGCCAGGATGGAAACGCGGTCGCCTTTTTGCGCGCCCATCCCGCGCAGGGCGTTGGCGCAGCGGTTGGCTCGCGCGTTCAGTTCGGCGTAATTCAACCGCTGGCCGGTCGCCACTTCAAGGATGGCTTCGCGGTCAGGCGTGATTCTGGCGCGGTCAGAGAGCAAATCGCCTGCGTGCATTGCCGCCAGTCTACGCGGGGGCGGTTACATGGCGGTTACACGCGCCTTTTTCGCGCGCAAAGACAAAGGTGAAGAGGATGACAAGGATGACAAGGGTGACCTGGCTGACTTGGCTGATGCATCACCCTTGTCACACCAGTCTCACCTTTGATCTCCCTCTCCGCCAATTGCCCCGCGAGACTGGCGCGAGAAAAGTTTGTCCAGGTTGGCCTGCGCCACGTCATCTAAGGTGAGGCCAAGCTCGGTACACATTTGCGCCAAATACCAAAGCACATCGCCCAGCTCCGCGGCCAGCGCGGCGCGGTCTGCCTCGCCAATTTGCCCGCCTTTGTCCCGAAAGATTTTCTTAACCTTGCCCGCCACCTCGCCCGCTTCGTTGGTTAGGCCAAGGGTTGGGTAAATCACGGCGTGGCCAATGGCCGGATAGGCCGCCGTTTTGCGCGCCTGGGTTTGATATTCGTTAAAGTTCATTTTGGTTGCTGGTCGCTAGTTGCTAGTTGTTGGTTGTTGGTTAACCGACAATTCTAAGTTGTCCAAAAACGAGTTGGGAATAAGGATAATTTGAAGAAGGCACTACCTAATAAATAACCAGCACCAGCAACCAGCAACCCAAATGCCAAACTACATCTGCCTCACCTGCGGAACACAATATCCAGAGAGTGAAACGCCGCCCGCCGCGTGTCCGATCTGCCAGGATGAACGGCAATACGTGGGCTGGGGTGGCCAGCAATGGGCCACGCTAAGCGAGCTGCAAACCAAACACAAAAACGAATTTAGGCCGCAGGGCGAGGGCATCACCGGCATTGGCTCATCACCCAAAATTGCGATTGGGCAGCGCGCGCTGCTTGTGCAAACCGCAGAGGGCAATTTGCTTTGGGATTGCGTCTCGCTGATTGACGATGAGACCGCGCAAAAAGTGAAAGACATGGGCGGCCTGCGCGCCATCGCCATTTCTCACCCGCATTTTTATTCCAGCATGGTGGCGTGGAGCCGCGCGTTTGGCGGCGTTCCCATCTACTTGCACGAAGACAACCGCGCCTGGGTGATGCGCCCCGCGCCGGAAATTGTGTTTTGGCAAAGCGAGACGCTCGCGCTGTTCGGCGGCCTCACCCTCATCCGCTGCGGCGGGCATTTTGATGGCAGCACGGTGGCGCACTGGCAAGCCGCCGAGCGCGGCGCAGGCGCCATTTTTACCGGCGACACCATCAATGTGGCGCAAGACCGGCGCTGGCTGAGCTTTATGAAGAGCTTCCCCAACGACATCCCGCTTCCGGCGCGGGCGGTGCGCCACATTGCGGCCTCGGTAGAGCCGTTTGCGTTTGACAAAATTTATGGCGGCTGGTGGGACGCCATTGTGAGCGAGGATGGCAAAGCCGCGGTTAAACGGTCTGCCGAGCGTTACATCCGCGCGATCACAGATTAGCCCTGTTTAGAACCCCATCACCAGCGGCGTGACCAACAACACAACCACGATGACGATCACCGTGAGCAACGCGCCAACGCGCGGGTAATCGCTGGGTTTGTAACCGCCCGCGCCCATCACAAACACATTCACCGGGTGGGCGGTGAGCAGCAAAAATGAGATGGAGCAGCCCAGCGCCACATACATGCTCATGCTGCGCGGGTCGGCCCCAATAATTTGCGCCGCGCTAATGGCGATGGGGGCCATCACCACCGCCGCCACCTGCCCAGACATGACTTGCGTGAGCAGCGTTGCCACCATCAAAAGCCCCGCCGCCACCGCCAGCGGCCCAAACCGGCTCAGCCCCATCACCAGCGCGTTGCCAATGGCGTTGGCCGCGCCGGTTTGCTGCATGGCAATGCTGAGCGGGATCATGCCCGCGATGAGAAAGATGGCCCGCCATTCCACCGCGCGGTAGGCCTCATCCATCGAGAGGCAACCCGTCACGACCATCGCCAATGCGCCCAGCATCATGGCCTCTGGGGTGGGCAGCAAGCCGATGGCGCTCACAAAAATGGCGGCGGCCACAATGCCCAGCGCCAGCCCGTTGCGGCCCTTGCGCAGCGGCTCGGCGCGGTTCACCCGCAACACCAAATAATCGGGGTCGCTTTGCAAAAGGGTGATGGACTCCTGGTTGGCATGAACCAGCATGGAATCGCCAAACTGCAAAGGCAAATCGGCCTGATCGGTGCGAAAGCTGCGCCCGCCGTGCCACAACGCAATCACATTTGCGCCATACCGCTGGCGAAAGTGCAGTTGTTTTAGCGTTTGCCCCACCGACCGCGAGCGCGGCGCGAGCACCACCTCCACCAGCGAGACCTCATCCGAGACCAAATCGTCATCGCCGGTTTGCGGGGTGATGAGTTCCGCGCCCAGTTGGGCCAGTTGCGCGGCGCGTTCGGCGCGGCCAATCACCACCAGCCGGTCGTTGGCGCGTATTTCTTGCTGGCCAGATGGAGCCAGGATGGATTTTGCGCCGCGCAAGATGGCCAGCACAGACATACCAAGTTTTTCGCCAATGCCGCTTTGCTCCAGCGTTTTCCCCACCAGCGCAGATGACGGCGGAACAAGCGCTTCGTTTAGCCGTTCTTGCAACTCAAAAGAGGCGGCAAGATTTTTGGCGTCGCCAGCGCCATCACCAGACATTTTTTGCGCCAGCGTGGTGTTTGGCAACAACTTGCGCCCAATAAGCAGCATGTAGGCAATGCCCGCCAGCGTGACGGGTATGCCAATGGGCGCAAAATCAAAAATGCCGTATCCGCGCAGCCCGCGGTCAACCAGCGCGGAGCTGACAATGATGTTGGCGGTGGTGAAATAGGTCGCCATGCCGCCCAGCTCGGTGGCAAACGCCAGCGGCATCATCACCCGCGAGGGCGAAACACGGGCGCGGCGGGCTGCCTCAATTGTGGCGGGCAGCAGCATGGCCGCCGCGGCAATGTTGTTCATCAACAAAGATAAACCCGCGCCGCTCAGCATGGCGATGGCAATCAGGCGGATTTCGCCGCCGCCGCTCAGCCTGGATAGCCCGCGCCCCATCGTCTGCGTCACGCCGGTGCGGTTTAGCCCCTGCGTCATGATAAACAAGCCGATGAGCGTGATCACAGCGCCGCGGCTGAAACCAGAGAACACATCGGCGGGGGCAATTACGCCCGCGATGCCCAGCGCAAGCGCCACGCCCAGCGCGGCCACATCTGCCCGCACCTTGTTGGTGAGCATAAGCGCAAAGGCAATTGTGACGATGAGGGCGAGAATAAGCATGGGCAGGTTTTAGCGTTAGTTTTGAATACGTGAAATGAATCGCCGTTCGCTCTTATCCTTTGACTGCTCCTGCTCATTCCTCGCAGTCGCGCTCAGGATGAACGGATTTTCTTGTCAAGAATTCACATATTTTAAGATTTGGTCTTCCGTCTTCGGTCTCCCGTCAGCCAGCTTTTATCTCAGCGCTTTTTGAATGGCTTTTGCCAGCGGACCGGCTTCTTCCTGGCCGGTCAGGCTGATTTGGCTGGAGGCGACAAACACGCCCCTGGCGCACCGGTAGGCCAACCCCAGCATCACGCGGCGGAACATGTCATCGCGCGCGGCATGTTCGTCCATCTCCGTCCAAGAGCGGTCGTATTTCCATTGCCGCGAGAGCACATACGGATGGGTGAGCGGCTGGTAAATGCGCTCGTGCCAGCCCAGCGAGTTGATATCCAGCCAAAATTGATATTGCGAGCGCAGGTCGTTGGTGAGATAAGCGTAAATGGGCGCGAGGAGAACCGCATTTTGCGCGTCCTTTTGGGTAAGCGGCGGGTCGTATTGCGCGGCCAAAATCCCTTCGCTTAAAAGCTGAATAAAGTCGCGGCCAATGTCATTCTCGCGCGGCTCATCCCCCGCCTCTTCCACGGGAAGGGGAGTTCTTTCCACATCCTCAATTGTTTCTCTAAACGTGCGGGCGGCTTTGATGAGTTTATCTGCGGCGTTGGCCGCCTCAAACGCGCCAAGCGATTCCGCGCTCAGACCAAAACCGGGCTGAGAGAGCACGTCGCTAAAAAGCTGCTGCCAGAACAAATCCAGCGGGGCGGGGCGCGGCTCGCTTAGCCAGCTTTGCAGGCGGTGATATCTCTCAAAAAAGCGCATCCCCACGCGATTCCAGCGCTCTTGCGATTCCAGCGCGGCCAGCCCGCGCGGGTTGTGTTTGATCAAATCCGCGGCGATGAGTTGCGCCCGTGCCAGGTCAAAGCCATCAATGCACGCGCTCAGGGCGCGGGCCAGCTCGCCCTCAGACACGCTCATCGCCCACGCCGGGTGCGCCAGTTTTGCCAGCACAATCAACGCGCGGGTGATGGGATGGTCGAACAGCGGGCGCGAGGGCCGCAGCGGGTTGACCGATATGCCATGTTCGCGCAAGCGATCCTCAAGCTCAAAGCGCAGCACGTCTTCCACAAATGGGGCCAGCACGGCAATCTCGCCCGCCGGGACGCCATCGGCCACCAGCCTGGCAATGTGCGCCGCGACTTCCTTCACCATGCCCGCCCAATATTTTGCGGTGATGGGCGGCGCGGCCAGCCCGTTTTGGGCGCGTTCGTCTTTTTTGTTTTGGGTGATGGCTTCTGCGAAAGCCACAACTTCTGGCGAGCCGGTGTGAGATTCGGCCAGCGTGACCGTCTCATCGCACAGCGCGGCCAGCTGGCGGGCGCCAGCCACATCCGCCCCCAAAAACAGGCGATAGCCGCCGGGGTCATCCAGCGCCAGCAGCGCAGAATCGCACACGGGCAAAAGCGCGCGCACAAAATCGTGCATCACCGCGCGGTTTTCTTCCAGGTTGTCGGCAATCAGGTGGCGGTAGCGGGCGGTGATATACGCCAGGTAGGATGGCTCTGGCAAAAGATGTTGCGCCCACGTTTCCATCATGAGCGAGAAATCTATGACGTTGTGCGCCAGACAAAATTTACGGAAAGCGAGGGCGATCTCCTGGGCGCGGGCGTAACTTTCCAACCGGCGCGGCTCGCCAGCCCACGCGCTGCCCAGCCGCGCCGAGGTCTCCTCCAGCGGAAAGCCAGCCACCGCCGATTTGTTGAGGTTATCCAGAATTTGCACCAGCAGGCGCGGGCGATACAGTTTCAGGTCGTCAAAATCGTATTTGCGCGGCTCGACGATTTGGTTGAGGAAATACTGGGCCAGCTCGACATTCACAAACACCGGCTCGCCTTTGCCCGCAAAGCCTGCGCGGGCTGCGATGAGCGGGAAGAACAAACTTACGTGGCGCTGAGCCAGCCCGGCAATGGTGGTGATTTCCGGCTCGCCGCGCGGTCTAAACTCGCCGCGAATGCCCGCCAGCGCATCGCGGAAACGCCGCGTAAAAGATTGTTGCGGAACAAGAACGAGGATGCGGTCTGGGCGCGCGCCGCGCTCAATCAGCGCGGTCATGCGCCCAATTAACTGCGCAGTTTTGCCCGCGCCGGGTGGGCCAATGAGGCAGACGCTTTGTTGGTTGTTGGTTGCTGGCTGACGCTCTGTTTTTGAGATGGTCACTGCGGTTTAATTAACCAACAACCAATTCCTATTTGCTGCTGATGTGCGTGACTTTGTATTTGATCGGGCCATCGGGGGTGCTCACGCTCACTTCTTCGTGCAGTTTTTTGCCAATGAGCGCCTTGCCCAGCGGGCTTTCGTTGCTAATCAAACCCTTGGCGGGGTTGGATTCTGCCGAGCCGACAATGGTGTAATGCTCTTTGTTGGCGGTGCCCAATTCCGTGATGGTGATGTAGTTGCCCACACGGACCTCATGCGTTGCGCCCTTTTGCTTTTCAATAAGCACGGCGTTGGCGAGGATATTCTGAATGGTGAGGATGCGGCCTTCAACAAACGCTTGTTCGTTCTTGGCGTCCTCGTATTCAGGGTTTTCTTCAATCTCGCCTTCTTCGGTGGCCTGATGCAACCGCTCGGCCACTTCTGCCCGCCGAGTGGTGGTTAAGAACTCCAGTTCTTCTTCCAGTTTTTTTAATCCCTGAGGTGTCAGATATTCTTGTTCGTGCATGTTTGTCCAACTTGTATAGCAGTGTAAAAACGCACGCCTGTTTAGGACGTGCGTGAGTAATTTGGTTTAAGTCCAAAGATTCTACCTTAATAACAACAATTTATTTATCGGATATGAGAGGAGCGGAAGTGAGCCGCGTAATAACCTCCTGAAGAAACGGTGGCGGGTTGGTGAGCAAATAATATCCGCCAAGCACAACAAGTGACGCGATGACAAAGACACCCGTGAAGAAAGTAAGGCACCCGCTAAAAGCGATGGATGCCGCAGAATCTCTGGCTTCCAGTGAAGCCGCTTGTTTTTGAAAAGGCTTTCGAATGTCGCCAAGCCATCCATCCCAATAACGCATTAAAAACCCAACGATCCCCGCAAAGACCACCCCAGGCAAAAAATTGGGCACGCCCAGCGGCTGCTGAAACAGCATGGGCGTTGCTAACTCAACCACTGCGTAAGCGATGAAAGCTATGACGATCATTCCCAAAAAACGCATTGTTGCCTGCCTTAATTTCTCATGCCCCCCTTGACAAAGCCCCAAAAAACCTTATATTTTCAGAACATTCGTTCTATAAACATAAAATGTTTGACCTGCTTGACATTGCCCGTTACTTTGACCCCATTGATCGCTTTGAGGGGGCCATCTCAACTTTTTTGAACGCAGACTGGTCGGGAGCCATGCGGCGGCAAGGCCCGGCTGGCCTGCTCACAGAATTTATGGCATGTCTCACTTCTCACAACGCACCCACAATTCGCATTTCACGCAAAACGTCACCACCCGGCATAGATATTGAGCGGCTTCTCAATCGCTATGGCGTAAAAGTATGGGACAGAGGCGCATCTGGCGCGGAACTTTATTTCTGCGTCAAACGCCGCCAAGTCAAATGGGCAGAATACGTTCTGCTTAGGGCTGGCATACCAGTCACCAGCAGTCCGGCAGAGCCTCGCAACTCCGAATGGGCTGCGCAATACTCCGATCCGCCTCCGCAAAACCGAAAACGCCTTGCGTCAAAACATCCACAAAAACGTGCTTTTTTTGACTTTTTTTAGGGCCCACACACCCGCGCAAATTCTAGCACAACAAAAAAACCGGGCAAATAAAAATTCCCAATGCTCTGGGCTGCGCCGCGCTCCCGAAGCGGAAAACAGTTCTAGAATAACGAGATATGTTCTTCACAACTTCTCGCGGCAACCGGATTTATTTTTCTGTGATGGGTGATGCGTCCCGCCCGCCCCTGCTGCTGGTGCATGGCAGCACCCTCACCGGCGAGGCGGATTTCATCACAAAATCCGGCACGGCCGCGCGATTTGCCAAAGACTTCCGCGTCATCATCCCAGATTGTCAGGGACATGGCCGGTCGGATTCGGTCTGGGTTGGCGAGGGCGAATCGCGCAGACTCAATTACTCGTTTAGCGATATGGCTCGCGATTTGGCAGAGCTGCTCGTGGCGCAAAACGCATCGCCCGCGTTTGTGATGGGGCACAGCAACGGCGGAAACGTTGTGCTGTATCTCGTCAAAGAGCAAGCCGCGCACGTGCGGGCGGCCATCCCACTGGCGGCCAATGCCTATATTTGCGACCACTTGCGCGCCCGCGTGCCGCATGGCATGAACCCAGACCGCATTGAACGCGAAGACCCCGCGTGGCGCGATGAGATGATCGCGCTGCACGATGCGCACCAGGGCGAGGGACACTGGCGGCATTTGCTCCGCGCCACGATCACCGAGACGATCACCAACCCAAATTGGAAACGCGAAGATTTGGCAGATGTGCGCACGCCATGCCTGGTGACGCAGGGTCAAAATGACCGCGCCAACGCGCCAAGCCATCACGCCGAGACTTTGCACGAGTGGCTGCCAAACTCCCAGCTCTGGATTCCGCCCGGCATTGGGCACTCGGTGCATTGGGAAATTCCCGATGAATTTGAGCGGCGGGCGCGGGAGTTTTTTAGCCTTTCCATTCGCCTTCCTATCTAACGAGTCTAACGAGTCTAACGAGTCTAACGAGAGTTGCTACCTTGTTGAAAATATCGTTTTTCACCGCTGAGACGCTGAAGCGCAGAGAAACTTTTTATATTTTTGCTCCCTTTTCTCCGCGTCTTTGCGCCTCTGCGATGAAAAAATAA
>DAORUN010000013.1:0-47169 GCA_035433205.1 Thermoflexales bacterium | reverse complement strand
GGGCAATGTTTTGTCTGGCGCGGAAAATAAAGCCCGTCATTCCCGCGCAAGCGGGAATCTATAGCTATGCCTCAAAATGTATAGGTAATCGTTAGGTTTCCTTGCGATTTTGGGCAGACACAATATGGATTTCCGCTTTCGCGGGAATGACGGCTTTGATCTATTTGTAAATTCCCGCGTCTGGCGGGTTGGCATTGCGAAAGTCTGCGCGGGGCGGCGAGAACGTGTCCATGGCGATGCTGGCTTCCAGCGCGGTCACTTTATGCGGTTCGTTGCTGCGCATGAGCGCTGCCTGACCCGTGCCAAGCTCAAACGTCCGGTCATCCATCTCAAACTTGAGCTTGCCCCTGTGCACCAGCGAAATTTGCTCATGCACATGCGCGTGGCGCGGCACAACCGCGCCCGCATCCAAATGCACTTCTACCAACATCACATTTTCGCCATCGGCCAGAATCCGGCGGCGCACGCCGGGGAACATTTGCACCCAAGTTTCGGTTGTCATAGTATGCGCAGGATAACCCAAAATTAGACTTTCGCAAGATGTGAATCACACTTTGCACTTCTGTTTGTTTAATCCAAAACCCAAAGCTCGCGCGCCTGCGCTTTTAGCTGCTCGCGTCTGCGCGAATACGCCCGCTCCTTGATCTTGCCCGCGGCGAACGCGTCATCCAGCGCGGCGATTTCGCGCAAAACGGCATCTCGCGTGCGCGGGGGCGCGGCGCGCTCGTGGCGCGCGCGGATGAACATGAGCGCCCCCACGCCCAGCGCAATCGCGAGAGCCATGAGCGCCAGGCCAACCGCGCGGCCATCCGCCCCAATGGGTTGGGCCGTGCGCGGCTGCCCGGCAAGCTGGAACGAGATTTTGCCATTGGCCGCGAGCGCAGGCGCATCGGGCGCAATCAGCCGAATGCTGGCGCCTTGCACGGTTTGCACGCCTTTGTCGGTCAAACCCGTGCCGGTGGCCCGCAACTCAGAATCGGGCAAAAGCACATCCCAAGATTTAACCGGATACACAAATTGCCTCTCAATTTGTTTTGCGTTTTTGTAGGGCATCTCGTAAATCAACGTGATGCTGGCGGCTCGCTGGCCGGGGCCAACGGCATCCGTATCGTAAATCGTGTTGCCCTCGCGCGCAAATCTTGCGCCAATTCCGGGGCCATCAAACCGCAAGTTGGCGGCGTCTTCTGGCACAAACACCCGCAAAGATTTTGGTGAGCCGTTGGGGAATGGCGCGTCCATATACGCCTTGTCGCTGGTGTTATCAAAAAAATACACCTCAACAATGCTGGCCTGGCCTTCGCTCAAATCTTGCACAAAATAGTGATACTCAGAAATGCTGATCGCGCCCGCGTCGGTCGCCACGTCATACACGCCCAGCAGGCTGGTCAGCACAGCGGTAGCGGTGAATTGCACCGGCGCGGCGTAAAACCTGCCGCCCTGATAATTCATCTCGGCTTGATAAAAATAGCCATCTTCAAAAGGCAACCCGGTAAACGTGACCACGCCCGCGCTGTTCAACTGCGCCGTGCGAGACATCACCTCGCCGTTCTCGTCATACGCCCGCAAAATGATGGGCTGTTCTTTCACCAGCCCGCCGTTTTTGGTCAGGTTGGCGGCCTGCACGCTCAGGCTGGCCGCGCCATTCGTGTTTTTGTTTTTCAGGGCGATGGGGTCGGCGTAGGCATAGGCCAGCGCGCGCACCGCGTTCGCCACACTTTGCGTTTGCGCCGCATCCAGCTTCACGCTGGCGTGGGCCGCGTCTTTGGTCATGCCCTCGGCCATTTTGTTGATGGCGTTTTGGCTGGCGTATGTTTGGTCGCTCAATTTAAGATTTGCCGCGCCAAAAGCAACCTCGCCTTTTGCGCCATGACAACTGGCGCATTGCGCGGCATACAACGTTTGCCCCGCGCTCAAAGTGGGCGTGGTTGTGCCCAGCGCCCAAACATATGCCAACACATCCCAGCGGTCTTGCGGGCTGAGTGACTGGGTAAAGCCGGGCATCAGTTTTTCTATGCGCCCCTGGGTCACGGTGGCAAACCAATTTTTGGGGATGGCGTTTTGGCTGCGGTCAGGCATCACCAGGCTGGGCACAACCCCGCCTTGCTGGCGAATCTGCGCGGCGCGAAAGCCATCACCCGCCCCGCCCTGCCCATGACACGGCTCGCATTTGGTTTTGTAAATTGGAAAACCCCGCCCGGCATCGGGCGCGATGGCGGGCGCGGCGTTGGCCACCTCGCTGGTGGGCACAACCGCAGGCGTAAGCAACAACCGGTCATCGGCGCGGTTTGTCCGCGCCAAAGAGCAGCCCGCCAAAAGAAATAGGAACGACGTGAGGACTATGATTTTTTGTATACGCACTTCGGGGAAAAGTGTACATCAAGTGGCAAAACAAAATAACGCGCAAACCCGCCCGCATTCCAAAAGCGGCGCAAACGGGCTACGCCAAAAATGTCCGCGCCACAACCTCGCCCACATCCCGCACATGCGGCACAAAAATATCCGCATCATCGGAGGGCGGGCAATCTACCAAAATCGTTTTCATCCCCAGCGCCATCGCGGCCTTGGTGTTCACCGGGGTATCTTCCACCAAAATTGCGTCGCTTGGCGCAATGCCCATCAACCCGCAGGCAATTTGATACGAACCAGCAAATGGCTTATTCATGTACTCCATCGCCCGAATATCCACGATGCGCTCAAAGCAATCGGCGATGCGCATATGGTTCAAAATGCGCCGGGCATGTTCCTGGTTGGCATTGGTCAGGATGGCGCGGCGAAGCGGCAAGGCCAGCAGCATTTGGCGCACAGTTGGGTCGGGATAAAGCACGCCATCCAGTTCAATATCGTGCACAAAGTTAAAAAAGTCTTCCCGGTCAAACGCCACCTTCTCCTCGGTCATGCCGCGCAGCGCCGTGCCATATTTGTCTCGCCAATGAAAGCGTATCTCTTTTGCGCGCTCCGCCGAAACATTCAGCGTTTGCTCAATAAACAACTGAATCCGCTGGCCGATGCGATACATCACCTGCGACCCGCGCGGATAAAGCGTGTCGTCAAGATCGAAGAAGATGGTAGTTAAGGACATGAAGAAATAACGTGTGAAACAACGTGTGAAATAACGTATTAGGAAAGGCTGACCCCGGCTGTAAGGTCATCCAGCATATCCACAAACTCATCGGGCGGCTCAAAATCAAGCTCATCATCCTTGATCTCATACGGCAACTGGATAAACGCGCCGCGCCAAAACCAAAACAAATTGGCCGAGATGGACCCCGGCCCTTCGCGGTAAAGCCCAATGATGAGCTGAATCATGGCGCTAATCACTTCCAGCGCGCCCGGGTTGCGGATGTAATGCGCCACAAACAAATCGCGGCGCGGGATGCCAATGAGCGCCCCGTTTGGCAGCACATCTGGCAAATACTCATCCAAAAGCAGCACATGGCTGGCAGCGTAATACGGGTCGCCGGTGTAAACATACAAATCGCTGCCCGCCTCCACCTGCACCCGCTCCGGCTTCAGCAACCCCTGATCCAGCAGGTTTTGCCGCCCAATGCGCAAAAGCTCGGTGTCACTCAAGTCCCATTCGCGCGTCTCGGAGCGGGCAATGGTTCGCACGGCAATGGGGTTGTCTAGCGCCAGAGTTTCAATTGTGCCGGGCGGCCCACGCCGATAAATCAACTCATCGGTATGCTTCGCCACATCCTCCGGAAAAATTCGCGCCCGCAAAAACGGTTTGAGCGCGGCAAAATCTGTGCTGGCCTTCGTTTCATCCGCAATGTTTTTTTGCGCGTCCAAAATCGCGTCAAAATGGCGGGTGATGAGGTCGCGCCACTCATCGCGGTCGGCTTGCCCGCACACCTGCGCCAAATTTTGCAGCCCATACGTGCTCTGCGTTGTTCCCTGTTCGGTCTCGCTCAGCAAAATGCCCTGTGTCTCGTCCAGCTCAATTGGCAAACCATGCTGCGCGAAGTATGCTCGCACCAGCTTGATAAAAATTCGGTAGCCCTGCGCGCCCAGCAGTTCCTCCCAAGAAGGCAATTGCGCCTCAGAATCTGGGGATGTCATGGCGCGTAGTCTACACGATGGAGTTGGGACGCGACTTCTGCGCGGGTGGGCTGCGCGGCGGCGTCAATCGCCCGCAAAGCCAGCCGCGTCGCATGATACGCGCCCACCGACCCCGCGCCCGGCCCCGCCCCGCCAGACACGCTGGCGTAATTTGCAAACGCGGCGGGCGCGGGCAACCTGGTTTGGGTGATGGCGCTGGGCGGCACAAAAACAAGCGGGTTGGATGAGAACTGGGCGGGCGGCGTTCCCATCACCAAAACGGGCAGCCCGGCCTGCGTGTAAACCGGCAACGCCCGCGCGGTTGTGTCTGGCAAAAAGTGACCCATCACCAAAATCACCTGAGGGTCAAGCGCCACCGCCCGCGCGATTTGCTCGGCCTTTTCGGGGTCGCCGTCATCGGTGTAAGCCACAAACGTGATGCGCGTTCCCGGCTGGGCGGCTCGCTCGCGCAGCGCAATGCGAAACGCGGGGAAGGCCTCGTAGCCAATGGCGCGGTACCGCCCCTCAAACGGCGCAACCAGCGCGATCTTCACCTCAACTTGCGGGCGGGCGCAAGCGGCAAGGAGAAGGGCCAGAATTAGGAACAAAGCGCCGGGTTTAGCGCTCCGGGCGCTGGGTAAGTTTCTCATCTTGGTTGGTTAAGCGCAAACGGCGCAAGCGAGACCACCCCGCCCAGCGTGGCGCGGCCAAGCTCTTTTTGGTCAAACGCGCGATACCAAATGATCTCCATCTCGTATTTTTCGCCATCTTTTGGCGCAGATGCGAACGGCGCGCCGCAATAACTGTCATTCACCGGCGAATTGGGCAGCCACGCCCAGGTGGGCATTTCGCCGCCGATGGGTTGGCCGTCGGCGCGGGCGATCTCGCGGCCATCTGCCCCGCGCAGGCGAATGGACACCTGCCACGCCGCGCCCGCCTGCTGCGCAATGCTCCACGTTGGGCGAATGCACATGTGCTGGCCGTCTTGGGCAAACCAGTCCAGCGTGTGCAAGCGAATGCCGTTCTCAAATGTTCTGAGCGTTTGCGCCGGAAGCGGGCGCGAAATGGGTTCAATGACCGGCCCAACCTCATACACTTTGCTCACCAACGAAGTGCCTATGCGAATGTTCATTACGGCCCCACCCGCATCCCGCGCTTCCAACCGAAAAAGCGATTGGCCGGGCGTTTGCTCTGGCAAAATAATATGCGTGGTTTGGGTGGCGTTGGCCGCCGACTCCGCGCGGGCAAAACGAAAAATGAGATCGGCGCGGGGGTCCAGCAAACCAGAGGGCGCCTCTTGAATCAGGCGCACATCGGGCGGGGCGCGGCCATCGCGCCATTCCAACCGCAGGGTGATGGCATCGCCGGGCCGCGCGGTTTGCGGCGCGAACATCACGCGCGAAAGCTCGTAGGTTTGCCCATCGGCGGCCACAAATTGCAACGGCCCACGATGCGGGAACGGGCGCGATTCAAAATCTACAAATTTGGCCTGCACAAATTCGTTGGCGATGGGTTGGGCGGCGGGCAATGACTTTGGCGCGAACGCGAAAAGCGCAACGAGCGCCGCGAGAGCCATCACCCAAAGCAAAGACTTTTTGGAAATGAAGAAATAAGAAACGAGAAATAAGCCAACGAGCGCGATGAGTGAAATGATTTCTGCAATTTGTTCGATGGGCGTGCGGGCGAGCGTAAAACTCACACGCCAGCTTCCGCGCGGAAGGTCGGCCATCACCCAGCCGGTGCCGGGGTCTGCGCTGGGCGTAAATTGCATCACACGGCCATCTGCCGCTTGCGCTGTGCCGCGCCAGCCCGGCCAAAAGGTGATGGGAAACGTGGCGGGCGCGTGGTCTTCGCTTATCGTGATGGCAAATTCACTTCCGGCCTCTCGCGCGAGGAGGAGAGACCGCCACGGGCGCGGGTTAACCTCGCGCGGGAGATATTCGCCGCGGATGGTTGTGCCGATGTTTGTGCTGAGCCACTCGTATTGGGCCAGGGTTTGCGGCGTCACGTCATCGCTGGTGATGTTGAGCCGCTGGTTGGGGAGCTGAGCAAGCGAGACGAACGCAAGGAGCGCCGCGAGAATGCCAACGGCCACGCCTGAACCGACTCTCTGCCCCACCCTCGCCTCCAACCCCTCGCGGGGAAGAGGGAAAATTGCGCCAATAAGCAAAGATGTAAACACGGCTTGCACGGAGAGAAATCGCCAGGGAAATTGAGCCATCGCCAAAAGCGGCACGTGATCCCAAACAAACGCCGAGGCGGGTGTGAGCATAAACGTGGCAAAGGCAGCAAGCGCGCCAAACAGCAACGCGGTTTTGCGCAATGTCTTTCGCGCCAGCATGAGCGCAAATCCAACCAACGCGAGAACCGCCTGCGCCAAACCCATCTGCATGGGGTTGTCTAATTGATCCGCGGCGTAGCTCACCAGCGGGGACGATTGCACCAAATTACTTGCAAGAAAGTGATTGGCAAAGTTGAAGTAGCCGGTGGTTTGCTGGTCAAGTTGAACGAGGCGGGCTTCGGCCAAGGCGGGCAGCCAAAACCACGCGCCAAGCGCAAGCGCCATCAGCCCGCCCGCGCACACCTGCGCGGCGTAAGATGCGCGTTCACGCGGCGCGAGCGCCATCAACCGCACAAGCGCGTATGCCAACGCCACCGGCGCAAAGATGAGCGCCGACACGTTATGCGTGAGTAGAAGCCCGGCCAGAGAGAGGGCAAACGGGATAAATCTCACAGGTCTTTGAGACCTATGAGATTTGTTGTCTAACCCAGCAAGAATGAGCGGGAACCAAATAAAGGCGTAGAACTCGGAGAGTGAATCGCCGCGAACGTAGATGTTGACCAAATGAAATGGGGCAAGGGCATAGGCGATGGCGGCCAGAACCGCGCCCCATTCAGACAAATGGCGACGCGCAAAGAGCCACATCGCCCCGGCTGCGGCAAACATACCCAACGTTTGGGTGAATTTGATGGAGATCAGCAAATCCATTCCCAACACGTTCAAAGCAGAGGCGATGTAATACGGAAAGGCGGCGTAAAAATTGAAGAACGGGTAGCCGAGGCCGTAAGACGCGTCGGGCATCCAGCGGGCGGGGAAATGTCCAGCGCGAAGCTCTGCGCTGAGTTCAAAAACCCGTTGGAGTAAAAACGGGCTATCTCCGCGGGCACGGGTGTTAAGCAGCCCTTCGCCACCCCAAATGATTGCGCAAGCCAATACGCAAATTAGAGAGATAAATACAAAATGCAGAATGCGAAAATTAACGCCCTTTCGGGTGATCTTTCCGCATTCTGCATTCATCATGCTGCATTCTAAAGCTGACGGCGGCGCAAAAAGAGCGTGACTCCCAGACCCGCCGAGCCAATGATCAACGCGAGACCAGCCGCAAGCGCAATAAACCCGCCAATGTTTGGCGCAGCAGAAGCCACTGGCGCAACCGCGGCTGGCTTTGGCGTGAGCACCACCGCGCCATCCGACACGCGGCGCAGACCAACTTCAAACGAGACCGTCTTGCCGGCCTTCACCGCCAGCGAGTCGTTCATGGGGCTGGTGACGTTGTAATTGGGCGGCGCAACCGCGCTGGCAATGTAAGTGCCATCCGCCAAATTGTCAAAACAGCGCGGCTCATTAAGGCCAGTGGAGGTATATGAATTCACCACCGCGCCGTTGGAGCTGAGTGCAAAGGTCACATTTGGCACAAGGTCTTCGGCGGCCTCGTGTTTGCCGTTGCCGTTCAGGTCAAAATATGCATTCACACACGCCTTGCCGGGTTCAAGTTTAGCGGGCGCGGCCTGAGGCGCCGCCTGCGCAACTGGAACGGGCGTTGGGGGCGCAGGCGTGGGCGTTGGGGGCGCCGAAGCCGGCTCTAATAAAAGCACCTGCCCGATTGCCAAAATATCGCCCTGCAAATTGTTCAGCTTGCGGATTTTGTCAAGCGCGGCGGCGTAATCCAAATTCGGAAGATTCTCAAGCGCGATGCTGGACAACGTATCGCCAGCCTGGACGGTATATTTTTTGCCGGAGCTGCCCGTGAGCGGAACAGTTGCGGGCTGAGGCGCGGCAGCTAGCGCGGTTGCGGTGGTCGCGGTGGTTGGTGTGACCCCTGGGGAACTGGCCAGCGTGCGTTCGCTGCCTTGCGGGGCGGGCGCAGCACCCGCCTGCAACCCCGTGCCACTGGCTTGCGCCGAATCCATCATAGCGGCTTGCAATTGTGGCGCAGAAATCTCAATCTTCGCGTCATCCCAGTAAATCTCGTTGTGCTTCACGGGGTCTTTCATTGTGGCATAAACATAGACAATGACCGTGGAAGAACGCGCGTCCGTCTCTACCGAAAATGTCGCAAACTTGTCTTTGGCGTCCTGATCTGCTGACCAGACAACCTGACCGTTGAGCGGGCTGGCCTTGCCCTCGTTGCCACCCATGGGGTCAATGCCCACTTTTAGTTTGATGTCGCTGGATGGGCGCGTGGAGTTCGGGCTGTCATCGTTGGTAGACCACACCGAACCCTGAATGGTGAACTTGATATGCGAGCCGGGCTTGACATCGCTGATGATGCGATAAATGCCGCCCGTGTGCGTGGCGCTGTTTGTGAATTGATGCAACGCCGCCGCGCCCTGCTTGATGCGATTTGGCACGTTCGTCACTTTCTCGAACTTTGGGGCAAAGTTAATGCCTTGCAAATCTGAATTTTTGCGCGGAATAAACCACACCCCCCACCCATCGGGCTTCATGCAGGTGTTATCTGCGCAATATGAGTCGTTTGTAAACGCGCCTTCAAAGTCTTCGGTGATAACTTGATTTCCGCCGCTCGTCTGGGCAAATATGGGGGTGACCACAAGCGTCACCGCCACCAATGCGCCCAAAATCGCGGTTAGCGGTTTAATACATAAGCGATATTTCATTTCCACCCACCAAAATACCATACTTTGGAATTGCAAATTGCGAATTAAGAATTGCGAATTAAGAAAAAGCGGCGAGCAAAAACGAGAACATTTCCATGTTCTATTTTGCGCCTCTGTCTATTAGATAAAATGCTCGCATGATTCGATTTCTCACCGCAGGCGAGTCGCACGGGCCATCGCTCACCGCCATCATAGAAGGCTTGCCCGCCGGGTTGGCCATCGGCCAGAATGATATTGACCGCGAGCTGGCCCGCCGCCAGCAAGGATATGGCAGCGGCGGGCGGATGAAGATTGAGCGCGACCACGCCAAAATCACCAGCGGGGTGATGGCGGGCAAAACGACCGGTGGCCCAATTGCGCTGGTGGTGGACAATTTGGATTACGCCAAGTGGCGCGACCGCGAGATTGAACCAATGACCATCCCCCGCCCCGGCCATGCCGACTTGACCGGCGCGGTGAAATACGATTACGATGATTTGCGCCTTTCGCTGGAGCGCGCCTCGGCCCGCGAGACGACCATGCGCGTGGCCGTTGGCGCGGTGTGCCGCAAACTGCTGGCCGCGTTTGGCGTGCGCGTGGGCGGGTATGTGCTGGCAGTTGGGGATGTGAGTCTGGCCGGGGATTCATCCAGCCAGACCAGCGCGACCCTGGCTGAGCGGTTTGACCGCGCCGAGCAAAGCGATGTGCGCTGTTTTGACGAACCGACCGCCGAGCGAATGCGGGCGCGCATCCGGGAAATCATGGACGCCAAAGACACACTGGGCGGTGTGATTGAGTGCGCCGCGCTGGGCCTGCCCGCCGGGTTGGGCAGCCACGTGCATTGGGATCGCAAGCTCAGCGGGGTTTTGGCGCAAGCCGTGATGAGCATTCACTCGGTCAAGGGCGTGGAAATTGGGGATGGGTTTGCCGCCGCGCAACGGCCCGGCACGCAAGCGCATGATGCGATTTTTGCAAATGGAGATGCCATCGGCCAAAAGACCAACCGCGCGGGCGGGCTGGAGGGCGGCATTACAAACGGCCAACCGCTGATTGTGCGGGCGGCGCTCAAACCCATTGCCACCACGTTAAACCCGCAAGACAGCGTTGACCTTGCCAGCGGCGAGGCGGTGAAGACCAAATACGAACGCAGCGATTTTTGCCACGTTCCCCGCGCCGTGCCAATTGTTGAGGCCATGCTGTGCATCGTTCTAGCAAACGCGCTGGCCGAAAAGCTCGGCGGGGATTCCATTGGCGAGATGAAACCGCGCTTTGAGCAATTGCGCCAAATGCGCCTGGGCGGGTTGAAGATGCGCAACGAGGCGTGGAAGTTTGATATGGATTAGGGGACGGGAGACGGGAGACTGGGGACGGTTTTTGAGCCGTCTTCCGTCTCCCGTCATTAAAATCATGAGCAAACCTTTAATTTTGACCGGTTTTATGGGCGCGGGCAAAAGCGCGGTGGGCCGCTTGTGCGCGGAAAAGTTGGGCCTGCGCTTTGTGGACGCAGATACGGAGATTGAAAACCGCGAGCGCATGTCAATCGCCCAAATTTTTGAGACAAAGGGCGAGCCATACTTCCGCGAGATGGAGCGCGCGCTGGTGGCCGAAATTTGCGGCTGGCAAGACGTGGTGGTCTCGACTGGCGGGGGCATGGTGATGAACGCCGCCAACCGGCGCGCCCTTTTGCGCGGTGGCGTGTGCGTATGCCTGGGCGCAACCCCAGAGGTCATCCTAAAACGCCTCGGCCCGGATGCCATCCGCCAAAGGCCGATGTTGAGCGGCCCCGACCCCGCCGCGCGGGTAAAAGAATTGCTGGCGGCGCGGGCGGCGGCGTATGGCGAGATGCACTACCAGGTGGACACGAGCGCCATCGCGCCAGAAGAAGTTGCGGCGCAGGTGTGCGCGTTGTTCGCGGGCGAGCGCGAGCGCATCGCGGTGAAACACCCAAATGGCGAATACGACATCGCGCTGGGCGAGGGAGTGCTGAGCGCAGTTGGCGCGGCGCTGGCCGGGCGCGGCTGGAACGGCCCGGCGGCCATTGTGACCGATGACGATGTGGCCCCGCTGTTTGCCGAGCAAGTGGCGGAGGATTTGCGCCAGCGCGGGATGAGCGCGTTCGCGCATGTCATCCCGGCGGGCGAGGCCAGCAAAAATTTGCGCACGGTTGAGGGGATGTATCGCGCGTTTGCCGCGCACGGCGTGGAGCGCGGGAGCGCGGTGATTGCGCTGGGCGGCGGTGTGATTGGCGACTCGGCGGGGTTTGCCGCGGCCACCTATTTGCGCGGCCTGCCATTTGTGCAAATTCCAACCTCACTTTTGGCCATGGCAGATTCCAGCATTGGCGGCAAGGTGGGCGTGGATACCGATTTTGGCAAAAATCTGGTGGGCGCGTTCAAACAGCCCGACCTGGTATTGATGGATTTGGACGCGCTGGACAGCCTGCCCGATGTGGAAATTTCATGCGGGCTGGCCGAAATTGTCAAAGCGGGCATCATCAAAGGCGGCAGTTTTTGGGATGAGATTCTGGCCGCGGGCAAAGACGCCGCGCAAGACCGGCTGGCGCTGGCAAAGCGGCTGCTGCCCCAAGCCATTTTGCTCAAGCGCGAGGTGGTGGAGGAAGACCCGTATGAAAAAGGCCGCCGCGCGTTGCTGAATTTGGGTCACACCTACGCCCACGCGCTGGAAGCATGGAGTGGGTTTGGCATCAAACACGGGCTGGCGGTTTCGCTGGGCATGGTTTGCGCTGCGCGGCTTTCGGTTTTGGCCGGCTTTTGCGATGAGGACACGGCGGGCAAGGTCATCGCCGCGCTGCAAGGCGTGGGGTTGCCCACGTCCCTGCGCGAGGTCGTCACGCCCGCCCCGCTGCCTGCGCTTGACCCATCTCACATTTGGGAGTTGATGCAAACCGACAAAAAGAAAAAAGGCGGCAAGGTGCGGTTTGTAGTTTTACGCAAACCGGGCGATGTGTTTATGACCGGCGAGGTAACGCAAGAAATGGCCGAAAAAGCTCTACATGAAATTTAGCGCGAAGCTAACCCGCGCTTTTGTCTAATGTTTGAAAAGATTGACACAAAAAACACGGTCTCCATATAATGTTCCTTCTTAAATTGCATCGTTTTGGCAAAATAGGGTTAAACCCGTCAAGTCAAACCCGATGCCGAACACACTTGGTTGAGGAGGAACGATATGGTCTTTCGGTTTTTTATGGCATTATGCATGGCCTACGCTGTCTTTGCACAGCCATTGCCAACCAGCGCCGTTGGCACGCTCGCCCCCACCCATGAACCGGATGCGCCATCCGGCGGATCGGTGAACACCTGTACGCTAGCGGCTTTGCAAACGGCCATGTCTGGCGGTGGAACAGTTACCTTTAACTGCTTCGGCACAATTGTTTTTACCAGCACGTGGGTTGTGACCGCCAACACCTTCTTAAATGGCAATGGGTTCAATGTGACTTTGAGCGGGGGCAATGTCACCGATTTGTTTACCGTCAACGCCGGGGCCAAGCTCACCCTCAACCGCCTTACGCTGCAAAACGGATCCAATAACACCAGCGGCGGGTGCGTGCGCGCATTTGGCGATCTGGATGTGATCTCATCCATCATCCGCTTTTGCAAGGCGGAGAGTTTATTTGTCAACTCCAATGGTGGCGCAATTTATGCAAACAACGCGCTGGTGCAAATCACCAACACGACCATTTATTCAAATTCTGCCGAGGGTGTGGGCGGCGGAATTTATGCCATCGGCAACTCTGATCTGAGGATTAATCAATCTACCATTCGGCAAAATACAAGCTTTCGCGGTGGGGGGGTGTATCAGGATTCTGGCACAGCCATATTTTCATCCAGCAACGTGGTCAGCAACACAGCCACGGCCGAGGGCGGCGGCTTATATGCCGCGGGAATACAATTTTCATTTTATCAGGGTGAATTGTCATACAATTATGTGTCCAGCGATACGATTGGCATTGGCGGTGGGGGGTATTTCACGTCCAGCGCGCCGTTTTTCGCAAATGCCGCAATCATGGAAAATAAATCGGAAGGTGATTCTGGGGGTATATACAGCGGCGGCCAAAGCGGCGCTTTGTCAATGTATAGCAGCGTCATTTCGGGCAACATCGCTGGGGGAAGCCCCGGCGGGGTGCATTCGGAAGGGAATATCGTCACCTTACAGAACAATCTCTTTCAAGGCAACAGGGGTCACCCGTATGGCGGCGCGTTTAGAAATACATCATACGCCGACACCATCGGCAACATATTTATCCAGAATCATGGATACTACGGGGGCGGCATTTACAACGACGCCGGCAAACCACTTATCATTCACGACACCACGTTTATTTCCAACACCGCCGCATACGGGGGCGCCATCCGCAACGATGGAATTATTGACTATGGCACAGGCATCACCTTCACAGGCAACACCGTGCCATATCGCGGCGGCGCGTTTTACTCCGGAAATTCATCCGCGCGCACGCATTTTGACCGCGTAACGGCAACGCGCAACAGCGCCGACCAGCAAGAAGGCGGCGCTTTTTACATTGATTCAACTGGCAACGCGCTTACACTGACCCACGCGCTCATCGCCAACAATCTCACCGGGCTTCATGGGGGTGGCATTTATTCAAGAAACGCGCGTGTGCATATTGAAAATTCGCAGATCAACGACAACACCCACAAAAATATCACCAATACATCCAGTGGGATGGCGATATATGCCACCGGCGGCCCAGCCAGCACCTATCTCTCGGAGGTTGATGTGTATCGCAACCGCGCGGCGTATCTGGCAAAGGGTGGCGCTTTGCATTTGGAAGGCGATGCGGTTGTCTCACATGCCAGGATCAACGACAACTCTATGAATGGCGCAGGTTCTGGCAGCGGCATTTATTTTTTGAACGCCAATGCCGAGGTGCATTTCTCTGAATTAAACAACAACACCGGGGCATATGGCGGCGGCGGAATTTATGCAGAAAATTCCACCTTGCTTGTGGATCAATCGGAGATGCAAGCCAATGAGGCCAGCGCATACGGCGCGGGCATACAGGCCTTCCAGACCACCCTCAACTTGTTTGACGTGGTGGTTCGCAACCATGCCAGCGGTTTATCAGAAGGCGGCGGCATAAAGTGTTATAGCTGCACGGGGATATGGCAGTATCTAACCGCAAAGAGCAACACCGCCACGCGCGGTGGCGGCGCAGATTTGTATCAAAGCCAAGTGAGGATTTTATCTTCGCTGTTTGAAACCAACTCCGCCACCGATGGCGCGGGGCTGCACGCCCATTACAGCACAATTTCCATCACCAACACCACCTTTAGCGGCAATGTTGCCAGCGGGAACGGCGGCGGGGTGTATGGAAAGCGCAGCTTACCCCCAACAACGGCCATCACCGCAACCAATGTCACATTCAAAAACAATGGCGCGGCCTCTGGCGGAAATCTATTTCTGGAGAGCGATTCCGGGTCTTTCAAAGCCGAGGGGCACATTCGCAATACCGTGCTGGCAGACCCAGCCAGCGGCGGCAATTGCGGGGGCAAACCCATCAGCACGGCGTTTTATAGCCTTAGCACAGATTTCACCTGTCAGCTTAACTTGCTCAGCGCAACCAACAAGACCGATGGAACCTCGGCCAACCTGGGCATATTGTGGTTCAACGGCGGCTACGCCAAATCTCATATGCCGCTGGCTGGCAGCGTATTAATTGATGGGGTTGTCGGGCCAATTGGACCATCAACCGATCAGCGCAACGCCGGCCGCCCGGTTGGGCTTGGGTTTGATATTGGCGCAGTGGAATATGGCTCAAGCGCGGTTTTCTTCGTGGATGCCTTTCGCAATTTTGTGCCGAACACGGCGCGTTCTTTCAGCGCAGGGTGGTGATTCAATACACAAACGGTATCAGCTTCTTCACCCGCCGCGCATACTCGGCATACGCGGCATATTTCTCGCGCAGAAAAATCTCCTCTCGCGCAGATTTGCGGTCGAAGAAGATGAATACCAGCGCGGCGCAAGCCATCCCAAACAGGCTGGTGAAGAAAAGCGCACATGCCAGCATGAGCAAAATAATGGCGGCGTAAATGGGATGGCGCGCCCATGCATACGCGCCGGTCTGCACCAGCGAGGCGTCCTCTAGCGGCGCGGGGAACGCGGTGAGGTTGCGGCCTAAATCGGCCACGGACTTCATCAACAAAACAACCCCGCCCGCGCCGATGAGCGCGCCCAGCCCGCGCAACACCGCGCCTGCGGGCGGGGCGATGCCGCGCTCAATACCCATCGCCCGCAAAGCCAAAATGGCCAACACCATGAGCGGGATGAAAATAAATTGCGCGGCCACCCACGCCCCACCCCGCCGAATAAATCTGGAATCTTTCATGATCAGAATGCCAATTGCAAAAGCTCATGCAAGCGCAAACAAAAAAGAATGTCTGGCGAACAAAGTGATAAAAATTGCGCTACCAACTTTAATAGGAGTGTTATAATTTTGGCGTTCGCTACCTTAGCTCAATCGGCAGAGCAATCGCTTCGTAAGTGATAGGTTTCGAGTTCAACTCTCGAAGGTAGCTCTGAGAGTTCTAAATGCAGAGGCCCGAATGCTAAAAAGCAAGCGGGCTTCTGCATTTTTAATTCACTTTAGCCACCGTCCCCAAGAACAACACCGCGCCGGTCTGGCGGTCTTGGATGGCGAAGACAAACGGGCGATCCACAATCATCATAAATGGCGGAACTTCATCTCGCATAGACATGGCCCTCATCCCGATGGACGTGACGGCTGCGGCCTCGGCACCCTGCTCGTTCACCTCAACAAAAGACTTGTGTTTCACCTCAGAGATGGCAAACGGGATGTCTGACATCTTGCTAAAGTTGGCCGCGTTGGAAAACGCATTACCCATCCCCATGCCGATGAGCGCCTCGTTGAGCGTTTTGCTGTATTCCATCTTAAAACGCGGCAATTGCAAGGTTCCCTGCCGAGTTCGCATGGCTTTTGACCACTTCAGCCAATTCTCGGCGGTCAGTTGCGGCGCAAATGAGTTCAAATTTTCTTTGGGCAGAATTACCATCATGCTGAGCTGGCTGCCCGTGTATGGCAAGCTGACCGCCTGAAAAAGCGGGTCGTCCAAATAGGTCATTTGCGCGGTGCGGGTCATCATTTGCGCGGTCACATCGCCAGATGGCGCGTGGAACAGCGCGGGTTTTGTCTGCGCCGCGTTGAACGGATCCAGCCACGCGCCCTTGAAATACACCGCGTTGATGAGATACAAGGCCATGTCTTGCGGGATGCTGTCAATGATGGTTGGGATTTTGCCGCGCGTTTTGTCGTTCACCCAGCCGTTAATTTGCTTGAGCGCCTCTGGCGAGGCAAAATCCAGCGAGGTGAGTTTGGCATCATAATTCTTGCCCACCTGCGCCACAAACTCTGGCCTAAGCGTAACGCCCTGCCGCGCCCAAAGCGAGTTGGCGATGGAGAGCGTGATCTCTTTGTTGGCCTGCAACCCCTCGGCCAAACTTGCGTACGCCGCGTTCACCTCGGCCAGCGATACGCCCTGCAAGCCCATGGCGGCGGCCATGTCTTGGGCGGTTTTGCCATCCGCGCCGTTATACGCCATCGCCAACGCCATCGAAATAGACAACGGCGAAATAAACATGTTGCTGGTCTTGCCATCTGTTAAGCGGGCCAACATCTTAAAGCCAAAATCGTTGGCCGCGCCAACAACGGTTTGGGTAACTGGGGTGGATGGTTTAGTCATTGGTTTCATGCTGTCTGTGCTGATGGGTGTTGGGGCAGGCACGGTTTGCGTGGCTGGTTGTTTTGTTGGTTGCGGCAATGGCGCAGCGCCACTGCACGCGCTCAGGGTCAGCGCAAAAGCCATTGCCGCAAAAAGTTTTTTGTTCACAATGTGTTAAAGACGCCGGAACAAGGCTGAGAGTTCCAAAACACAGCTGCTGAGAAAAAAGAAATCTTGCCGCGCGCTTTTCTTATCCCAAAAACTCCTCCAGCGCCGCGTTGAACTCTGGATAATTTTCCATCGGAGACATATGCCCGGCGTCGTGAATGATCGTCATTTGGCTGCCCTTGATGCGGTCGCGCATGAATGCGGCGTCGCTCACGGGCGTAAGCGCATCTTGCTGACCCACCAGAACCAGCGTGGGCGCGTTGATCGTCGCCAGCGCGGGCGTGGAATCGGCGCGGTCGGCCAGCGCTTGCAACGTTGCGGCGATGCTCTTGGGGGTTTGGCTTTCAATCAACCGCCGAATTTTGCCTGCCGCCGCGCTCTTTGCGTTTTTCTCCGCAAACAACTTGGGCATATTGGCATCGGCCTGAACCGA
The DNA here is from genome assembly GCA_035433205.1 of Thermoflexales bacterium. Lineage (GTDB taxonomy): Bacteria > Chloroflexota > Anaerolineae > J036 > Brachytrichaceae > DAORUN01. Next base: position 29,934 of record DAORUN010000013.1, on the reverse strand, counting down.
CGAGCCGCCATCCAAAACTTTCTTCGCCAGCTCCAGCCGCGCGGCGCGGCCTTCGGGCGTGTCGCCAGGAGCTTTGGTGTCGGCCAAAACAAGTTTGGCAAATTTTTGCGGGGCTTTGCGCCACATCGCCAGGGCAATATAGCCACCCATCGAAAGGCCGCATACAGTTGCGCCCTTCACGCCAATCGCATCCAGCAACGCAAGCATGTCATCGGCCATGTCGTTTATTGAGCGCGGGCCATCGTAGCCGCTTTGCCCAAACCCGCGCAAATCTGGCGCAATGCACCGCACCCGCGAAGGAAAGTAGATCAATTGCTGATCCCACATCGTGTGGTCAAACGGGAAGCCGTGCAAAAACAAAATGGGCGTGGTATCTTGCGGGCCAATATCGGTGTAATACAAATCAATTCCGTTGATGTGCGTCTTTTTCATAATTAACCCTTTTAAGATGTAATGTGAAAGTCTTACACGCTGCACGTTACAAGCTTCTATCTTACATCTTACAATGCAAAATCAGGAGGGCAAAATCATGAATGCAGAATATCTTAAAGAATTGCTGACGTATAACGCCTGGGCAGACCGAAAAATTCTGGGCACGGCCAGCCATCTGACAGAGGAGCAGCGCCATGCGCCCATGCCAAAGGGGTTTAGCGCAGGCAGCCTGCACAACACCCTTCGCCATGTGCTGTTTGCAGAATGGCTCTGGCTTAGGCGATGTCTGGGCCACTCGGTAACCGGCGCGGAGTTTCCAGATGCGGAGGTGGAGACATTTCCCGCGATGCTGAATTTTTGGAAGGTGGAAACCTTCACGATGAGCGCCTTTGCCGAGGCGCTGAAAAATCAAGACCTTGAGCGCAGCATCCACTACGCCCGCGCCAACGGCGAACCTTATTCAAACACCATCCGCGAAGTCTTGACCCAGATGTGCTTTCATGGCATGCAGCACCGCGCCGAATGCGCCGTCATTTTGACCGAGTTTGGGTATTCACCCGGCAACATAGACTTTATTTGGTTTTTGCGGGAAAAAGATGCAAAAACAAGCTAAACCCGGTCGTCTCATTCTCGTTCTAGCCACGTTTGCCAGCTTTGCGCCGCTGGCAATCACGCTGATGGGTCTTGTGAGCGGCAAACTGAATGCCAACCCGCTGCAAGATGCGACCTTTCGCACCGGCAACACGGCCATCACGTTGCTGCTCATTTCAATGGCCTGCTCGCCCGCCAACGCAATTTTTGGCTGGCGGCCCGCCATCACGCTGCGCAAGTGGATTGGGCTGTATGCGTTTGCGTATGGCGTGATTCACTTCGCGCTGTTCACCTTTGACAACGGCTACATTGACCGGGCGATTGACCTCGCCGCCATCCGCGATGCCATCACCGAAAAACCCTACGCGCTGGTGGGCCTTGTGGTTTTGCTCATTCTCATCCCGCTGGCAATCACATCCACAAAAGGCTGGCAAAGGCGGCTGGGCAAACGTTGGAAGACTCTGCACAACACGGTGTATGCCGCTTGCGTCCTGGCAGTAATTCATTGGATATGGCTGGTGAAAGGCGACCTGCGCGAACCGACTATTTACGCTGCCATTTTGGCCGCGTTGCTTCTCGTCCGCATTCCAGCGGTCAAACGCGCCCTCATCTCTACCCGCCAGCGCCTCATGCGTCATTCCTAATTTGTATTGTTAAGCGCTTTGACGATCACGTCGCCCAAAGGCATATCGCGGCCTTCCAAGCGGCGGGCGGCAAAAGCTGACGCGCCCAGCCGGTTTTGCAATTCGCGCAAAATATCCTGATATTCAGCCAGCCCATCCGGCGTGATGGGCGTGTTAAGCGCCTCGCGCAGCGCCTCGGCCCCGCCAATGAGAATGGCGGCCTGCTCCGCCTCGCCCAGCGCGGCCAGCACCATCGCCACACCCTCCAGCGAGCTGGCCGTGCCGCGCCGGTCGCCCACGCGGTGGCGAATGGCAAGCGATTCGCGGTATAACTCGGCTGCGCGATCCAACTGGCCCTTGCGCTGGGCCACGGTTGCCAGGCCATGCAGCGAATGCCCCAGCCCCAGATCATTGCCGGTCTTGCGTTTTATCTCAATCCCTTCCAAATTCAACTCTTCGGCGCGGTCAAGGTCGCCCTGGCGCGAGGTCACGATGGCGAGATTATTGAGCAAGGCGCCCAGCGTGGCGGGGTCGGCGTGACGCCGCTCAAACACCAGCGCCTGCTCAAAAAAAGACCGCGCCTCATCCAACCGGCTGGCCATGCCCATTAAAATGCCCAATTGTTGAAGCGAACGCGCCTGCCCCGCCTCATCGCCCAGTTGTTTTTGCAAAGCCAGGGCATTTTGGCTGATGGCTTCCGCGCCGGGCAGGTCGCCCAGCCGCGAGCGGGTCTTGCCCAGCCAATTTAGCAGCCGCCCCCGCAAAATCGTGGGTAATTGTTCGGCCTGCAAAGCCAGCTCCAGCCAGCGCAGCCCTTCGCTAAAATAACTGCGGTTCTCCCAAAACACAAACAGCTTGTCGGCCATCCGCGCCAAAAGCGAGCCGCGTTCGGCCAGGTTTGCCGCTGCCCACCCCAGCGCCGCGCGAAAGTTTTCCTGCTCACGCTCAAAGCGGTCAATCCACAAACGCTGATCTGGGTCGCCGCGCAATTTGGCAACATGCGCGTGGGCAAACGCGGCAAAAAACTCGGCATGTTTGCGGCGCATGGCATCGCCTGTTCCGGTGGCGTCCAGTCGCTCGCGGGCAAAATCGCGCAGGGTTTCCAGCATCGCAAACCGCGAGCTGCCATCCGCCAAAATGACATGCTGGAGCAGGCTTTTGTCTACCAGCGAATCCAAAAGCGTTTGGGCATGAGGGGATTCCAGAACAGCCGAGGCGCCATCTGCCAAAAAGCCCCCCGCAAAAACCGAGAGCGCCTCAAACGCGGCGCGTTCATCGGCGCTCAGCAAATCGTAGCTCCACTCAATGGCGCGGCGCAGGGTTTGCTGGCGCGGCGATAGATCGCGGCGGCCCGCGCTGAGCGAGGTGGCCCGGCTCTGGAGCTGCGCCAGCAACCGCGCGGGCGGCATCCGGCGAATTTGCGCCGCGGCCATCTCAATCGCCAGCGGAAGGCCATCCAAAAAAGCGCAAATTTGGGCCACGCTGGCCGCGTTGTCTGGGGTAAGCGCAAAATCCAGCTTCACGGCCTGGGCGCGCTCTACAAACAGGCGGATGGAGGGCACTTCTCGCAGCAAAAGCGGCGGAAGGTTGACCACGTCTGGCAAGGGCAGCGGGGCGGTGGGGAACTCGCGTTCGCCATACACGCGCAACACCTCGCGGCTGGTAACGACGACTTTCACGCGCGGGGCGGCGCTCAACATCTCCGAAATTTCCGGCGCGGCTTCAATTACCTGCTCAAAATTATCCAGAATGAGCAACGCATGACGAGAGCGCAAAAACACGTGCAACTCGCGGCGCATGGGGCGGGCATCGCCCATGCTCACCTCGCGCAGCCCCAGTGTTTGGGCAATGGCCGGCACCACTTGCTCTGGCTCTACGATGTTTGCCAGTGGGACAAAAAACACGCCATCTGCAAATTCATCCAAAAAAGCCTCGCCCATCGCAATGCTGAGCCGGGTTTTGCCCGTGCCCGGCGCGCCGGTGAGCGTAACCAGCCGAACGGCGGGCTGGCGCAAAAGGGTCATCAGCGCGGCAATGTCGTGCTTTCGGCCAATTAGCTCGTTCATCTGCGCGGGCAGGCTGGCGCGGGGTGCGGGCGCATCTTGCGCGGGGGCGGCGGATGGCTGCGCGGGCGGGGTTGGCTTTAGAAAATCATCGCCAGCGCCAGAACGCGCAAATTTTACAAACGCTTCCACCCGGTCCTGGGGAATTTCCAAAACACGCGCAAAAATTTCTGCGAGCTGGCGAGATGGTTTTAGATCGCCGCCTTCAATTTTGCGGATGGTAATGGGCGAACACGCGGTTCTGGACGCCAATTCATTCTGGGTCCAGTCTCGTTCGCGCCTTCTGCGGCGCAGCCATTCGCCAAATGCGGCGTCGGTTAACGTGTTGACCGATTTTCCCCCAATCATCAATCTGCGTTTATACCACTTAATTGATGGTGCGATAAAAACAACGCAAAGCGCGTGTCCTGCGCGTAGAAACACGACAAATGCAGACTGCTCGCGATGAGAAATTGCCTCAACGCGTCTCGCTCTCATGCGAATAACTGGTGACGCGCATTTTTCTCTTTTTGGCAATCGCCCAAAATCTTGCGCGGCATGTAAAATACCAGCCGGGTAACCATGAACGAAACTGGCCGCTTACTTGCGCTGGCAATTCTTGTTGTTTCAGGCATAGCCTTTATTATTTCAGCCATTGCGCTTGTTCGCGCCATGTTTGGCCGGTCGCATGTGGCGTATAGCATGGAGCGCGTCTCGGCATCGCAAAAGATGACCTCGGCGGTGGTGCGGGTCAGCCTAAGTTTGCTGGGGCTGGCGGCTGGCTGGGTGATGGCAACCCTGTTCTCGGCGACGGATGCCGCGCCGGTTGCGCCCGCAACGCCGCCAGCGGTGGTGTATGCCACGCCGATCCCATCGCCCGCGCCGCAAAACACACTTGCGCCGCTAGCCACCTCCACCAAACAGCCCGCGCCCAGCCCAACCGCTGGGGTGATTACGCCCGCCCAAGCCAGCGCCGTGCCGGTGGCTGCGGCCACAATCGCGCCCACGCTCACATCCATCCCGCCAACAAAACCGGCCAGCACAAATACGCCGCTGCCCCCCACCCTTGCGCCCACCGCAGGCGTTACCGCGCAAGCTGCGCCCACTTTGGTCGCCTTGCCCACCAATACCCGCCCAGCACCAACGGCCACACCCGTGCCCACATCTGCACCAGTGGTCAATCTGCCCAAGCCCGATTGCGCCGATCCTGGTTCGGCCGGGATTCTCAGCCCGGCGCACGGCGAGACCATCACCAGCCAGCGCCCCGTCATCGTGAACGCGGGCGTGCTGAGCGGAGAATCGGCCAAAATTGAGGCGCAAAACGATGCAGGCAACTGGGGGTTTCTGGCGCGTTCCACCGTTGGCATTAAAAACGGCCAGCTTGGCTCAATTGACCCATCCATGTTCAGCCCCGGCGTGCGCCAGTTCCGGCTGGTGATTGTGGATGTGAACCAGCAGGAACGCAAAATCTGCCGCATTGCGCTGATACTCAAGTAACGCGCAAGGTGTAATTGCACAATTGCGCACATCTCTTGCTGCGATAAAATTCTTCCCCGCATGTTAAAAAATTCTTCTGCCTGGAAAGGCGTTATTCAGAGCTATGCCGAACGCGTGCATATCTCGCGCGATGTCGCGCCAGTTACGTTGCTGGAAGGCAACACACCGCTCATCCCCGCGCCGCGGCTGGCTCGCGAGCTGGCGCAAGGGCGCGGCGAGTTTGAGCTGTTCATCAAATACGAGGCGATGAACCCCACCGGGTCGTTCAAAGATCGCGGCATGACCACCGCCATGACCCAGGCGGTGGCCGATGGCGCAAAAGTTGTGATTTGCGCCAGCACCGGCAACACCGCCGCCAGCGCGGCGGCCTACGCGGCGCGGGCGGGCCTCAAATGCGTGGTGCTTGTGCCCGATGGCAAAATTGCGGCGGGCAAGCTGGCGGGCGCGCTGGCATACGGCGCGCAAGTCATCGCCATCAACGGCTCGTTTGACGACGGCTTGCGCATGGTGCGCGAGGCCAGCGAGCGAGCGCCCATTGCGCTGGTCAACTCCATCAACCCGGCGCGGCTGCAAGGCCAAAAAACGGCCGCGTTTGAAATTTGTGATGTGCTGGGCAAAGCGCCAGACTGGCTGTGTTTGCCAGTGGGCAACGCGGGCAACATCACCAGCTACTGGCTGGGTTTTGGCGAATATTTTAACGATGGCCTTGTGAAGAGCCGCCCGCAATTGCTGGGGGCGCAGGCCGCCGGTTCTGCGCCCATTGTGCTGGGGCACGTGGTGGAAAAGCCAGAGACCATCGCCACCGCCATCCGCATTGGCAACCCAGCCCGCTGGCACGAGGCCACCGCCGCGCTGGATGAAAGCGATGGCGAGATCACCGCGGTGAGCGACGAGGAAATTCTCGCCAATTACCGCCTCGTCTCGCGCACAGAAGGCATTTTTTGTGAGCCGTCATCTGCCGCTGGGCTGGCTGGGCTGGCCAAAGGTGTGCGCGAAGGCTGGCTGAACATGGCGGGCAAAACGGTGGTCACCGTGCTCACCGGGCACGGCCTAAAAGACCCGGACACGGCCATCAAAGGCGCGGCCACGCCAATCACAATTGAGCCAGAGATAGACAAACTGCTAAATGTTATAGATGGTCGTGATAGTTGATAGTCATTTCTCGTCACAATCACTAACTATCACCATCAACCATCACCATGCCAACACTCCTCACTGTTTCCATCCCCGCCACCAGCGCAAATTTGGGGCCGGGGTTTGATTGCATGGGCATTGCGCTGGATTTGTGGAACACATTTGAACTGCATTCCACCGCGCCAGACCAGCCCATGCAGGTAGAAAATTTTGGCGAGGGGGCGCAACGCCTGCCCACCGATGCCAGCCACATGGTGGCCGCCACCATGATTGACGAAGCCCGCAAGGGCGGAAAAGAAGCGATTGACGCGCGGCGCGGCTACAAAATTGTGTGCCGCAACGCGGTGCCCACTGGCAGCGGTTTGGGCAGCAGCAGCACCGCCGTTTTGGCCGGGTTAATTTTTGCCAACGCGGTCCGCCCTCATGCAGATGGGGACGCGCCGGGCGCAAGCGCAGACGGAGAGAGCACTCTGGCGCGGGCGTGCGCCATCGAAGGACACGGCGATAACGTGGCCCCGGCCATGCTGGGCGGGCTGGTTCTGGTGGCCTCGCACAACACAAAATTTGTCACGCGGCGCATTGCCCTGCCAAACATCAAGGTGTGCGTGTGTGTGCCCGATTTCAACTTTCTCACCTCGCAGGCGCGGGCGGCGTTGCCCACCACCTACTCGCGAGCCGATGCGGTGTTCAACATTGGGCACGCCTTGCTGGTGGCCGAGGCCATGCGCGCGGGCAATTTGTCTTTGCTGGCCAAGGTGATGGAAGACCGCGTGCATGAAACATATCGCCTCCCGCTCATCCCCGGCGCAGAAGACGCCAAACGCGCTGCGCTGGACGCGGGCGCGGCTGCGGTGGCGCTCAGCGGCGCGGGGCCGGGCCTCATCGCTTTTGCCGATGGCGCCCACGAGGACATTGGACAGGCGATGCAACGCGCTTTCCGCGAGGCAGGGCTGACCGCGCGTTTCTGGGTTTTGAACGTTGTAAACAGCGGGCTGCGAATGGGGTAAAGTGCAATTGTGTTAAAAAATTGGAAACTCTGGCTCAGCCTGCTCATCAGCGGCGTTGCGCTCTTTCTGGCTTTGCGCGACATTCAGTTTGATGCGTTCTTTGCCGCCTTGTCTCGCGCAAACATTGTCTGGCTCATCCCCTCGTTCATCATTTTTTTGGCATCGCTCGGCTTGAGGGCCATCCGCTGGTCAAAACTAATGGGCGATACGCCTTTTTGGACAACCTTTCACGCCATGAACATTGGCTACTTGCTCAACATGGTGCTGCCCTTCCGCGTGGGCGAGGTGGGCCGCGCTTACGTGATGGGCGAACGCAGCACAGTAAGCATGACCCGCGCGTTCTCCACCATCATTGTTGAGCGCGTGCTGGATCTGGCCTCGCTGGTGTTGATTTTTGCCGTGTTCACGCAAGTCATCCCGCTGCCTCAGGCGTTTTCCAGCGCGGCGCTGGTGGGCGGCGCGGTGGCCGTTTTGGTGATGGCTGTCCTGGCGATCATGGTGTATCAGGCAGACCGCGCGGAGACCGTGCTGGCAAAAATTCTCTCGCGCATTCCGCGCATCCACCCAGAATCGTGGTTGCGGCGCTTCCGCGATTTGTGCGAAGGGTTTAGCCTTGTGCGCAACCCGCGCCTTTTGCTCACCAGTTTGGCGCTCACCGCGCTCATTTGGGTGGGCATGTTTGGCGTGGCTTTCTTCACCATGCTGGCGTTTTACCCGGCCTCATTTCTCATGTCAGTCTCGGCGGTGATCGCATCTAACCTGGGCGGGGCGCTGCCTTCTGCGCCGGGCGGGCTGGGCGTGGTGCAATTTTTTGCCCAGCAAAGTCTGGCGCTGCCCTTTGGGATGGATATTTCGCTGGCCACGGCGTTTGCGTTTGTGTGGTCGCTCTGGCAGCAATTGGCGCTCATTTTGCTGGGGTTGTTCGGCCTCACCCGCATTGGCATGTCGTTCTCTCAAACGGCGGGCGCAGCGAGGACAGAAGAAGGGATAAATAAGAAATGAGAAATGAGGTGTAAGTCGTAGTGCGCGCTCTACAAGGTGTAATATGCTGCGTAAGACAATTACAAGTTACACCTTGCGCATTACAAGAATTACAAAAGAGGAAGTGAATGGAAAATCCTAACTACGTGCCATCTCCGGCTCCATCCAGAGCGCCGGTTGGCTGGTTTGCATTTGGCATTTTGGTCGGCGCGGCACTGGCAACTGGGCTGCTGGTCTTTGGCAATTTTTTGCGGGCGCCTGCCGCCCAAAGCTATTCGCTAGATGACATTCGCGCGGCGGCAAAAGCGGGCGCGGCAGATGCCATCGCCAGCGAGCTGGCCAACGCCCAAGATTCAATTGGCCCCGCCGCGCCGCAAGCGCAGGCCACGCCCGTTGTGGTTCAAAATATCGCCCTGCGCACGCCAAATACAATGGGCAACGCCAACGCCAAAGTCACCATCATTGAATACAGCGATTTTCAATGCCCGTATTGCCTTTCGTTTCACCAGCAAACGTATCAAAAAATTATTGATCAGTATGTGAAGACAGGCAAGGTAAAGCTGGCTTACAAGCAAATGCCCATCGCCAGCATTCATCCCATGGCAACCCCGGCGGCCATCGCTTCGGAATGCGCGGCAGATCAGGGCAAGTTTTGGGAATACCACGACACGTTGTTCAACAAACTGGGCGCCGGGCAATTGGATGTGAAAGCTGAATCGCTCACAACCTATGCCAAGAGTTTGGGGCTGGATACGGACAAGTTTCAATCTTGCTTAAAGGATGGCGCGGCGCAAGCCCGCGTGACTTCTGACACGCAGGAAGGCGCGAAGATTGGCGTGCGCGGCACGCCCACGTTTGTCATCAACGGGCAGCTTTTGGTTGGGGCGCAGCCCTTCTCTGCATTTCAGCAGGCCATTGATGCCGCGCTTGCGACAAATTAAATCATCAAAGCGCCCGGAGCGCTGGAAAAGCGCTCCGGGCGCTCAGTCATCATCATGTCCGGCAGCCTTCTCATCATAGATGACGAAAAGAATATCGTTGATCTGATTGAGCTATACGCCAAACAGGCGGGCTACGAAGTGCGCCGCGCGTATGACGGCGCGAGCGGGCTGGCGCAGGTCCAAACCGGCCCGGATGCCATCATTTTGGATTTGATGCTGCCGGATATTGATGGCTGGGAGGTGTGCAAACGCATCCGCACAAAAAGCGATGTGCCCATCATCATGCTCACTGCGCGAGATGACGACTTGGACAAGATCGTGGGGCTGGAGCTGGGCGCGGATGATTACCTGACCAAGCCCTTTAACCCGCGCGAGCTGATGGCGCGGATAAAGGCCATTTTGCGCAGGCGCGCCCCAAATGATCCAAAAGCAAACGCTGTTTTGCGGGTTGGCGCACTCACTTTGGACCCCATCCATCACGAGGTTTTTGCCAACGGAACACCCATCAAACTGAGAGCCAAGGAATTTGATTTGCTGGAAACCCTTATGCAAAATCAGGGCGTGGTGTTTAGCCGCGAGAAATTGCTGGAGGTGGTTTGGGGATTTGATTTTGCGGGCGAGACCCGCACGGTAGACGTGCACGTGGCGCAGCTTCGCAAGCGCATCGCCGCCAGCAACGTGGAAATTGAAACCGTGTTTGGCGTGGGTTATAAGCTGATAGAAGCGTGAAGGGTGAAGTAAAAAAACATGACCCTGCGCACACGTCTGTTTCTCTCGCACGGAGCTGTCATCATCGTCACGCTTTTGGTGATGGCAATTGCGCTGTTTGTGCTTTTGGCGCAACTGCAAGCCTTGCGAAACGCCACAAACCTTGCGCCAGACCTTGTGCGCGTGACGCGCAGCATGCGCCAGGACATGCCAGTCAGCTCGGCGCAAATTGCATTTGACCACGCCACAAGCCTGGTGCAGCTTCCGCGCCGGATTTTTTTGCTGGATAGCGCGGGCAACATTCTGGGAGATTCGGCGGAAAGCCCGCAAACCGCGCCTGCCGACCGTCGCCTTAACCTGAGCAAAACGTTGAATGCCCCGGCAGACCTGCCCGCGCTGCTAAACCGCGAAGGCGTCGTCATTGGCAATTTCACAGACACCAGCAATACGCGCTGGGAATTTATCGCGGTCAGCGTTCGCGCAAATCAAAGCGGCGGCGAACTTGTCGCCGTCGCCAGACCCATCAACACCAACCCAGTGCTGGATGTGGTGGAAGAAGCCGCGCTGGGCCGCCTGGCTCTGGCGGGGTTTATCGCGCTGGTGGTCGCCGCGGTCATTGCGGCGCTGGTGGCGCGGTCGCTCTCGCGCCCCATTCAAAAAGTGGCGCAGGCCGCAAATGCCATCGCCCAGGGACATTACGATGAACGGGTTTCGCTCAGCAGCCCGCGCGAGTTTCAACAACTGGCAAATGACTTTAACGAGATGGCGGGCCAAGTGCAAGCCTCGCAACGCCGCGAGCGCGACTTTTTGGCGAACGTGACCCACGAACTCAAAACGCCGCTCACGTCTATTCAAGGGTTTGCGCAAGCGTTGAGCGATGGGATGATCGCCGGGCCAGAAGCCGTGCAAAAAGCCGGCGGCGTGATTTACGACGAAGCCAACCGCCTGCGCCAAATGGTGGGCGGGTTGCTGGAAGGCTCGCGCCTTGAGTCTGGCCAGGCGCACCTGGCGCACGATCACGTGAACGTCTCGGATGTTTTGCGGGCTTGCGCGGCGCGGTTTGACTTGCGCGCCAAAAACGCGGGCATCTCGCTGGTGTGCCAACCGCAAAAAGGTTTGTTTGTTTTGGGAGATGGCGACCGGCTGGCTCAGGTTTTTTCCAACCTCATAGACAACGCGTTCAAGTTCACCCGCTTCGGCGGTTCTGTGCAAATCAGCAGCGCGGCGGCTCAAAGCATGGGCGTCGCGGGGGTTGAGGTGGCCGTGGCCGACACCGGCACGGGTATTTCTGCGGAGGATTTGCCGCGCATTTTTGACCGCTTCTTCCAATCGGCCAGCATTTCGCGGGATGGCGGCGGGGTTGGCCTTGGCCTCACCATCTCCAAACAAATTGTAGAAGCGCACGGCGGGCACATGCTGGTCGAGAGCGAGCCGGGCAAAGGCACAATCATGCGGGTGTGGCTGCCGGGCAATTAAGAATTACAAATTACGAATTACCAATTGACAAGAGCCGAAAGGCATGACACGAAACTCTTAATTCTTAATTCGTAATTCGTAATCGAGATAGTCTTTCACCGTTTCCGCAAATGGCCGAGAAGTGTGGCCCAGCTCACGGCGCGCTTTGGCATCGGAAAGGGGAGACCAAAATTCAAACATGCGGATGTGGTCGGTGAGCGTGATGAACGGCACGGCGTCCATCACCCGCATGAGGCGCGAGACCAGCCCGCGCGAAAGTTTGATTTTTGGCGGCGGGCGTTGCGCCACACGGCAAATCTCGGTCAGCATCTCCAGCATGGTCATGTTTTGCCCGCCCAAAATATAACGCTCCCCCGCCCTGCCCTTTTGCGCCGCTAGGATGTGCGCCCGCGCCACATCGCGGCCATCCACCGGGTTCAGCGCCGCGTCAAAATAAACGGGGTAAAGCCCGCGGGCGCAATCGCGGATGACCTGGCTGGTGGTGGGTTTGACATCACCCGGCCCCATCACGGCGGTGGGCACGGTGACCACCACGTCCAAGTCTTTTTGCGCCAGCGCGAGCGTTTCCATCGCCCATTTCGCCTCGTAATACGCGCTTTTGGCCGCGCCCGGCGTGTAATGGCTGGTTTCATCCAGCGGGCGCGCGGTCAGGGCTTCATCTGCCAAAAGTTTGCGCGGTTCCAAAGTGGTGAGGCTGCTGGTATACACAAAGCGGTTGATGCGGGCGCGGCGGGCGGCGTTTAGCGCGTTCTGCATTTCCTGGGTGGCCTGGGCAACCTCGCGCGGGATGCGCCTGAAGTTTTCCGGGTAGCCCGCGGCGGCATGAAAGACAATTTCGCAGCCGCGCATCGCCTCGGTCAGCGAGTCCTCATCGCGCAAGTCGGCCATCACCCATTGCACAGGGGCGCTGGCAATGGCCCCAAAGTTGGATGGGTTGCGCCGCGCCGCGCGGACTTGCCATCCCTCTGCCAGCGCAGCCAGCGCAATTTGCCCGCCGATAAACCCAGTGGCGCCGAGGACGCAGGCTTTCATGTTGCCTTTTAAATTGTGGTTGGCGCAAACAAAATCAGCGCAATTAAAGCGAGCACAAACACGGCAATCACCAAAGTTTGTTTCCCAAGTGAATTTGTATCCACAAGCTCAAGGGTGGTGATGCCGGGCAAATACATCCCGCCGCTCGTATCGCGTTGGGCGTAGCGCGGGCAGAAGAACCATCCCAAAGCAAGACCGCCAACAAACCCGCCCAAATGCCCAAAGTTGTCTATGCCGCTGCCCGGCGAAAGACCAATCGCAATGTTGATAAAAAGCGTAATGGCGAGGTTGCCAAGCATGCGCTGGCCGGTCTCGCCCAGCATTTGGCGATTGCGAAAGTAATACGCGCCCAATGCGCCAAACAACCCAAACAGCGCGGTGGATGCGCCCGCCGAAAGGCCATGCGTAAAAACATAGCTAAACACCGCGCCGCTTAAGCCGGTGAGCAAATACAAAACAAGAAAACGCCGCCAGCCAAACAAAGCCTCCACCTCGCGGCCAAGAATGTAAAGCGAGTAGGCGTTCACGGCGATGTGCATGAAGCCAATATGCAAAAAGTTCGCGGTGAACAGCCGCCAGTATTGGCCCGCGTCCACCAGCGGCGCATAGTTTGCCCCCCAGCGAATGAGGTTGCGCGAAGAGGTTGACCCACCCGTAAACTCCTCGGCCAAAAACACGGCGATGATGATCGCCAGAAAAACATAGGTCAGGCGCGGCTTGCTGAGCGGAATGCGAAAACGCACAGGTTGCTGCTGAGGCGCGCTGGGAAGTCCCGGAAATTGGGGAGTCATTTTAAAGTGTAATGGGCTGGCGACCCACGCGGCAATGCTCGGCCTTGATGACGGCGAGAATTTCATCCATTGCCTCGGTGGTCTCATCGCGGCGGTTGACCACAATGTAATCAAACTCAAAACGACGCTTCATTTCCTCGCGGGCGGTGTTGATGCGGCGGCGCAGGTTATCCGGCGTCTCGCTCTTGCGCTCGGTCAGGCGGCGCACCAATTCGGCTTCGCTCTCTGGCATCAAAAAAATGGTGATGACGTTTGGCGCGATCTTGCGGATCTTCTCCGCGCCCTGCACGTCAATGCGCATCATCACATCCTTGCCGCTGTCAAACGCCTTGCGCACTTGATTCTTGGGAATGCCTTTGTAATCGCCATACACAAGGCTGTATTCCAGCAATTCGTCATCGGCGATCATTTGCTGAAAGGTGCTGTGTGAAACAAAGAAATAATCCACGCCATCGGCCTCGGTGGCGCGTTTTGGACGTGTGGTCATGGTGACCACAAATGCAAAATCGCTGCCAAAATCGCGGATGCACTCCAGCATGGTGTCTTTGCCCACGCCAGATGGCCCGGAGATGATCACCAGCAAAGGATGATCCGGCACGCTATAAATTTCTTCGTCGTCTGCCATATCTATTTGTTGCGTAATTAAATTACCGCTTTCGGTTGATTGCATAATGAGCGAAAGAGATTCTACCCCACCGAAGAGCGAAGTCTGAAATAAGAAAACCTTTGCGTCTTCGCATCTCTGGGATGAAAAAGAAATAAAATGTTTTTATGCCAATTTACGAATATCGCTGCCCATCTTGCAAACGCAAGGTGAGCATATTTTGGCGCACATTTGGCGCGGTGAATGACGCCGCCGCCGAGTGCCCGCATTGCGGCGGGCGCAACCTTGCGCGGCTGGTGTCCAGGGTGCGCGTCATTCGCGGGGGCGGGTCTGCCTCTGCGGGTGATGGGGCCGCGAACGATGATGCGCTTGTGCGCGAGATGAGCGGGCTGGACGAGAACGACCCCCGCGCGATGGGCCGCTTTATGCGCAAGATGGCGGCGGAAAGCGGCGAGGACATGCCCGCCGAGTTTGACGAAATGGTGGGCCGCCTGGAAAAAGGCGAGAGCATTGAATCGGTTGAGAAAGATATGGGCGACGCGTTTGGCCCCGACCCAATGGGCGGGATGGGCGGGATGGACGATGACGTCATGGGCGCTCCCCCACCCAACACAACCGCCGAGGCCGACAAAAAAGCCGAAGCCGCCGATAAAAAGAAAACCGAAAAGAAGAAAAGCGTGGCGGTGAAAAGCAAGGCCAAAACCAAAAAGACGGCGAAGAAATGAAAAAAAAGCCTCTGATCGTCATTCCCGCGAAAGCAGAAATCTATAAGAAATTCTTTGGGTTTTTAGAGCAACGATTCGTTTGGGGTGATATGGATTCCCGCTTTCGTGGGAATGACGGATTAAGTGCCTTTTTTGTTCTTACAATCTTTTCTGCTTTTGTTCTAAGCGCCTGCGCGGGCACGCCAACGCCCACCAATGCGCCCGCGCCCGTGCTCACGATGTATGCGCCTGCGCCAAGCCCAACGGCCCACCCCCAACCCCTCCCAGCGGGAGGGGGGACACTTGCGCCCACGCCAACATCTCTCCCGATGGGAAGGGGAAATCCAACGCCCAGCCCCCAACCCCCAGCCCCTAGTCCTCAACCTCCAATCTCAACGCCCCAGCCAGCCATCGCCTTAAAACTCTTCGCCGGGCAGGTGGAAAATTTCAAAATGTTGGAGATGGCAATTGACTCCAACGTGAGCGCGGCAAACCCGTTTGACCCGGCGCAGGCTGATTTACGCGTGCGATTCACCTCGCCCAGCGGAAAGACCGCGCTCGTGCCCGCGTTTTGGTATCAAGACTTCACGCCGGATGTTGTGGCGCAAGGCGCACCCGGCTGGCGGGCAAGGTTCACCCCCACCGAGGCGGGCGAGTGGACGGCCCAGGCCGAGCTGGCCGCGCCGGCCATCAAAAGCCAGCCCGCCAAATTTAGCGTGACGCAAGCCGCCGCGCAGGGGTTTGTGCGGGTGAACAAAGCGAACCCACGCTATTTTGCGTTTGATAACGGCGATTTGTTTTTGCCCGCCGGGCCAAACATGGCGTGGTCAACCAACTCCGGCATCAAGGCCATTGAGGATTATGAGCGCTGGTTTGACGGTCTTTACCGGCGCGGCGGCAACGTGGCCCGCGTTTGGATGACCAGTGATTTGTTTGATCTTGAATGGAAAGACACCGGTTTGGGCAATTACGCCAAACGCTTGAACCGCGCGTTTATGCTGGACAAAGTTTTTCAGCTCGCTCAGGCGCGGGGCATCAAAATTATTTTGGTGTTGATCCCGCACGGGCAGTTCAGCACAACCAGCAACCCAGAATGGCAAAACAACCCATATAACGCCGCAAACGGCGGCATGTTAAACGCGCCGCAAGAGTTTGTGTCCAACGCGCAGGCCAAAGCGCTTTTTGTGCGGCGGGTGCGTTACATGGCCGCGCGGTGGGGTTACGCCACAAACTTGCTGGCGTGGGAGTGGTGGAACGAGGTTGACCTGACGCCCATCACCGATGAGCAATTGCGCCCATGGCTGGCCGAGATGACCGCGCAAATAAAGCAGTTTGACCCCAACGCGCATCTCATCACCACCAGCTACGCCCACCGGTTTAGCACCACCCAAATTTGGGCCATGCCAGAAATTTCTTTTGCGCAAGCGCACGATTACTCCGCGCTCGACCCATCATCGGTGTTCGCCGACGCGCTCAAGAGCATTGCCGCGATTGCGCCAAACAAGCCCGCGCTGGTCACGGAGCACGGGCTGGAGACCGAAGCCAGCGACGCGCTGGGCCGTCATCCGCATGATATTCATTTGCGAAACGGCATTTGGGCCGCGCCGTTTTTGGGTTACGCTGGCACAGCCATGTATTGGTGGTGGGACAACTATTTTCAGCCCAAAGACCAATGGAAAGCCTACGCCGGTTTTGTGACGTTTATGAAAGGTGAAAATTTGGCAGCGATGACGCCGGGAACCGCGAAAGCCACCGCCAAAGATGCGACCCTTGCCGCGCTCACGCTCTCATCAAAAGACCGGCTTTTGGCATGGGTGCGCAACACTCGGTATGATGGCGCGCTGGCGCTTCAAGCCTATGCGCAGGCCAAACAAAACGGGCAAGCCAACGATGCCTGGCGTTTTGATTTACCCGGCATTCAAGGCGCGGTTTTGCAAATTTCCGGTTTGGCCGATGGGGAGTACACCGCGCATTGGTTTAACACCGAGACCAGCGCGGAGATTGGCGCGGCCCCCGTCTCCGTTCGCGGCGGCGCGGCCA
Source organism: Thermoflexales bacterium (assembly GCA_035433205.1). Lineage (GTDB taxonomy): Bacteria > Chloroflexota > Anaerolineae > J036 > Brachytrichaceae > DAORUN01. The sequence continues at coordinate 13,331 of DAORUN010000013.1, read as the reverse complement.
GTATAGACATTCCGGGCTTCACGCCAGATATTGCGGTGAAGGTGACAAAGTAGACCGAAGACGGAGGACGGAGGACGGTATTTTGACCTGCCAAGTATCCGTCTTCCGTCTCCCGTCTATCAGAGCTTTTCTTCTCGCGTCATCCTCTCCCGATAAATTTGCAAAAAGCGCGGCTCGTCCACGCCCATCAAACAATTCACCTTTGGCGTGGTGTAAAAGCGGCCGCCAGAGCGGTCGGCGATGGTCGCGCCAACCGCGGGGCCATCCACCGGAACACACAGGCTATATCGCTCAATCTTGAATAGCTCCGGGGCAATTAAATACATGATGGCTGTTGGGTCGTGGGTAAAGACTGTGCCATCTTTAAAGCCGTAACGCATCTCATGAAAACCCTGATAAAACCGAACCACCCGCACCACAAACTCGGCCAGCGGGTCGCCCGATGCGTTGAGCGCGGCAAAATAATCGTTGTTCATGCGCACGGCATGGGTCACATCCAGCCCGGCCATCGTCACTTCCCAGTTGGCGCTCAGCACAATGCTGGCGGCGTGCGGGTCGTTCCAAATATTGGCCTCGGCCAGCGGCGAGACATTTCCACCCTCGCGCACCGCGCCACCCATCATCACCACGCGGGCGTGGTCGGCAATGCGCGGCTCAATTTTTAACGCCAGCGCGATGTTTGTGAGCGGCCCGATGGGCACAAGGGTGAGCGGCGCGCCTGGCTCGCCCGCATGATCCATCACCTGCTGAACGATGAATTGCGCGGCGCTCATGTCCACCGGTTTCATCATTGGATTGTTAATGGCTGTCCAGCCGATGCTGCCCATCGCGTCATCGCCATGCACCCATTCACCGGTGGGATGCGGTGGCTGAATGAGCGGTTTGCCGGCGCCCTTTGCCACGGGGATATCGCGGCGATGCGCCACATCCAGCAAATTAAGTGCGTTGCGGGTGGTGACTTCAACGTTGGAGTTGCCAAACACGGTCGTCACGCCAATCACGTCAAGTTCTGGGCAGCGCAAGGCAAAAAGCAATGCCATCGCGTCATCCACGCCGGGGTCGGTATCAAAAATAATTTTCATAAAAGTGCTGAATGTTAAGTCTTGTTGCCGCCCGTCACCCGTCAAGGCGCGGGCGTAAGGCGGGGCGCAGAGAGCGAGGGCAAATACATTTTGTTGTTCAACGCTTCGTAGGCATAGTTAAATGGCAACCGGCGATTGTTGGAGTAACCGCCAATCACGTAAAACTCGGTGGGGAATGAAACAACCGCAATATTGCGCCAATCGCCCGTGAAGGGCGTTTCAAATGGTGTCCAAACATTCTGCGCGGGGTCGTAGCGCTCGCTAAAACCCACAAAACCGCTCACACCGCCGCCCACCGCGTAAAGCGAGCCGCCAATTTGCGCCAGACCAAAAGACGCGCGGGGGATGGACATGGGTTTGCAGCTTTCCCACGTATTTTTTGCGGGCGTGTAGGCTTCGCAGGTAGATAGCTCCTGGCCGTTGGCGTAACCGCCCACCACAAAAACGCGATCTCCCAACGCGGCGGCCTGCGCAAGCGCGCGGGGCGCGGGTTCGGGCGCGCGAGTTTGCCACGTATTTGTGGCCGGGTTAAAGGCCAACGTGGCGGGGTTTGGCTCAGAGCCGCGCCCGCCAAAAATATAGATGATGGAATCCAGAGCCGCCGCCGCAAAACCCACCCGCGCGCCCGGCATGGGCGCAAGCGCAGACCACGCGCCGGTGGTTGTGTCTAGCATTTCAACCGCGGTAGATTGGGCGCCGCTGGCATCCGCACCGCCCATCACAAAAACTTTTTGGCCGATGGCAACCGCAACCGCCCCGGAGACGGGCGTGGGTTTGGATGCGACCCCAGCCCGCCACACATTGGCCGCGCGGCTAAAAATGCGCACATCGCCGGTGGGCAATTGATTTACCTCGCCGCCAATCAAATACACGTCGTCGCCAATGGCAGCGCTGGCGGCGCGGGCGCGAGGAGAATCTAGCGGGGCGCGCAAAAACCAGCGCGTGGTCTGGCCGGGCGGCAAAAGCTCATTCGTTGCGCTCAGCGCGGCGGGCTGATCTGGCAGATCTGTGTTGGCGCTGGTGATGGCGCGGCCAGTCGGCAACGTCGCCACAAAACCGGCCAGAAAGACCGCCACAAACGCCATCAACACCCATTTGCGCCAGGCGGGCAGCGCGGGCAACGGGTGCGGGTTTGGCGCAACGCGCGGCACAACGCGCGGTGTTTGGGGCGATGGAATTTGCGGCGCTTCGGCGGCTTGCGGCTCTTGCGCCATCTCGCGGATGGAGGCGCCATCTACCACCACCCAGCCGTTGCGCAAAGCCAGCACGGTTAGCTCATTGCGCGATTGCACCTCCAACTTGGTGAAGATGTTCCGCAAATGCACTTTGACCGTGTTTGGGCTTAAAAATAAAGCCGCCGCGATGTCTTTGTTGGCCGCCCCGCCCGCCGCGAGGCGCACCACTTCCAATTCGCGCTCTGTAAGCGGCTCACCTGATTCTGCCATTAATAATAGGAATTGTATCTGGGTGACTGATGGCGATTATTGGGTATTGGTTATTCAGGTAAGGATCATGAAAACTTATACCCAATGCTCAATACCCAACGTGTTGGTGTATCATCAACACACAACATCTGGGCCTATAGCTCAACGGTCAGAGCAGCGCTCTCATAAAGCGTTGGTTACAGGTTCGAATCCTGTTGGGCCCATGTTTTATTGAATTTGCCACATCCCCGCGCCAACGCGCTGGCCTAAACCAACTACGCGGTTTTTGTTCTCGGCAATGGCTTCTTGTATTCGAGCCAGCTCATTCTCGCTGTAATTTGCGCCTTCTTGCGGCTCTGGATGCCGGACAAACAAGTAATCGTAAAGAATCTGGCGCAAATTTTGCTCGCTCAAATCATAGGGGATGTAGCCAAGATGGTAATAGTGCGTGCCTTTGTCCAAAACTGGCGGCACAATATAGCCCGCTCTCATCAGATCGGTATTTATCACCAGGTCTAATTTATCTGGGCCAAACGGAAAACAAGCTTGGCGCAGTTGTTCGGCAGATGGATACGTTTTGTTTTTTGTGGCATAAAGCGCAACGCGGGCGCACATCTCATCCACAAACGTGCCGGGGCAAAAGCCATACAAAATCTTTCGCTGAGATCCCGGATTGGGAAACGCCTCAAATTTCTGATTGAGCGCCTGCAACGTTTCGCGCACGGCTTCCCCGCCATGCAGAACATCCCAGCCGCCATACAAATGCGCTTCGGCGTTCCAGTCTCGGTAAAACCGGGTGAAGGCCTCGCCGGCCAAAACAGCAGAGGTAGACTGGGCGGCGGTTCTGATGTAGTCCATACCACGCTCAAAATTGGGCGATTGAAGTATTGGGCACAGAATGTTTTTAACGCCGCACGAAAAAAGCAATCTAAACAACCCCACCAGTTGCGCCCCCATGGCCGAAAGGTAATCTCGCGCCTCGCTGGAATTATTTTTTTGCTTCAATTGACGGAGCAAAAAATGGCGTCGGCTGCCATCAGACGGCACCAACACCGTTATTTGCGCGCCGTCAACAACCCGCGCCAAATCCTGCCTGGACGCCGACATCCAGTCCTCAATAGAGGGAACTGGCACGGGTTTGGCCGAGCCTTGTCGCTCAATTTTCAACCAACTGCTCAATATTGATTCGTTCATAGTTGTATAAGTAATGCGCTAAGAACTTCTGCTTCTACGATGCGGTGAGGAAGAAAAAGTTGTTTGCCAATATTTTGTTGCGGGCGCGGGTCTGAATAGTGTTCATCCAGCCACCGTTTACCGCGCTGGATGGGTTCAATCACATCCAGAAATTCTCGCGCGTGGCAAAGCGCCAAGACGGCCAAGGCAGTTTCTTCGGCAGATGGGATCCAATCGCCCCAGCTTCCATCCGCATGTTGTTTATTCATCAACCATTGGGCGGCTGGCACCTGTTCGGCGCGAATGGCGCAGTCTGAATGTCTGCTAAACGCCATAATCGCGCAGTGAGCCGGATATATTCTGCTCAAATGCCATTTGTCGTAATAGCCGCCATCATCGGCGCGATGCTTTAATAAATAGCGAGAAGTTTTATCCACAATTCTGGCCGAATATTCATAGCCGCTATTCATGAGCGCAGCTTCCATCGCATGCGCGTTGGTGCTCACAGAAGAAGTTCGCTCATCAATCCAGGAGGTCATTGCTTCTTCGTTTTCAAATTTCAACAATTGCTTTGGCTCTCTGGGATGATCGTATAAACCCAGCACGGTCAAAGCTGCGCTGGTATCGTCGCCATCTGGGGCGATGGCAGAGTTCAGGCACCACGCGGCGCCTTCGGGCGCAAGGGCGTGTTCCAGGCGAGGCAGCAAAGGCTCCAACAAGGCTCTGTCTATTTGGCTGGAGATGGGATGAAGCATGAGCAAAACCCACGCAAGCTCAAGAATATCTATGGGATAGGCAACTGGGGCAAGACCGCCAAATTGAGAGGTGACATGGTTGAGCCATGCATTGGCCCGCTCATCTTCTCCAGTCGCAAGAATCCAACTCACAGTGGCAGACACAGAATTTCCAACATTGCCCTCCGGGCGGCGCAGAGATTTGAGAAGATCATGGTCAACAACCCCGGTCAAGGCCTCAATGGAATGAACCAGGGGCATGCCGCGAAGCAAATATTCCGGGCGAGCAGACCGCATCAATTTCTGGCGTTTCTGGGCGACGATAACGCTTTGATCTTGCGCTTCGTAAAAGAAGCCGTGTTTTGCCAGCTCGGCCAGATAGCCCGGCAGCAAAAGCTCCAGCCCGGCGCTTTCGTGGTTTGCGGCCCGCCATGTTGAAAGTGTTTCAGAAAGAAAATCCAACCCCTGCCCCAACGCGCAAGAGACTTGCCTTTTTTGTTTATCTGGCAGAGAAAGAAAAGCGCAAACAACCGAGAGCGTTGGGATGATATTGTGAGGATAAGGCTGGCTCCAGCTTCCATCTGCATGTTGATTGTTCAACAACCATTCCAGAGCTTGGGGATACCTCAATTGTTGCGGGTCGTTTTTATCTCGCAAGCGCAAAAGCCATGCCGTGTCATATTCAGATGGGCTGAGCAGGCCGCCCCCATAGGTTGGGTGCATATCCTGAGCCGCGCCTTGCAATAGACCATACAACGCTTTCTGGTATTTCCCCATACTTTTTCTCCCCAATCGCCCGTCCTTTTTGCCTATATAGTTTAACAGATTGCCAATTTGTGGCAAGGGCGCATGTGAAAGCGTGAACTAAATCCGGGTTCGTTTTGTTATCCCACCATGGGCAGAATCAGCTTATAATCGCGCAGCAAGCATCTCGGACCTATTCATTACACACCTTCACTTGATAACGCCATCCACTACCGCCCCAACTGTATCCGCTCCAACTGTCAGTGATCAAATCTCCCGCGAGCGCTATGCCCTCATGCAGCGCGCTTTCGATGTCATTATTCTGGGGAGCCTTGCCGCAATTGCGTTGGAATTGGTCACATATCGTCATGCTGCGCTCATCGCGCTGCTGGCATTATGTGTGGCGTTCATGCTTGCGCTCAAAAAAATAAGCAGCCGCCACTATTCCTCGTCTTTTTTCATTTCGCTAATTGTTATCAGTCTGGTCGCATTTCTATATTCAGTTCTTCGCCCAGATGCGTGGTACATTGGCGTTCTCGGCCCCATCCTGTCTTTTGCCGTCATTATGTTTGCCGCGCCCCCGCGATTCATCGGCAAACTGAGTGCGCTGGTGTATGTTTATGTGCTGGGCGCGCTTATCGCAAGCGTTGTGCAAGAGCAAAATGTCGTTGAACCCTGGCGCGTGTTTTTTAGATTTGTCGCGGCCGGGTCAATCAGTTTGGCTCTCATATTTTTGCTGCGCCAATATCAAATTTGGATCACACGCCTGCTGGCACAAACCGAGGAAAGCAACCGCGAGCTAAAAACAGCCCGCGATTCGCTGGAAGAACAGGTTCAAATCCGCACCCACCAGCTGGAAGAACAAAATATCCGTCTTGATCTGGCGCACCAGGAAGCCCTGCGCCTTTCGCAAATCAAAAGCGATTTTCTGGCCACCATGAGCCATGAAATTCGCACACCCATGAACGGCATTTTGGGCATGAGCGAACTTCTGCTCACATCCGGGCTAAATGACTACCAGATTGAGCTGGCAACGGTTGTCTTCGAATCTGGGCAGGGCCTGCTCGTTTTGCTAAATGACATTCTGGACTTTTCCAGAATAGAAGCGGGGCAATTTCGCGTTGACCTGAAGCCGTTCGATTTGAAATCGTGCGTGGAGGACGTATCACGGCTGATGTCGGCGCGCGCCAAGGAAAATGGCATCAACATCAACGTTAAATACGCGTTTGAGGATCAGGATCAGCCCGAGTCGAGCTTGATGGTCGTTGGCGATGCCGCGCGAGTTCGGCAAGTGCTCTTCAACCTGGTGGGCAACGCCGTAAAATTCACCAAGAGCGGATCAGTAAAAATCAACGTCTTGCAAGAAAATGGCAAAGTGTATTGCGAAGTTCAAGACACCGGCCCCGGCGTGCCCGAAAAATTTCGCGCATCGCTCTTTTTGCCATTTATGCAGGCCGAGCCGCCCAACGTGCGGCAAGAAGGCGGCACAGGTCTGGGGCTGGCCATTAGCAAGCGGTTGATGGGGCTGATGAACGGCGACATCGGTTATCGCCCAGCAGAAGAACAGGGATCGGTATTCTGGTTCTCGCTCCCCCAGGTCTAAGCTTCAAACGCGCAAGGTCGCTCACCACTTTGGCTGATGGTCAAGCTCCTCGCGCAGGCGGCAATACGAGTCATACCGCTCCGGGCTGATCTCGCCTTGCTTCACCGCGGCAATCACCGCGCAATCTGTTTCATGCGTGTGCGTGCAATCATTAAACGCGCAATGCCGCACCAGCGGCGCAAACTCGCGGTAATAGCCGTCCAATTCTTCCGCATGAACATCCCACACCGCATACGAGCGCAACCCCGGCGTGTCAGCGATCCAGCTATTCTCATCCAGCCGCACCAGTTCTGGCACAACCGTGGTGTGTTTGCCCTTCTTCCACGCCGCGCTCACCTTGCCCACATCCAGCGCCAGCCCAGGTTTTAGCGCGTTCAGCAAACTGCTTTTGCCCACGCCGCTTTTGCCGGTCAGCACACTCAGTTTTCCGCGCAACGCCTCGCGCAATTCGGCAATGCCATTCGTCTGGTGTGATGGCCCATCCACCGCGGTAAATATCACCGGATAGCCCACGCGCGTGTAATCCGCAAAAATCTTCCGCGCGGCATCCTCGCCCACCAGGTCAACTTTGCTCGCCACAATCAACACGGGCAGCTTTTGCGCCTCTGCTCCCACCAAATACCGGTCCAACATGCGCGAATGAAAATCGGGCTGTGCGCAGGCAAACACAAACACCACGATGTCCACATTCGCCACAATCACCTGGCGAATCTCCAGCTTTTCCTTTTGGCTTACAACCGGGTCCATGCGAGAAAGCGAACTCTTGCGCGGCTCCACGCGCGTGATGCGCCCATGCGCAAACCCCTCGCTCTTGATCTCCTCCGCCTCAACCCAATCCCCCACCGCCACCGCGTCCTCCTCAAACTTGCCTTTTTTGAGGCGGCCCGCCGCCTGACAAATAATCGTCCGTCCGTCTTCGGTATGCAGCGTAAAAAAGCCGCTGTGCGCTTTTATAACTAATCCGCGCATATTTCAAAAGTGCAAAATGCGTCATGCAAAATGCAAAAACCCGTCATTTTTGTTGTCCCCATCCTCTTCTTCATTTCGTCCCTCCAAAATAAGCCTCAATCATTTGTCTGGCCAGCGGCGCGGCAAACTCCGAGCCTTCGCCGATGTTCTCCAACATCACGCTCACGGCAATTTGCGGGTCATCTGCGGGCACAAACGCGGTGAACCACGCAAACGGTTTGGCCGATGCGCCCGCCGCCTGCGCCGTGCCCGTTTTACCCGCCACAATTATTTTTTGCGCCGTTCGCGCCTGCGCCGCCGTGAGAGATTTTTGCGGCACAGCCTTTCCATCCACCCAAAAATAATTAAACGAGGCAAACACATCTTGCGCGGTGCCCAGCGCGGCGTTGGTGGTCACGCCAACCATGCCATTTTTGATGGCTTTCAGGCTGGCCACGCTCGCGGGCAAATGACCGGCCACCTGCGGCGCAAGGGTTTGCACAACCGCGCCATTTTCTGGGGCAACACTTGCCACAAGCCGCGGCTGAATAAGCGTCCCGCCATTGGCAATTGCGGCGGTCATCTGCGCAAGCTGCAAAGGTGTGACCAGCAAAAAGCCCTGTCCAATGCTCATGTTCACCGTGTCACCGGGGGTCCATGGCTCGCCCACTTCAAAATTCTTCCATTGCGGGTCTGGCACCACCCCAGCAGATTCTGCGGCCAGCTCAATGCCGGTCTTCTCGCCAAAACCAAACTGGCGGGCATACGCGGGGAGCAGATCCGAGCTTTTTTGGTCAAGCCGTTTGCCCACTTCGTAAAAAACAATATTGCAAGAGGCCGTGAGGCCGCCCGTGAGTGTGATGCGCCCGTGCCCGCTTCTCAGCCAGCAAAACTTGCGGTAGGCGCTGCCCAAGCCATCCCAATAACCGGGGTCATAAAACACATCGCCGGGTGCGGTCACATCCTCGCCCAACCCGGCGGCCATCGTAACCATTTTGAAGGCCGACCCCGCCGGATACGCGCCCTGCGCCGCACGGTTAAACAAAGGCCGCGCCGCGTTATTAAGCAAACCAACCCGTTGCGTGCTAGAGAGTGGGTTGGAGAAAACAGAAATGTCAAACGCGGGGTAGCTCGCCATCGCCAGAACCGCGCCCGTGCGAACATCCATCACCACCGCCGCGCCGGGATTTTTGGCCTGCCCCAAAATGCGCTGGGTTTCTGTTTGCATGGCCGGGCTGATGGTGAGCGTGACGTTCATGGGCGGCGAAAACGGGCGTTGCGCCAACGTGAGCGCCTTTCCCTCGCGCGTAAAAAGTTGCAGGGTCAGCCCCGGCTTGCCCATCAACGCGGTGTTCATGCTGGCTTCCACGCCGCTCAAGCCGATGGGTTCATCGCCGGCAAACCCTTGCGCCCGGTAGTCATCTGCCGCGCTGGCCGGCATTGCGCCAACATACCCAGTGACATGCGGCGCAAGCGAGGGTTGCGGGTAGGCCCGCCCCGCCCGCGAGCGCACAATCGTCGCCTCGTATTTGTCAAAAATCGCGCTGTTCGCGTCCACCGTCGCCTCGCTCACATCCGCAATCGGGATAAACCAATCCGCAGGCTGGCCTTTGTATTTGGATTGAATCTCATTTGCGCCCAGCTTTAGCACACGGCTCAGGTCTGCCAGCATCTCGCGCTCCACTTGCGCGTCTTTCACCAAACCAGGTTGAATGCCCAGCGTAAAGATGGGTTTGATGCCTGCCAGCGTGCTGCCATCTGCCGCAAGCACCAGCCCGCGCGGGGGCACCTCGCGGCTCATCCCCAGCGAGCCGCCCGCCAAACCTTGCGCAATCGCGTCGCGCGTCCACATGATTTGCCAAAAGCCGCCCGCAAAGGTCATGGGCAGCGTGGCCGTGACGGCAAACGCGCCAAACACATCGCTTTGCCAATCGCCGCGAAGTTGCAGCGCGGCCTGAGGGCCATCTTGCAGCAAACCCTGCGGCACAAACACCATTTTGCTGGTCTGGGCAATGGCTTTTACGTCGTCATACTTTTGCTGCAACCCTTTCGCGTCCAGCACGGCGGCGCGGGCGTTTGCATCCAAAAGCTCAAACGCGGTGGCAAAATCGTTCTGGTTGATGGCGCTCACGAACTGCTGACCCGCCCCCGCCGCAGATGGGGCCGTAAATGTTGCGGTTGCCCGCGCGGGCGCAGGCCCCGGCGCAGGGGTTGGCGTGGCGCAGGCCGCAAGCGACATCGCCAAAACCAATGCAAATAATTTTTTGGAACGCACACCGTAATTGTATGCCGGGTTAAAGCAAAAACCCGGTTACACTTTGGTCATGTCCAAAAACCCACCCAAAAGTCCTATTGAGCGCAAATTAGACATCGCGGCCCAGCGCGAGGCCAGCATGTCGTGGCAGGTGTTTCGCATCATGTCGGAGTTTGTGGAGGGGTTGGACTTTCTCTCGAAGGTCGAGAAACCCATCACGATTTTTGGCTCTGCGCGGGCCAAGCCCGGCGAAAAGTATTATGAGCTGGCGCGAGCCACGGCCAGTGCGCTGGCGCAGGCGGGCTACGCGGTCATCACCGGCGGCGGGCCTGGCATCATGGAGGCCGGGAACAAAGGCGCAAGCGAGGCGGGCGGCAATTCCATCGGCCTGAATATTGAGCTGCCATATGAACAGGGCACAAACGCTTTTGTAAAACGCGGCATCAGCTTTAGGTATTTTTTTAGCCGCAAATTTATGCTGGATTATTCTGCGCTGGCGTATGTGTATTTGCCGGGCGGGTTTGGCACGCTGGATGAGTTGTTCACCGTTCTCACGCTGGTGCAAACCAAAAAGACCGATGTGGATGTGCCGATTGTTTTGATGGGCGTGGAATTTTGGCAGCCGCTGGTTGCGTGGATTCAATCATCGCTGGTGGAGCGCGGGCTGGTGAGCGCCGCCGACCCGCAATTGCTGCACCTGACCGACGACCCCGCGGAAGTGTTGCGGTTGGTAAAGCAGGCGGGTGAACGCGAGTTCGGCGAAGACTAACAGCGCCTTAATCAATTGCTTCTTTTGCCTGCACAGGCAGCCGAATGACGCCGTTGACCAGCGCGATGCCGATGAGCACCAGCACCGCACCCAGCGCCAGGTTGGGCGTGATCACCTCGCCAAGCAGCGCGCCCGCGACCAGCCCGATGATGGGGATGGAGTAGGCGATCATCCCGGCGCGGGTGGCGCCCCAGTCTTTGAGCAGGTCAAACCAGAGAATGTTCGCCACGCCCGAAGCCAGCAGCCCCAGCCAAAGCAGGCCAGCCCAGCCTTCAATGTGTGTGGGCACAGTCACACGCTCCACCGCAAAGGTGATCGGCCACATAATCAGATCGGCGAAGAACACAAGCGCCAGCGCCTGCACGCGGCCATCCATCCGAGACAACATGCGATGTGTGATGAGCATGGCGATGGCGTTGCCAAGCGCGCTGCCCACCATGATGAGCTGGCCGAGGGCATCGTTGTTGCCCACTTTGGTGAACACATCCAGCCCAATGATGACAAGCATTCCGAAAAAGCCCAGCAGCGTGCCAATCCATTTTTGGGCGCTAATTTTTTCTTCGCGGGTGAAGAGCATGAGGATGACCACAAAAAGCGGGGTGGTGGCGCCCAGCGCAGAGCCAAGGCCGCTATCTATGCGCGTGCCCGCAATTGCGCCCAGCAAAACCGGCAAAACAGAGTAAACAATGCTCACCCCCAAAAGTTCCAGCCACGCGCGGCGCGTGGTTGGCAGCGCAAGCCCCTTCAGCCGAACCACCGCAAACAACAAAAAGAAAGCAAAGAAAAAGCGAAAGGCCACGGTGGTGAATGGGCCAACCTCGCGCAAAGCAAGTTTTTGCCAAAACAAAGTTGTGCCCCAAATGATGGAGAGGATGAGAAAAATAGACCAGTTTTTCAAGTTCGCAGACATGGTTGCAAAGTTTCTCATACACTTAGGATTCGGAGCTTAGCGCTCAACGCTTCGTGAACATTCGTTCTATAATTAACCCATGCCACCGCTAAAAGTTCACTCGCCGTTCAGGCCGATGGGTGATCAGCCCACCGCGATTGCAGAGTTGGTCGCCAGTTTGGAAAAGGGCAACCGCTACTCCACCTTGCTGGGCGCAACTGGCACCGGCAAAACATTCACAATCGCCAAGGTGATTGAGGAGTTGCAGCGCCCCACCCTGATCATGGCGCATAACAAAACGCTGGCCGCGCAGTTGTATAGCGAGTTCAAAGAATTTTTTCCAGACAACGCGGTGGAATATTTTGTAAGTTATTACGATTACTACCAGCCCGAAGCCTACGTGCCGCGCTTTGACCTTTACATTGAGAAGGACTCCAGCATTAACGATGAGCTGGATCGCTTGCGGCTGGCGGCCACCAGCTCGTTGATGAGCCGGCAAGATGTGATTATCGTGGCATCGGTTTCGTGCATATACGGCGTGGGCAACCCCGAAGATTACGGCAAGTTCGTGGTGAAGCTGAGCAAGGGCGAGACGCGCCGCCGCGAGGTGGTTTTGCGGATGCTGGTAGCCATCCAATATGAGCGCAATGACCAAAATTTAACGCGCGGCAAGTTCCGCGCGCGCGGCGACACGCTGGAAGTGATCCCCGCGTATACCGACACGGCCTTCCGCATTGAGTTTTTTGGCGATGAGATTGAGCGCATCACCGAGGTGGACACCCTGACCGGCGAATATTTGCAGGAGCTTGAGGAATGCGAAATTTATCCGGCCAAACACTTTGTCACCCCGCAAGAAAAATTGCAGGCGGCCATCAAAAATATTGAGATTGAGCTGGAAGAACGAATTGCGTTTTTCAAGAGCGAGGATAAATTGCTGGAGGCGCAGCGCATTGAGCAGCGCGTGCGCTACGACCTGGAGATGCTGCGCGAGGTGGGTATCACATCGGGCATTGAAAATTATTCACGTTTGTTGGATGGCCGCCCGGCTGGCACGCCGCCCTTTACCCTGCTGGATTACTTTCCGGACAACTTTTTAACCGTGATTGACGAAAGCCACATGACACTTCCGCAAATTCGTGGGATGTATAACGGCGACCAGGCGCGCAAAAAAATGCTGGTGGATTATGGCTTCCGCCTGCCCAGCGCCATGGACAACCGCCCGCTTAAATTTGAGGAGTTTGACCGCCGCGTGAGCCAAATGGTATTTGTGAGCGCCACGCCCGCGCCCTACGAGTATTCGGTCAGCCAGGCGGTGGCCGAACAGGTGATTCGGCCAACCGGCATTGTTGACCCGCAAATTGAGGTGAAGCCCGTGCGCGGACAGGTAGACGACTTGATCGCGCAGATCCGCGAGCGCACGGCGCGGGGCGAGCGCGTGCTGGTGACCACCCTGACCAAGCGCATGGCCGAGGATTTGAGCAGCTACTTGCAAGAGATTGGCATCAAGGTGCAGTATTTGCACAGCGAAGTGCAAACGGTGGAGCGCATTGAAATTTTGCGCGACCTGCGGCTGGGCGAGTATGACGTGGTGGTCGGCATCAACCTTTTGCGCGAGGGTCTTGACCTGCCCGAAGTTTCGCTGGTGGCAATTTTGGATGCGGACAAGGAAGGCTTTTTGCGCAGCGAGACCTCGCTGATTCAGACGGTGGGC
>DAORUN010000012.1:14570-53650 GCA_035433205.1 Thermoflexales bacterium | reverse complement strand
CTCTAACGCTTCACCTAAACACCTCTAATACTTTAGTCCTATCTTTTGTTCATCAAACAAAACATATTTTGGAGGAACATGATGAACAGAATGATTATTCGCACCAACCCATTTGGGTTTACCTATCCCGATTTTGTCTCGATGCGCCAACTGGTGAATGACACGATTGGCCAGACCGACCTGCCCGCGCTGAACGTGACCGAGGACGACAACGCCTATACCGTTCAGGCCGCGCTGCCCGGCTGGAAGCCCGAAGAGGTCAATATCACACTTGAGGATGGCGTGGTCACCCTGGCTGGCGAAGCCAAGGAAGAGACGGCCAACGAGGACAAGCCCGCCAAGACGCACATCCACGAGATTCAGCAGCGCTCCTTCGCCCGCCGGCTGCATTTGCCCATGGACGTTGAGGCCGACAAGGTGGACGCGCACTTCGAGAACGGCATGTTGATGCTCACCCTGCCCAAGGCCGAAGTCGTGAAGCCCAAGCAAATCAAGATCAACGTGAAGTAAACCCAAAGACCTCACTAGTCCGGGAGACCTCACAGGTCTGCGAGACCTGTGAGGTCTTCTCAATCCCCCAACCCCCAACCCCTCATCTATAATCATCGCGTGCGATTAAACGCGATCAAAATACGGAAAAACCTGCCCGTCATCGTCACCGCGCTGATATTTGCGCTGGCGTTTTTGATGACCGTTTTGCCTTACACAATTTACAAGCCGTATTTCCCATTCACCGGCGACTTTCAGCACCCGCAAAACGTCGCCAGCATTCTCAATCACGGCGCGCCCTACCCCGTCACACCGGAATACATCAAAGAACAATACCCAGACACCTTTGGCTATCTGGGCGCGGTGATCGCCGCGCTGGCCGAGCTGGACGCGCCCACCGCCCTGGTATTTGTCTCGCTGGGCAGCATGTTGGCCGCGCTGGCCGCCATCTATTTTGTGGCCCGCCAGCTATATGGCACACGCGCCGCCATTTTTGCGTTGTTCGCGTATGGCCTGCTCAGCTACCAGCCGCGCCAAACGCTTTACGATGGCACATTCATTGAGCTGGTGAGCGGGCTGGTGCTGGCCCCGCTGTTTTTGCTGGCGCTGGCAAAAACGCTCACAACCCGCGGGTGGCGCTGGCCGGTTATGGCCGGGGTGATGGCCGCCGCGCTGGTGCGGTATCACTTCATCGGCTCGGTGCAAGCCGGGGTCACCGGCGCGTTGTTCCTCGCGGGCATCCTCATCTTCCGCCGCGACCTCATCACCAAAAAAGGGCTGATGGCGCTGGGGCTGATGTTGGCGGTGGCGGTGGCGCTCAGCTTTCCATATTCGTTTTATTACATCCGGGTGGGGCTGCGCATTGTGCTGGGGCGGCTGGGGCTGATGGCCGTCGCCGCCGAGCAGGAGGCGGCCTTCCCCGCGCTGGCTTTCCCCGGCGATTTTTACACCAAGCTCGGCGTCGTTTTGTATCACGTTGGGCTGATGGCGCTGGGCGGGTTTGTTTTGCAGCGCGTGGCGGCGCGCAAACTGCGGGTTGCAGATATTTTGGTCATGGCCTGGCTGGCCGTGATGATTATTGGCTCGGTCACCAGCGTGTTCATCGTGCCAGAGCGGTTTCTGCGCAACATGGCGCTCCCGCTGGCGCTCATCGTTGGGGCATTTCTCGGCGCCATCCCCAACCAGCGCTGGCTGATGGCCGCCGCGCTGAGCGTGATCCTCATCCCTTCCATGATCTTTCTCGGTCGCCGCGTGTCCGATCACAGCGCAAACCTGATGGCCGCCCTGCCGGTTGACCTGCCCTCGCTCAACGCGCTGGGGCAAATTCGCGCCGCCGAGCCAGACCGGCTTGTGCTGAGCGATGAATCTGGCCCGTGGGCGGCTTACTTTGCAGATCGCAACTCGTTTTACATTCACGGCGGGCCAGAAAGTTTTACCTGGACCGGCGAACCCATCCGCACCGATAGCCTGAAGTTGTGGACAGCCTACCGCACCCCATGCGATGAAAACAGCCAGTTTGTTTTTGAGCAATACAACATTGGGTATGTGTATTTGGGGCGCAAACCCAGCCACTGGTCACCACCCGGTTACGAGTTTCAAGATGGCGCGCGCTATTTGGCTTGCCCGCGCTTTGAGCTGAAATACAGCGAAGTCATCACCCAGCCGGTATCGTATCAATCTACCGAGGTTTTCACCGACCACGCCTACATCTTCCGGTTGATGAAGCCCGCCGAGCTGGAAACGCAAAAACCCGCCTGGGTTCCGGCAGAAGGGCTTACACTGGAGAATGCGCTGGACATCACCCCGCCCGCGCCAACCGATGACACCTCCAACGCGGTGTATTACCGCCGCTGGTACGAACTCTCCAAACTCGCGCTGGGCGAGACGCTGGGGTACCGCTCGGATACGCCCGCCGACTTCATCGCCCCGCCCGCCAAACGCCCGCTGGCGCGTTTGTGGGCCGATGTGGCCGACGCAAAACAAGCCAAAGCCATCGCCATGCGCGGCGATTCGCGCTACCCCGAATACGATTTTAAATTGTGGCAGGCGTTTGGCAAACCCGCCGTGTGGCCGCCCGCTTCTTTGCCAGACTCGGCTCTCAGCGGGGTTGTGCTGCCCACGCCGCCTGGCGATGCCGCGTATGCCATCACCAAAGATTGGTATGTGGCAAACGCCATCACCTACGAAACGGTGTATGTGGGCAATGGCAATATTGACCACGAAAAACTAAAAATTTGGGCGCAAGGCCACCCAGATGGGGCGCTGGCAGAAGAAATCAATCAAATGCGCAAAGCCTTTGCCGCCGGTGTTTTTGGCGACCCAGACAACGAAAGAGCCGCCTTCCGCGTGTGGCTGCAACAAAATCCGCAACTGCTCAAACCGCTCGCAGACGAGGAGTAGGTCGCCCGTCTTTATAATGAGCGGAAGAAATTTCATGCGCACCAGATTCGCGGGGCCGCCCGCGCAACATCCGGGTGGACGCGCCCGCGCGCTCACACTTACGCAGATCTCGGTTGGTCTGGCCTTTGCGCTGTCCATTCTCATCACCATTTTGCCGTATTTGGTCAATAACCCGGCGGTTCCGTTTGGCTCGGATATGCAGCACCCGCAAGCCATGCTCAACCTGCTGGAAACGGGCAAGCCGCTCCAGCTTTACCCAGATTATCTGAATCAGCAATATCCAAACACATACAGCTATTTGCTGGCGGTGGTTGTCAAGCTGATGAAGCTGGACCCGCTGGCAAGCATAACCCTCGTGACCAGCTTGTGCATGGCGGCGTCGCTGGCGGCCATTTATTATTTTGTCCGGTCGTTATATGGGCAAACGGCGGCGGCTTTTTCTTTGCTGGCATACGGCATTCTCAGTTTTCAACCGCGCCAAACTTTTTTGGATGGCACCCGGATTGAGCTTGTCAGCGGCCTCGTCCTTGTGCCGCTGTGCTTGCTGGCTTTGCAAAAAACGCTCACCGTTTCCGGTTATCGCTGGAGCGCGCTGGGCGGCATTTTATTTGGCGCGCTCATCCGCTACCACTTCATTGGCACGGTGCAGGCGGGGATTGTGGCGGTCATTTTCTTTGTGCTGGTTGCGTTTGCCCGCCGCGACCTCATCACCCGCGCAGCGCTGGCCCGGCTGCTTATTTTGGCTGGCGTCGCGCTGCTCATCAGCCTGCCTTACTCCTTTTTTTATTTGCAGGTTGCGCTAAAAATTGTGTTGGGGCGGCTGGGGCTGACGCCGGTGGCCGCAGAACAAGAGGCGGTCTTTCCGCCCATTGCCGGTTTTGACGAAATTCTTTTGCGCATGGGCATGCCATTCTTTCTGGCCGGGTTTGCCTCGTTCAGCGCGGTGATGGGACAAAAGCTGATTGGGCGAAAGGTTAAAACGGCGGATTTGCTTTTGCTGGCATGGGTGATCATGTTGTGCATTGGCTCGTTCAC
Organism: Thermoflexales bacterium; assembly: GCA_035433205.1. Lineage (GTDB taxonomy): Bacteria > Chloroflexota > Anaerolineae > J036 > Brachytrichaceae > DAORUN01. The sequence goes on along the minus strand of DAORUN010000012.1, from coordinate 49,726 downwards.
CCCCGCGCTTTTGGTGCCAGAGCGGTTTTTGCGCAATTTGGCGCTCCCGCTATCCATCGGAATTGGCGTGTTTCTAGCCTCGCTGGGCAAAAGACAATTTCTTGCGCCCATGCTGATGGCGCTGCTCATGGTGATCAGCCTGCCCTCCATCATTGACAGCATGATCTTCCACGGAACCCAAACGCTCTACGCCACAACCTATGACCTGCCATCGCTGGGGGCGTTGAAGGAAATTTCGCACCGCGATTCGCGCACCACCCTGACCGATGATTCTGGCGTGTGGATGCCCTACTTTGTGGGCGAACATTCCCGCTACATCGCGGGCGGGCCAGAAGGATTTTTGTGGTTTGGCGAGCCGCTTCGCTCTGAGATGCGCGAACTCTGGCAGGCGCATTTGGACCCATGCTCGCCAGCCAGCGCTGCCACATTCAGCAAGTTTGATATTGGCTATATTTACGTGGGCGCCCGCCCCAGACACTGGACCTTGCCCGGCTACATCTACGTGGATGGAAACGCGTATTTGGCCTGCCCCAATTTCAAAACCGATTATTCCGAAGATACGCCAAACGGCAAGATTTTTATCTTTGAGCGTTTGGCCGCGCCATCGCCCGCGCCCGCGTGGGTTCCGCCCGGTGGGCTTAGCCCGCAAAATGCCCTGCAACTCACGCCGCCCATCCCGGCGCCGGGTTCCGCCGAAGAAACCTACTTTCGGATGTGGCACCGCGATGCGGTTTTGGCCTCTGCAAAAGTGATTGGCCTGAGCAATGCCGAGATCATGTCGCGCACACTGGCCGCGCCGGGCGCGTCATCGGAACATCTTCTCCAGGAAGTCATGGCTTTGCGCCGCGCCGCGCGGGTTGGCGTGGAAGGAAACCCCGCCGCGCCGTATGAGCAGTTCAAGCTGTATCTGATATTCGGCCAACCCGATGTGTGGCCGCCCACCAGTTTGCCATACGCCCTGGCAGTGGACAAACCCATCGAACTTCCCCGCACAGATGAGTTCACCCCCGCCATTCAGTGGTGGTACGCGGCCAACCGCGCCAAATACAACACGGTGTATTACGGCGTGGAAGATGCTGACCCGGCCATCCATCTGGGTTGGGCCAAAGCGCACAACGACGTGGATTTATACAACGAGATAACAGCCTTGTGGAGCGCGGCACAAGATGGCGTTGTTGGCTCAACAAGCGCACCGCGCCAGGCCTACGATGCATGGCTGGCAAAGAAACTTGCAAAGTGAAGCGCAACGTGCAAAAAATAAAGTGGAAAACGCTCCTCCGCCTCGGCATAAGCGCGGGCATCATCGCCCTGCTGCTCAGCCAAATTGACCTGCGGGCGGTGCTTGACGTGATCAGCCGCATCAACCCACTGGCGGTTGCGCTGGCGCTGGCCTCTGGTGTGGCCGCGTCTGTGTGCGCGGGGATGGCATGGGCGGCGCTCCTTGGCGCGCAGGGCATCCATCTGCCCGTTTGGCAAACCCTGCGCATGCACTTTGTGGGTTTGTTTTTTGCCGCGTTCACGCCCGGCGGCTTGGGGGGCGATGTGGCCCGCACCGTGCGGGTGCGCCAACACACCGGCAAAACAGTGGAGGGCGGCGCCACCGTCATTGCCTCGCGGGTCATTAGCTTGCTCACGCTGGCGGGCATGGCCGCGCTGGCGGCCATTTTGCGGGCAGATGGCGCCCTGCGCCGCCCGGCGCTCATTGCGCTGGGCGCGCTTGTGCTTGGCACGGCTGCCTTTTGGCTGATGGAGCAGCCCGTGATGAAAATTCTGTCATCTGGCCCAGCAACCACCCCGGCCCCATTTGCGCGGTTCACGCGCATCATGCGCGAGGTTTTTGGGTCGCTTTACCAGTTTAAAAAAACGCCGGGGGCGCTGGCCCGTTCCGGGGCGTGGATGCTGGCTTACCAAGTTTTTGGCGTGCTGCCCATCTACCTGCTGGCGCGGGGCATGAGCCTGCCCATGCAATTGCTGGATGCGCTCTCGCTGGGCGCGATGGCGCGTTTTACCGCGTTTTTGCCCATCAGCATCAGCGGCGTGGGCGTGCAAGAGGGCGCGTTTGTGTTTTTGTTCGCGCCGCTGGGCATCGCCGCCAGTCAGGCTCTGGCGCTTTCGCTGCTAGATCACGTTGTGCTCACCCTTGTACCGCTGGTGGGCGGGGCATTGTATGCGCTGGATGAGTAAAGAGTGGAAAGTGCAAAGTGCAAAGTATGCGATGACTTTGTTCTGCGGCTCATCCGTTTTTTAGCGCTTAGCACTTTGCACTCCAGAATATGATAGCCTTGGCCCCGCAAGAAAGATGAAGATTTTGATCACCGGCGGAGCTGGGTTCATCGGCTCGCATAGCGCAGATGCTTTGATTGCCGCAGGGCACACCGCGCGAATTTACGACAACCTGAGCACGGGCGAACGCGCCAACGTCAGCCGCGATGCGGAGCTGATTGTGGGCGACATCCGCGATTTTGAGGCAACCTGCGCGGCAGCGCGGGGGATGGACGCGGTGCTGCATTTGGCCGCGCTTACCGGCGCGCCGCAATCGCTGGCAATTCCCTACGAGAGTTATAGCGTGAACGCGCAAGGCGCGGTGAACGTGTTTGAAGCCGCGCGGCGGGCGGGCATAAAACGGGTGGTGTTCGCCTCCACCGCCGCGTTGTATGGCGACCTGCCGGGGCGCAAGACCGAGCGGTCGGCCATCCGCCCGCTGGTGCCCTACTCTGCCAGCAAGCTCATGGCCGAACAAGCGGCCATCAACCATGCCCGCAATTACGAGATGGAAATTGTGCGGATGCGTTACTTTAATGTGTATGGCCCGCGCCAAAAACCCAATTCTGGCTACGCCGGCGTGACCACGCTGTTCGCGGCGGCCATCCAGCAAAACAAGAGTTGCACCGTATTTGGCAACGGCGATGACATGACCCGCGACTATGTTTACGTGGGCGATTTGGCGCAGGCCAACGCCCGCGCTTTGGTCTACGCTTTGCCCGCCGAGAGCGCCATCCACCCCGATGCGCCGCGCTGCCCGGTGTATAACATTGGCTCCGGCCGGTCGGCCTCGGTGAATGATGTGCTGGCCGCGTTTGAGCGCGCGCTGGGCCGCCCGGTTGCGCGAACGTATCAGCCCGCCCGCCCAGGCGAGGTGCCGCATTCTGCCACCGATATTTCTCGCGCGGTGCGTGAGCTGGGCTGGCGGCCATTGGTGAGCCTGCAAGATGGGCTGAAGCGGCTGCTGGAGGCCGGGGCGCTGGGGGCCAAAGACTCGTGAATACCGAACACAAGGCGGGCAGCGTGGATTGGCGCGGGTCGGTGCTGGGGCAGCGGCGGCGGCTGATCCTCTCGGCGGTCTCGCTGCTGGCGATGCTGGCGCTGGTGGTTTACGCGCTGCAAAAAATTTCGATTCAAGACATTGAGGCGTCCATCGCGCAGGCGCACCCGCTTTGGCTGATGGCCGGCGTGGCGCTCCTTATGCTGGGCCAGGCGTTGCGGTTTGCGCGCTGGTGGCGCATTTTGAATTGGGAGGCGCGGCCAGACACGCCGGAAACGTGGTTCTCTTTGATGGGCGGCCAGGTGCTGAACTGGCTGCTGCCCGTGCGGCTGGGCGAGTTGTGGCGGGTTTGGGAAGAGAACAACAAAAAGCGCAACTCGCTGCTTTGGATCGCGGGGAGCATCATCGTGGAGAAAAGCGGGGATTCTTTGGCTTTGGCGGTGATGGCGCTGGCGCTGGTGTTTGTGCCGCTGCCCACCCAACTGCCCTCCAGCCCGGCGCGGGTGTTGTTCACCGCCTTTGCCGGTTTTTTGATGGCAGGCGGGCTGGTGGCGTTTCGCTCTTCGGCATGGCAGGGCAAGGTGTTGCAACGCTTCCCGCAATTTGGCGGGCTGCTGTCTGCCATGCGCCCCACCGAGAGCCACGCCGATCAGTTGCGCAACCCGCTCAACTGGGCCGAGGCCATCATCATTAGTTTGGTAATTTGGGCCATTGCCGTGCTAACCAACGTGGCGATTGCGCGGGCGTTTGGGCTGGCGCTGGGCGCGGGGGCGCATCTTGTGTTGATGCTGGCGATTATGAGCGTGCTGGCAATTGCGGCCACGCCCGCCAGCGCCGGGCTGCCGGTGATTGTGACCGCCACGCTGGCGGTGTTTGGCGTTCCCAGCGCAGATGCCATCGCTTTTGGCAGCGTGTTGTATGTGCTGACTTACGGGGTGAATTTGGTTTTGCTGGGGTTGAGCTGGGTTGTTAAAAAGTGGCGAAGCAGGTAAAAGACGGAGGACGGAGGACGGAAGACCGTTGAAGGCTGTCCGTCTTCCGTCCTCCGTCTTCCGTCTCAAATCAGCTCATTTTCTGCGCCATGTTAAATGGGTTGAAGTCGGTGGCGCGGTCGTAGGTATCCAGCCCCTCGGCGCGTTTGAGGGCGTTGACCACCGCGTATGTAATTGGGGTGAAGAGTATCTCGACCCCGCATTTGAATATGTAATTCGCCACAATCAAACTGATCAGGATATCCATCGGCAAGACACCTAAAAAGGCGACAATGGCAAAGACCAGCGTGTCCACGCCTTCGCCAAGCAAGGTGGAGCCAATGGTGCGCATCCACAAAAAGCGGCCATTGGTGCGCACTTTCATTTTGGCCAGCACAAAGTCGTTGAGGAATGACCCCGACCAAAAAGCCATCAAACTGCCCAGCACAATGCGCCAGGTGAGGCCAAGTGTTTTTTGAAAAGCCTGCTGGCCGAAGTCTGCGGTGGCGGCATCGCCGGCGGCATTGGTCGCCAGCCAATTGCTCTCGCCGGGCATTGCGCCCACCAGCATGAGCGTGACGCTGACCAGCAACAACGCGCCAAAGCCAATCCAAATGATGCGGCGCGAGACGGAGTAGCCATAGACCTCTGTGAGCACATCGTCAAAAATATAGCTGAGCGGGAAGATCAATGTGCCCGCGTCAAAAATGAGCGGGAAGTTGATGGGGCCAAAGGTGATGGCGCCCAGGTCGGCGATTTTGGCGGATGAGGCAATGTTGCTCACGATGAGCACAGCCACGAACAGGCCAAGGACGATATCGAGATATTTATGGTTTTTCATTTTTCTTCTTTTTGAGAACAGCAAAAAGCGGGTCGCGCTCTTGAGATGCAAGAGGCAATAAAAATCCCTCACCCGCGTGAGCAGATGAGGGTTTAGTGGACCTGAGGGGATTTGAACCCCTGACCTCCTCAGTGCGATTGAGGCGCGCTCCCAACTGCGCTACAGGCCCGAGACGCAAACAGGCGACCGAAGTCGCCCGTTTGCCTTCAGAGCGGGAGACGGGACTTGAACCCGCGACCTATTCCTTGGCAAGGAATCGCTCTACCAGTCTGAGCTACTCCCGCATAATGGAGGCATTATAACATGCGCTCCCGCTCTTTCTCGCTTTTTCAGCGATGCCGACGGTCAGGCTTGAACTGACGACCCCGCGATTTTCAGTCGCGTGCTCTACCAGCTGAGCTACATCGGCGCGGCACATATTCTACCAGATATAAATTGGGCACTAGAAAATTGCGAATGAAACATTGCGCGAAAAGATGCAATTGAGGACAACTGGGTATTTAGGTTATGCGTTACTTTTTTTCTTGCGCCGAAATACGCCGCAAGTTGGAGAATGTCCTGCTAAAATTGTTGAAAATGCCTACCACGCCACATATTGAAAAACACTTCACCGCAGGCGAGATGATCCGCGATATTGTCATTGGGATGTCGGATGGGCTGACAGTGCCATTTGCGCTGGCAGCCGGTCTTTCGGGGGCGACCACCTCCACCGCCATTGTTGTCACCGCCGGGCTGGCCGAGGTGGCTGCGGGTTCCATCGCCATGGGTTTGGGCGGGTATTTGGCCGCCAAGAGCGACGCCGACCACTATGCCGCCGAGCGACAACGCGAGGTGGACGAGACGGTGAATAAAGCCGCGTTTGAGGATGAGGAAGTTTCGCAAGTGTTCCGCGAATATGGCCTGACCGAGGCGGAGATCGCGCCTGTGCTAAGCGCGTTTCACAAAAATCCGGAAAACTGGGTGGAGTTTATGATGCGTTTTGAGTTGGGGCTGGAGCGGCCTGACCCAAAGCGGGCGTTCACCAGCGCGTTGACCATCGCCATTTCGTATATCGTAGGCGGGTTGATTCCGCTCAGCCCCTATTTTGTGTTTCCATCGGCGCAGCTCGCCCTGCCCGTCTCGGTGTTGATGACGCTTATTGCGCTCTTGATATTTGGCTACTTCAAGGGCAAATTTACCGGGGCAAAGCCAATTGACAGCGCGATAAAGACCATGCTGGTGGGCGGCATCGCCGCTGGCGTGGCGTTTGCGATTGCCAAATTCATCGGGTAAATAAAAATCATGTTAATTGAAGTCTGGTCGGATTTTGCGTGCCCCTATTGTTATCTGGGTTCCATCAGTTTGAATGAATTGAAGAAAACCCGGAATGTTCGGGTGGAGTGGCGGGCGTATGAGTTGCGCCCGAATGGGACGCCCTCACCCACCCCGGAGTACCGGGCGCGGATTGAGGCGGGGTTGCCGGGTTTGAAGAAAATGGCGCGTGAACGGTATGGGATTGAGTTAAATCCGGGGCCGCTGTTTATCAACACGCGAAAGGTGCATGCGGGGCATAAGTTTGCCGAGGCGGCAGGCGCGGGTGCGGCGTATCACGCGCGGGTGATGCGCGCGTATTGGCAAGAAGCGCAAAACATTGAAGATGAAGACGTGCTGACACAGTTGGCCGTTGAGGCGGGGCTGGACGCTGCGGGGTTTGGGGCGGCCATCGGCCAAAAGGCTTTGGGCCAAAACAGTTTTGTGGAGGCAGCCCTGGCCGATGAAACCCAAGCGATGGAGTATGGCCTGGAGGGTGTTCCGGCGATGGTGGTTGAGAAAAAATATTTGATTGTGGGCGCTCAACCATTGGATGTTTTGCAAAACGAAGTAGACGAAATTGAATCAACGATACATTGATATGACAAGCGCAAACGGGCAAGAAAAGAAAGGATTTTGTATTTGGTTTACCGGGTTGAGCGGCAGTGGCAAAACCACCACCGCAATAGAGTTAAAACGGCTGCTAGAGGCACATGGGCGCGTGGTCACATTGTTGGATGGCGACGTAATTCGCACAAATCTATCCCAAGGTCTAGGTTTCAGCCGAGAGGATCGTGATATAAATATACATCGTATCGGGTTTGTGGCGAATGAGGTTGTGCGACATGGCGGCGCGGTGATTTGCGCAGCAATCAGCCCGTATCGAAAAACTCGCGAACGGGTGCGAGAAATGGTTGGCGACGGGTTTGTGGAGGTGTTTGTCAATACGCCGTTGGCCGTGTGCGAAGAGCGTGATGTAAAAGGCTTGTATGCTCAGGCGCGGCGAGGCGAACTAAAAGCTTTTACGGGGATTGATGATCCGTATGAGCCACCGGAAAATGCAGAGATTGAAATAGACACGGTCAGATTGAATGCAACGTCAAACGCACATAAGATTGTTGAATGGTTAAGAGATGGCAATTTTCTGAAGATGGAAAGCAAAATAACCCCAAGGGGGTATTGCGAGTGAAAGTTTTTTAGTGAAAGATATGTAAATCGCCGTCTGTATCGGTTTCTGTATACAATTCTGTATTGCGCGGAAAAAATGTAAGATTATGATATTCAGAAGCAAGCTGAGAAACCATTGATATCTTTCAGGGACAATTCAAATACGTGTAGAATCTGGCACGAGGCAGCCATGAGATGGCCTCTGGTTTTGTATTAGACCAAATATGGAGAGTAAGATCAAGATGAACAACACAAAACAAAATCATTCCCGCTTTGGGATTGTCCTATCCGGCGCGCTTCTGGCTGCCGCCGTGTTTGCCGTTCCCGGCATATTTAAAGGACAGCAAGAGGCCGAGGTGGTGGAGAATTACTATCCCGCCATCCCCATGCAGGCCGCCCCCAGCGCGCCAGAGGTCAGCAGCAGCACGGGGAGCACAACGCTGTATATTCAGAACAAGGAAGCCATAGCAGGGTCTGTTTATGTGACGTTTTATCAGGACAGCGGGGCGTCTATTGATCTGACTTCGTGTCTTGCTGGGACTGCGGGAGTGACGAATACCATCCCTGCAAGCGGAAATTTGATGTTGAATTACGCCACGTGCGGTAGTCTGGCATCTGGCAGCCGGGGAAGCAGCGTGGTGTCTAGTGATGTGGATGTGGCGGTGGTTAATGATTCTTCCTTCACCCCTAATCGTGTAACTGGTGGAACAATCGGATTTTCCGCCGGGTCAAACGACATTACAGTTCCAACATTGGCCAGCAACCTTGCCAATCAATCCAATGCTACTTTGTACGTTCAGAACACCGAATCTACAACAAGAACGGCGACTTTGGAGTTTTTTAAAGAGGGTGTCGTGGGTGCTATTTTCAGTATAACTACAACATTACCTCCTTTTTCCAGCAAGGCTTTTGATCTTGGATCAGATCCAATGTTTGCAATTGGCGCTTTTAGTAATTATCGAGGTTCAGCACATATTTATGGGGCTGGAGGCGTTGGTTTATTTGCAGCAACAGTAGATCTTAGAAACAACACTGCGGGGTTAGGAAGCACGAATGTTCTAAGTCAGCAAATGTATTCTTATAATAGCTTTAATGCTGGAAGCCTTGTGTATTATTTGCCTATACTTCGACGTAATGTTGCGAATTACTTTTCCAGTATTCAAATTGCGAACTTTAATGCATCACCCGCGACAGTCAATATTGAATTTATAGGTGGGCCAGCCAGTCCAGGGGTCAATGGGATCGTAACACTGACTATACCTGCAAATAACTCCGTCTACTACAATCAGGCTTCAACCTCTGCGGGTTTATATACGTCGCCTCCTCAAAGTATGATTGGTGCAAACTGGAACGGCTCTGGGGTTCTAACTAGCACGCTACCGATTCAAGTAACTGTAAAGGATGCAAGTCCAAATGGCATTGGGAACAGAGTTACCAATGCCACATACAAAGCTTTTACCACCAACGATTCTTCCAATGAGGTATTCTTGCCTCTTTTAAGAAACCAAAACAACACGTCACTTTTCGGCACCAATGTGAGAATTCAAAATCTAGGCATAACAACAGCTACCATTAGAATTGACTATACGCCAACATCTGGGTCTCCAACAATTTCAGGCGCCCAACTTTATGATGAGGTTTCAATTGGACCGGGGAAACTTGGGGGATTTGGACAATTTGCAGGATATAACATTTCCTCAACGGTAACTTTACCGGCAGGGTTTATTGGAAGTGGCTATCTAAGAGTAGTATCAGGACCTGGAAGCACCACAATTGACCCTACTGGGAAAATTGTAGTTATTGTCAACGATATTTCGAGAACTACGGTTACCGCAGATGCATCCGACCAAGGATCGTATGAAGGAATAAAGAGATAGATAAATATTAAAGCTTAGATGGCAAAAGGCCGCCTTGGTATATAACTAAAGGCGGCCTTTTTAATTTATTAAAATAAGGTGCTTACATTTTAAACGAAGATATAAATCCTTCGAATCAAAATCATTAACCCAACAAAATTGGTCTAGATAGCGAGATAATTTCTACTTTTATGAAAAAGCTAATTTTTGGTATCAGTGGCGTCGGAAAATCAACCTATATAGAAAAAATATTAGCGGAAAACATGCTAGACCAAGCTACTGTTTTAATGGGGTACATGTTTAAAAATATTGACTTAGCGAGTCTAGAATTGCCCGTCTCGTACGTGGTGCACTACAATCTACGAAGATGTTTTAAGCGAGTTAGACCACTGTTTGAAATTGAACCCTTAATCGACTCTACATATAAGTTTTTATTAAATAACGCAACAGAGTCTGAAATTCATGTATTGGTAAGTCCACCAAGAGTAATAAAACATCGATTACTCACGCGAAAATTCTTAGAACCCCATGCCTTAGTAGGTAATAACATGGGTAAGATACTGGAATTATTTGAAGAAACCTGCTTAGTCAATTTAGTGGATCTTTATCTAGCTGCGATAAAGCCATTTGAGGAAAACGGATACTCAATCAAATATATTTCTAGCGGATCCAACTTCGAGTTTTTCTTTATTGATAAGTATCAAGCACTTCAAATATTAGCGGACGAAGTTGCTGTTAGTTACTCACAAGCAGAAAAAGAAAGCATTTCTTTCGCTCTTCGCGAAAATTATCAGAGCTTTGATGAAGGAGTATCCTCAAACGGAAAATTTGACCGGATGAAGTCTTTTGAGTTAATTTCTAAATATCTTATAGGGGCTGAGTCATTATTGGATATAGGTTGTGCTGAAGGCTTTTTTTGCTTTAAAGCCGAAGAATTGGGAGTTAAAAGTATTTTAGGCACGGAAATAAGAACAAACAGATTTGTAACTGCAAATATTTACAAAGAGATTCGTGGCAGTAAAGTCTATTTTAAAAACATTGATGTTTTTTCACAACCGTTAATTTCAAAATTCCAAGTCGTTTTGTTGCTAAATGTTCTCCATCGTTTAGCAAACCCTTTTGAAGCGCTAAAAATTGTTACCGATTTATGTACTGAGACTTTGATATTAGAATTTCCTTCCTTAGGGGATACTAAATTTAGCTCCAGTTCATTACCAAATCCCAGTTGTGATTTAGATACATTGCCATTAATTGGCATAAGTGCAAAATCCAAAAACGATCAGACTTTTCTCTTTTCACCTGAAGCTTTAAAGATATTTCTAACCGAGCATCTATCAGCCTACAAATCCATAGAAATAATTCCCTCGCCATTTCAGCACTCAAGATACATTGCCGTTTGCTCAAAGATATAAATGGGAAATTATGGTGCATTAACACTTTTTAGAGAATTTTTGATATCCCATAACAGTAATCCTTTGGGCATATAAAATTGTCTGTCTGTCAATGCTTCATTTTTTTGCCACATTGAGAGATAGTAGTTCTGGTTCAAACTTATTCCTAAAAATTCACCCGTCTCCCATATGGCCTTATATATTGGGGCATATTGAGGGCCATATGATCGCCTATCATCAATTGATGAAATTAGGTCATGCCGCATTTCCACCACTATCTCTTTGATATCCGATCCCGAATATTCCAAAACTTGTATGTCGCCAAAATAATCTATTTTCTGGGATGAGGTAATTGGAACGCCTTGTGAAGTAACAAAAAACACACGGATGAGTTGTCTTTTATTTAACTGACCTAAAGTAGAGGCTGTTATTTCATAGCTCGAATAATTGTTGATATTTATCCAAGCCAAATATGGTGAAAGATGAAATGACTCTGTCCATGACATACCTAATAGAACATTCTCATCATTTAAACTGGGCGATAAGAAGTTGCCAGTTTGTTGCCACTGTAAAATTTGTTTGTTTTGATATTCTGTCATTAAACCAGGCATCCAAGAAGCACAAATCACCCCCATTATGAAAAGGGAAGTCAGTTGGCTTTTGGAATTATTCTTCCTGCGATTCGAAAAAAAACCAACAATTCCAAATGACACCAAAATAATAAGTACTGGCAAAATAAAGACCAAAAACCGTCCAAACGCCCACGGAAAATGAGATAAACCTTGTATGGACATGCCAACCATCGGTAAGAACACGAAAACAACAAATCGCAAAGCATTTCCTTGTGTTTTTCCAAGAATTATTACCAATGATGTTATTAACATTAAAATAGATGGAATTGCCAACAACTTTTCTCCAAAATACTCCTCAAGCACATATGGAATATAAGACCAATCAGTTAAACCAGAAACCTTCCACCTCTCGCCTTCTTTGATCATTGCCTGAAGAATCGGCGTATAACAAATAAAAATTACTACAGCCCCTAAAATCAAAAACGCGATACCCAATAAATATGTGCGTCTAATATTTAAGGGTAACTTTGCAATCAAAATTTGATAAGTCAATACTAGAAAACCAAAAATATATGGATAAATCCCTATTGGTTGAGAAAGAACCATGAATACAGCAAAAACTGATAAAAAAAACGCCTTTGATCTGTTTGGAGCCTCGCAGTAATTACTTAAAACAACAAAATAGCTTACGACTAAAAAAGTCAGTAACGAATAAGAACGAAGGATAGAACTAAATGAAATTAAAACGGGGTTAACAGCAATGAGAAAGGCAGAGATTACGGCTACATCATTTGAAAAATATCGCCGAGAAAGAATCCAAACTAGCGGAATTGTCAAGACACCGGGAATGAGCGACAAGCCCACTAACCCACACGAAATATTACCCGTTGATTCTGTGATTACCTTAAGAATCGCAATGTAATAATTCATTGTTAACCATGTAGCAAAGTGTGTTAGCAAGTATTGATAACTAAATTTGAGGTAAAACAACGTCCCTATTTCATCTCCAACATAAGATCGACCCACAAAATATAAAACCCGCAAGACCATTCCAAAGATGGTGATTGCCGCTATTAGTTGCCAAGTTTGTTTAAATGCTGGCAACTTAAATAAAGTTATTTTCTGATCTTTTCTCATAAAACAGATTGAAACTAATTAGGAGAGGAAGAGAGGGCGAAGATTGATCAAAGCAAAAGCGATGAAATAAGACGATCGGTCATGGGCAGGATATTGGAGGTTTTTGCTCGTTTGCGTCCTTGATAGGCGACGCCATCTCCTCCCTTTTTGGCCATAGCATGGCTGCCATCAAGGTTCAAATTTGAGGTGTCAAGTCGATCTCGAATCATGTCAATACTGTGCTCCCAAAGCCGTTTCAGGCTGCCATCACGACTCCATTTCCGAAAGTGATAATAAACTGCCGACCAGCTAATTTCTTTTTTAGGATTATTCGGGTCAGGGCCAATCGGCAGTTTGGCCCACTGACATCCTGTATGCAACCGATACAAAATACAGTTGAATATCTTGTGCAACGAAATTGAATTTACAAATCCGCGCTTGGCTATGCGCAAATTTGGCAACACATTTGTCTGAAATTGATTTTCGGTTAAACTTACTGGGATGGTGCTCATAAGTGTTAGCTTTAGTGGGTTTTCCCCCTATCTTGCACACACTTTCTCTTTTGTCAAACCTTTCTCCCTAAAGTTTTAACCAGTTCATATATACAGTCAATCGTCTCAAAAAATCCATTTCGAGATTCTCGCCAGTTTGCCACGTGTCAGACGGGAAACCTTTCAGTTTTGTCAAAAGGGCAACCAGCATTTAAACCGAGGAATGTTTGGCAATAAAGAATTTGGCCTCCTCTTCCATAAAACCCAAGTACAGAGGTGCCCTGAAAATTGGGGCATAATCCTTATTTCGTAGTAATTTATATTCCGCAGCCATTTTTTTCCATGGATGTGTAGAAAAAGTCGCATTTGAAGCGATTCCACCATGAAACTGATGAAATGTTGCTTCTCCTAATAAAAGAATGGGTTGCAAGTCATTTTCGTTATGCAATCTTTCAAAAAAATCTAGGTTCGCCAAACCTCCTCCGCCCATCAAAAAATTTTCATCATATCCCCCCATCTCTAGGTATTTGTTTTTGCGTAGAGACAAGCAATTGCTCTCATTAATTGGGGAGTAATAACCGCCTAAACAGGAACCTCCTAAACTAGCCACATTGAACAATAGATACCCACGACTAGTCCAATTTACATGGCTCAACATTTCATCCTCAACTGCTTGGTTGTATCCATCTAACATCGACTGACTTTGTAGTTTAGGACCAAGATGCAGCGACAAAGTATACACAAATGAATTATGATTTATTGATAGTGCCTTCTTGGCAAGGCTTAAAATTTTGGGTGATAGCATCCTCGCCCCATCTATACAAATCATCACTATGTCACCGCTAGATTCTCGGACTGCTTGATTTATGGCCCAACATGGCGACGTTGGGTTGTTATCATATCTTTTATAAAGGAAATTGCGACCAAATGAATGTACCCAATCTGGATTTAGTGGCTCTGTCGAGCCATTATCAACAACAATCACTTCGTATTCAGAGGTATCTACATCTAATTGATATGGTTGTGCAAGAGTTCTTAGCGTGCGACTTGCTTCACGTCGCATATTATGAAAAATCGCTATCACAGATAAATTAATTTTTCCCATAATTTATTTGTTCTTGATAAAGATCACGCAAATACGTCCACATTGTAATAATATGGTTTGGAATTGTGTATTCACTATCAAAAAAATTGTTGTCATTGTGTCTCAATTTGGAATCAAAGAAATCATTGTTATTAGGTATATATGGCAAACCGAAACTATGCGAAATATCAACAACTCGCTGTTGATACTCAATTTCTGTTACATCAAATGAAATCAGAGGAAATGGTGAGGTTTCGTAGATTGAAAGTAGTTTCGAATTATAAGTATTCCATAACTCAACAGCAACCTCAAGTGGCATTCTACTTCTTTTTGCCAATGATGAAGCAACTGCATGGGGATGCCTAAATGTGCCGACAAATTGAGGATTCTTGATACCGTCCTTCCAAAAGGGAAGCGTGATTAATGTGCGAGGATCTTTAAATCCCCATGCTCGATTTGCTCGCTGAAGATCGCGAATCACTTCATCACGTACACGTATGTGGTCATTCAGCCATTTTATTTCGGTTGGTGGGTTATCCCAACTGCCACCGCTAAATTTCATAACATCATCATTTAAATTAATAATCTTCTCATTCTCCCGGTTCCCCTTAACGTTGTATGGATTCCATGTATGAACATCACCTAAATACAAACCATTGTGTTGTAGACTACCAGCTAGGCAGCTAGTTCCGCTTCTATGCATGCCCAGCACCATTATTGGCGAGTTTTCATTATTGACCATGCGTTCACCTGAAGAAAAATCTCTAAAAAATAATATTATAGCTACTGGATCCCTTTCCAAGCTCTATCGCCTTTATTCCACTCCCCAAGATCGTCTCAAACAAATGGCTTTGTGGCGCTTTGGGCACAACTATGGGCATGAGTTTTGGGCATTGCGGAATATCTCATTCCAAGTAGAGAAAGGCGAGTCTATCGGCATCATTGGTCGTAACGGCAGTGGCAAAAGCACGTTGTTGCAAATTCTGGCTGGCACCCTTGCAGCCACCTCCGGGGTTGCAAAAGTTAATGGCAAGGTTGCCGCGTTGCTGGAGCTTGGCAGCGGCTTTAACCCGGAATTTACCGGCCGTGAAAACGTCTATCTCAATGGCTCTGTGTTGGGTTTATCCAGAGACGAGATCGAAGCACGATTCACTGAAATTACCGACTTTGCCGAAATCGGCGAATTTATTGATCAGCCCGTAAAAATATATTCCAGCGGCATGTTTGTGCGGCTTGCATTCGCTGTGCAAACTGTTTTGCCAAAAGATGTTTTGATCGTAGATGAAGCCCTGGCGGTGGGGGATGAAGCCTTTCAGAGAAAGTGCTATTCTGCCATTGAGCGCTTTAGAGAGGACGGCGGAACAGTTCTATTGGTTTCGCACAGCGCGCAAACCATCATTCGCCATTGCTCAAGGTGCCTTCTTCTTTCACATGGCGAATTGCTGGCAGATGGGCCGGCCAAGCCAGTGACGGACCTATATCAGAAGCTGATGTATTCACCTGCCGCGGAGTTTAAACAGACCATGTTGCGCATTGGGGAACTGGGGCTTGAAAAAGGGTTATCTACCCCAAACGCCGCGCCCGAAAATACGGATGAGATGAAAGACACGCATGCCGAAGAACAAGCGCCCGGAAACGCAGTGACAGAATTCTTTGACCCCAATTTACCAAACCCGCCCGAAATTGTTTATGGCACAGAGACGGCGGTTATACGCGACCCAGCAATGTTCACACAAGATGGCAAACGCGTGAATACACTCGTCTGCGGCCGATCATACGAGTGGCGATATTACGTTGATTTTATTGAAGATGCCCACGACGTCTCATTCGGGTTCATGCTGAAAACGGTGGACGGCTTAATGATCACGGGTTCAGGCGGAAAGGCTCTAAACAAAACGATCCCGCATATTCATGCAGGCCAGACTGCTTACGTGAAATTCAAGCTGAATTTCGCAATAGCACCTGGCACCTATTTTCTAAACTCCGGTGTCTCATCGCTCATAAATGGAGAAACTATATTTCTGCACCGCAGAGTTGATGTGGCAATGATCCGGGTTCTTTCTCCCGACACAAACATTTATTCTGGTTTTGCTTTTGTTCAACCCAGGTTGCAAGTTGAAATAAAAGAAACTCCCTCCTTATAATTACCCCCAGCGTCATGCCAATTTGTATTACTGGAATGCATCGTTCTGGCACTTCAATGATTGCCAGGATGTTAAATATCTGCGGCGTATATCTGGGTAAGCCAGATGAGCTAATGCCACCCGCTGCCGACAACCCAGACGGCTTTTGGGAGCATTTGGGTTTTCGGCAACTTAACGATGATATTCTCGCCCTCAATGGCGCGGCATGGGATTTTCCGCCCAACCCGGGTTTGCCAATAAATTCAGACCCCGACATTAATTCCCGCGCAACAAAGCTGGTTAAAAACTTTTCTTCCTGGCAAATATGGGGTTGGAAAGATCCCCGCGTATCCCTTACGCTGCCCCTATGGAACAACTTGGCGCCCACAACGCGATATGTGATTTGTCTCCGTCACCCGCTGGCTGTTTCCAAATCTTTGTCTCAGCGCGGCAGCAGCTCATTGTTGTTCGGGTTACAACTTTGGGAAAAATATTTCACTGCCATTTTGATGAACACGGACGCGAGGCAAAGAGTTGTTGTTGATTATGATGCCCTTATTGAAGATCCCGTCCGACAATTAAGCAGAATGCTGCAAAAACTTGGAGTCGAAACGTCCGAATCAAAGTTTGATCAGGCAATAAACTCTGTAAAGCCCCTGAGTCGTCATCACCTTTCTGATGCTTCATATACGCTAAGCCCATATATTCACCAGATTTACACCGCTCTGCTGGATGAAAGCAAAGACGCGTATCTTTCAGAAACAAGCCTGAAATTCCCGCAAAATCTTCATTCAGGAGATGTAATCGAGCATCTTCAGACTTCATTGGCGGCCCAGGTCGCCAGCGCAGCGTTAAGCGAAGAAAAGTATCTGGCTTCAGAAAAAGCGCGGGTTCAGCTTGATCGTGACTTTCAAGACAAGATCCTTCATTTATCCGAATTGGAGCGGAGCCTGGAAGACATGACCTCGCAGCGCGATCAGGGAATCAAGCAACTGCGGATTTATGAAAACCAGATTCAAATCCTTGTTGCAGAAAAAAAAGATTTGCAGGCGCTGCAACAAGCCGATGAATCCAATCTGGCGCTTTACAAAGAGAACCTGATCGCCACCGCTCAATCGCTGAGAGACGCAAATTTAAAACGGGAAGACCTGCAAACCAGCGCCGCGCTGGCTGCGCAAAAACTTGAACACGCGCTGGAAGAAGCATTAAAAGAAAAAGACAAGCTTGCCTTGCTGGTTGATGGTCTTCAAAAAGAGCTTGATCAGCGAGCTGTTGAAAATAAAGAATTAAGGGAAAGGCTTGAAACACAGATCGCCGATCTTAAAGAAAACATTGAGCAGCGAGCTATCGAAAATCAGGAGCTAAGAGAAAGGCTTGCAGAAGCCATCGGAGCCACTTCTTCCCGCTCCGAATTCATCGAGGCTCTAAAAGCACAAATGCTGGATATTGCGCATGATGGCGAAATAAAACAAGCCGAATTACGCACCGAACTAGGGGCGCGTCAAGCCACGCTTAATGCCCTAAACCAAACAGCCATTATGCGGCTGGGCAGAAAATACTGGGCCTGGCGTGCCCGTGTAGATGGCAAAGGCGCGCTCGCGGGCACGCGCGAACACTATCTCGTAAGAGCCATGGATGGCAAGCCGGCTCAGACGGCCCGCCCTGCCCCGCCCGACCAGAGCAAATCTCCAGACCAGCCGCTCAGCCTAACGCCCGCCCAGCGCAACGGGCTGGCCCATATTTTGCGTCTGCGCCAAATCAACGCTTCGGTGGATGAGGCCGTTAGCGCCTTAAGCGCCTCGCTCAGCATGGACAGGCGAACGGCATTCGCAGCCGCCCTCGACAAAATAGACAACCGCGCCCAAAACAAGCCGATGGTGCGCCAGGCCATTGATCTGCCGCCTGTCCCATCCAGCAAACAGAACAGCAGACAACGGATTTTGTTTATCACCGGCGAATTTCCCAATTACATTCACGGCGGCGGTGGGCGCTTTGCAGATTTTATTTATGCGCTTGGCAAACAGCATGACATTTATCTTTTCACCTGGTATCACGCCAGCGAAGATGCAGACATGCTGGCGCAATTGCGCCCGGTG
The DNA here is from genome assembly GCA_035433205.1 of Thermoflexales bacterium. Lineage (GTDB taxonomy): Bacteria > Chloroflexota > Anaerolineae > J036 > Brachytrichaceae > DAORUN01. The sequence goes on along the minus strand of DAORUN010000012.1, from coordinate 31,466 downwards.
TGCAAGAACATCACCACCTTGTCATCGCGCGAGTTTGAGACCGTCTCGCCAGATGCTGTTTTCAATTTGATTGATCGCCAGCCGGTGGATGTGGCACATTATGCCTGGCCGCGCGCGCTGAGACTGTATGACCAGCGGCTGGCCAAAAAGCACATGTTTACCCATGTTGAATCTGTGGCGCTGCGATCCATGATTGAACTTGAACAGATGAGTGTTGGCGCGCCCGCATGGGCTGCAGCGCTGGCGCGGTTTGCCAGCGATACAGCCACCGAAATTCATGACACAGCGCCGATGGACGCGCGTATTGTTGTCACGCCCAGCGACGGAGAATTTTTGGCGGCGCTGGATGGCGGCGACAACTATTTTGTGATCCCAACCACCATCAATTTTGACGAGTTCGAACTGCCAGAGGTTCAGCCGCATCCCCGCAGCATGACCTTTACTGGAAACTTCAAACACTACCCAAATGAGGATGGGGCGCATTGGTTCTTCCGCCATGTGTTTCCGCGCGTGCAGTTTGCCGTGCCAGATGCGCGGGTTTACATCGTCGGCGCATCACCCTCAGAATCGGTTTTGGCCTATAACGACGAGAAAAACATTTTTGTCACCGGCACTGTGGCTGATGTGAGACCGTACATCCAAAACTCCTCGTTCTGTATTGCGCCCCTTGTAAATGGAGCTGGCATTCGCGGCAAAGTCAACCAGTATGCCGCGCTAAGACGCGTGTGCGTTGGCACATCCATCGCCGCAAAAGACCTGCCCTACCAGCAAGGCAAAGAGGTTTTTATCGCAGATGATCCTGCCGAGTTCGCCAATCGCATCATTGAGCTGCTTTCATCGCCTTCGCTGGCCAGAACGATGGGACAAAACGCGCAAGATGTGGCAAAATCAAGCTATGACCTTTCTGTTGCCGTCGAAGGCTTGAACCGTTTGCACGAATTTGTCTGAAGGTATTTTGAAATGCTCCCCATCGTATCCGTCATCATTCTTTGCCACAACAAATCAGAGTACACACATCGGTGTTTATGCGCTCTTGAAAAAGCAGGCAGCGCCGACACAGAAATTCTCATCTGGGACAACGCCTCCAGCGATGACACGGCCGAGGTTGTCAAGTCCCATCAGGCTGCCCTGCCCGCCTTAACCTATTTTCGCAGCGAAGAAAATATTGGGTTTGGCGCGGGCAACAACCGCGCAGCAGAAAAGGCCGTCGGCGAATTTTTATTCTTCCTAAACAACGACACAGAACCTCAGCCAGGCTGGATGGAGCCGTTGTTGGATGCTTTTAGAAGAGATCCAAAAACCGGCGCGGTGGGCAGCAAACTGGTATATCCCGATGGGCGTCTGCAAGAGGCAGGGGGCTTGATATTCAGCGATGCCTCTGGGCACAACATTGGCAAAGGCAGCGACCCTCTTGAACCGCTGTTCAATATTCCCCGCGAAGTAGATTATTGCAGCGGGGCGGCGCTCATGATTCGCGCCTCGCTGTTTCGGCAACTGGGCGGGTTTGACAAATTATTTGACCCGGCCTATTACGAGGATACGGACTTGTGCTTCTCGGTGCGCAAGGCTGGCTACGCGGTCATGGTAGAGCCGCGCTCAACGGTCATCCATCACGAAGGCGGAACCGCTGGGACAGACACGGGCAAAGGATTTAAACGATTTCAAAACATCAACCGGGGAAAATTTGCGCGCAAATGGGCCAGAGAACTTGCAAAACAGCCCACACCTGTTGACAAGCCATCGGATGGTTGGCGGCTAGCAGATCGGCGTACACGCTCAATGGCACCCAACTCCCTCTTTCATTTGTCTGCAGGCAGCCACGCCTTATCGCTACCTTCAGGAGGATTGACTTTCGGACAAGGGTGTTATGCAGACGAGGGTGGTTGGCGCTGGCTAGGCCCACACGCGCGGTTTTTTATCTGGTCAGAAATGTTTGGTTCAGCTCCGCTTTCGCTCTTTTTTGATCTGGCAGCAGACGAGTTAAAAAACTACAATTGCGATTCGTTCAAAGTTGAGATTTACATTAACGACAAAGTCGAGAAAATAATTGAGTTCGCCACCAATACAACTATAAACCACATAGAAATAACTTTAATGCCAGAAGAGGCTGATGCTTACGTTCGCATTCGTAGCGGAGCTATGTTTGTCCCTGGACAACTTAATAACAGCTCAGACATGCGCGAACTATCTGTGTGTCTGCGCAATCTAAAACTGAACGCCTTGCCTGCATTATGAACCTCGACAATATTGCGTCGCCCATCAGAATTCTCATCGCCGGTTCTGCTCAAAGCGGAAACACGTGGCTCTTGTATCTTCTCGCAGAAGCATATCGAATCGAAATTATCAACATACCTCTGGATTTTGATTTTAACTCTGGCGAAGCAGTTCCTGGCTCATGGGTGGCTCAGGAACACTTTCATTGCAAACGAAGCCTGATCAAATGGGCAAAAGAAAACTCAGTTCATGTTGTGACACCAATCAGGCATCCTGGCGACACGCTTATTTCAACGCAAAAGCATATCAAATCCATTGTCGGCTTAGGCAAGGCGTCAAAACCCGATGAGAATCTCTTGGCTAACGATCTTCCTTGGGACAGCCCCGAACGGCTTGAGTATGTGCGCAATCATTTCTATCATTCTCTCGCATGCTCCATGAGTTGGATTGACTCCGGTCAATCTTGCATTATCCGTTACGAGAACCTGTGGCGAAATGCGCCGCTTGCGCTAAAAGAGCTGTGCAACCAAATAACGCCATTGTCAGAGGAAAGAATCCATAAAGCTGTGCGGGCCAGCACAAAAGAGGTGCTAAGCAGTTGGGCAGACACACACAATACGCGTTTTAGAACCGGTAGCGTTGGTCATTGGAACTCTATATTGCCCAGCAAAGTTCTGGAGATTTTTGCCAAAATCCAGCCCTACCCTCTTTTCTTCTCGCGCATGGGATACACACTTGATCCGCAAGATCCCCTCACCCGCGAGCCACAAATATATCAAGAGGCATCGTCGCCTCTTGTGGGTGTGGCCCATTTCAACAATGGCGCGTTGGTTGCACGGGTAATGTTGCGCATTTATGCTCATACATGCTACGACACCAGTTTTGAGAATATTGAGGCTTTTTACACATGGCTTAATTCACCAGCAGATGATGATCCAACACCAAACGACCTTCCGCTTGTCTCAAATCTTGCGGCTCAGCTTTATCAATTGCAGCCTTACCTCAGCAAAGAATATCCAGATCTATTTGAAAAGGACAGAGCTAGATACATTTATCTTTGGTATTTGCAACACGCCGCATCCGAGTTTTCTCTATCAGATCATTTTATAGAGCCTGTGAGAGATAGTTTCATAAAATGGGCTTCTCAAGGCTATCACGAAGAACCTGACAACAGTGATATCAAAAGGATGCCCATGCTCACAAATATAGCAATGCTTGTTCACGATAACTCCCAAGAATTGCTCCAGTCTTTTCCAGACCCGCTTGATGAACACCGCACGATGTTTGCTGCCTGGTGTTTAGACTCTCTAACGGAAGTGACAGGACTTCCTTCGTGCATATCGGATCCTATATTTGAATCCTGGCAAAACCTTCCCTCAAAGGTATTGCGATAGACCAGATGCGTACACAATCTCAGATCAAGCAAATGCAGCCATCATTATCTCCTCAGTTATTACTGCAAGTCCAATCTGCTTTTAAAAGGGAACAAGCCTGGTAGTAAACACACATCTGTCATCATGACTTTTCGTTCCACAACTTTTGCGATTGGAGCAATCACCAGTTGTATTTCATTTATGGTTATCGCATTTCACTTGGTTGTTTCCACACCTTCCTCAAAACCTTCTGCAAAAATATTCGTAAAACCAAAACAGCGATAATTTGCATCATAATATGCAGCACACTCTTTCTATGAATGAAAAAAGCGGCCGCGCGCGCAGTTTCGCGTGTATTGTCATCCTAATCGCCTTCGCTTTTATGATGTTCTCAGATGGCATCGCGAATGGCACACGGTCATTTTTTACCGCGCCGGATAACCGAGACCAGTATTACCCCTGGTACGACAAAATCGCCAGTTCAATCCACCAGGGGCATCTACCGCTGTGGAATCCGAACGCGCTGGCAGGATACGAATTTGCGGGCGATTTTTTAGCGGGAATTTTTTACCCCCCTCTTCTGGCGGTGGAATTTATCTTCGGAAACGTCAATGGGATTGACCCTCGCGCCATTGAGTATTTGGCAATTGCCCACTTTGCCTTGGCGGCTGTAAGCATGTTTGCCTTTGCCAGAGAAATGAAGTTAACCAGGCTGTCTGCGGTTGCTGCTGGCTTGGTATTCGCATTCTCGGGAATGCTCGCTCGCAGGGCATCTGGGCATTTATGCATCTTTTGGGGAATGTGTCTAACACCAGTCGCGTTGTACTTCACAATCAAATACTTCAAACAGCCTCGCCTTTTTTTTGCGCTGGCAACCGGGGGGACTGTGGCGTTACAAATTCTCTCTGGTCATGTTTCTCCAGCCTTTTACACCGTGCTAATGGTTGGCGCTTTGGCAATTCTTAACACCGCACGCACCGTAAAAATAAACCCTAAGAAAACAATAGCGCAGATGGGCCTGTTTACGGGTGTAGCTGGCATTACTGCCGTGATCTCAGCCTTGCCGCAGCTCCTGCTGGCGTTCCAATACCTTCCGTTAGTGTATCGCTGGGTTGGGATGGATCATCCCATCAGCATGAATGACGCTGTTTCGTACCATGTTTTTGCGTACGAATACATCATTGAACCAAAGGGATTACTAAACCTAATCGATCCCTGGCGGTTTGGCTTGACCGATGGCGACATGATTTTCTTCGGCTTATTGCCAGCCATTTTCGCCCTTCTCACAGCATTTTATCTGCTGAACAAGGGAATGCGCCAACGTCTTCCCATGCTCAAAGATACGGCCCTATGGGTATGGGCTCTTGCTATTTTGGCATTCTTGATTGCCCTTGGTCACAATACCCCGCTGGCCGCAATTCTGCAAGGAATCCCTTTTGTAAGCCAAGTACGCGAGCTGGGTCGCTATGCCTTTATTTGGCACGTATGCATGGCTTTCTTGGTAGGAATGGGCGTAGAAGCGCTATTGCACATTCGTCTGCCAATACAAAAACCCGTATCGTTCACGCTTATCGCATTTGCCATCCTTTTGGCTGGAGTGTTTGTTTATGGCCGCCAACGAAACGGCGATTTTCTGACGTACTCTTCACTTAATCAGTTTTTGCCGGTGATTGCTCTGATCATCGTGGCTGTCATCACAAAGAACAGAATTGTTTTGCGAACCGCAGCGGTCATTGGTGTGGCCGCCAGCATGTTGCTTTCGCGCGATCTATATTTGTTCAAATCGCCATCACTCAATAACACCGCAACCACCTACGCGACAACACCCATTACCAGCTTTTTGGAGAAAGGATACGGGCGTTACCGCGTTTTATTTGATGACAGCTCTGGATTGCCCGCGAATTACGGTGTGGCATTTAATTTTGAAACCAAAATGGGGTATGTAACGGCTATGTACAGACCTTATTTTGATTTCATCAGCCAGGATTGGTCGCTCAATAGCAAGGTAAATGATTTGCTTAACATCCGTTACGTTGTTGCCAAGAACAAGTTGCCATTAAAAGTCGCCTTTGAAGACCCGACCACAAAACTGACCATTTACGAGAGAAACAGCTGGTATCCCCGTGCTTTTTTCCGCAGCCAGATCAATCTGTCCGGCCCGGAGATTGAAGCGCAGAATCGGGTTAGCGTTGCAAGCTACAGCGATCTCCAACAGGTTTTTCTTGTCAACACAGACCAGCCCGAAGAAGTCATCTTTTCTGAAGTCAATTATCCGGGGTGGATCGCCTTGATTGACAACAAACCCGTAGAAATTAAGACCGCAACAATTGACCAATTTGTGCCAGTTTTAAGATCTATCAACGTTCCGGCAGGCAATCACACAATAACTTTCATTTATCGCCCAAGCCAACTTGAAATTTCGTTGGTCATTTGGGGTATATGCATTGCGATTCTGGCTGGCTTCATGGTGTTGCAACGTTTTGGTCGCATCTCACCTCTGCCCCGAAATTAAACTTTCCCCGTCTACATGAAGAAATTTCTCAATATCGGCGCAGTCGGCGTATTCGCGACGTTATTTATCATTGCCAGCTCTCACAATATTGCTCTGCCTGGGTTGCAATATGACGAGCTTCTTTTCGTCAAAGGTTCCTTGTTTTGGCAGGGAAACTGGAATTTTCAAAGCAAGATAGGAAGCATCCCTGTCATGATTATGCCTTACATTGGGGCATTAAAGGCTTTTTTGTATACACCCTTATTCTTAGTGTTTGGTGTCAACGCAGAAACAATCCGTCTGCCCGCTATTCTGATAAGCGCTGGGTCTATTTTGGTGGGCGCTGCGGTGGTAAACACATTTTCAAAATCGCGCTGGCCCGCCATTTTGATGGCGTTATTGATGTCAACTGATTTCACGTACATCATCTTAAGTAAAGCTGATTATGGCCCCATCGTTTTGATGATTTTCTTCAAACTTCTGGCCTTGCTGATGCTTTTTAAGTTGATCATCACCCGCAAGTTGCGGTATGTTATTTTGATCCTTGTTTTTTTTACGCTGGGTTTATACGACAAACTCAACTTTATTTGGATTGTGCTGGCTTATACCCTCGCAAGCATTGTCATTTTTCCGAGCATCCTATTAAATATATGGCGAACCGAGAAATTAAAGACAACCGCGCTAATAGCGGTTTTTATTGCGATAATCCTGTTTTTTGGTGTACACCTTTCTTTGCCGTTATATTCCTCCAGCGCGGCCAAGATTGCGATAAGAGATCAAATCAATCACGCAATTGACATATACATCAATACTTTAAGCGGAGTCTCTCTTCTGCCGATGTTGATTGCTAAATCGCCAGACATATCCTACCCTCAGATGCTGATGACATCTGGTTGGAAGTGGCCCCTATATGCCATACCTGCATTATTCGCCTGCGCACTTGCACTCACAGCAATTCACATAAGCAGTTACAAAACTCACTCTGTCGCAGATTCCACTTCTGGGCCGGTAACGCCGCTCCGGGCATTTGGTTTCATAGCTATTGTTTTTTTAGCTATTTCCTTGCAAATAATTCTTACTCGAGAAGCTGGAGGGCCACATCACATTATGGCATTATGGCCCTTTCACCACATGCTCGTGGTTATATTATTTGCATGGCTGGCAGAATTTGCCAAAGTCAATACCAACGGAGTGAAGAAAAATTTTTTTCGCGTCTTAACTGGCCTTGCCTTTGCTGTTATTTCGCTCATTGGCGCATGGCAAGGGAATATTTCCGTAAATGCCCTTCACGCAATTGATACAGCCACAAGATTCACTCCCATTTGGACTTCAGCGATCTACTCCCTTGTTGAGTATGTTGAGCCTCGGGCCTCAACGGTTGAGGCCATCTACACCGCCGACTGGGGAATGGGGACGCAAATCTTTTCGCTGGCGCCCGAGTCACGATCCAAAATTTTTGATGACGTGTGGCCCATTTTTTTGAGCAAGAATATTATAGAAAACGAGACGGGGCAAAATACATATCAAAAATTCTTCAAAGAGAAGAAGGGGCTTCTTTTACTCCACACCCAGGAATCGGAAATTCTCCCAAAATCACATGCCAATACTTTAGCATTCATACAGGCGAACCTGCCCTCTGCGGTTCTTGTAAAAACAATCACAGATGGTTCAGGTTCGCCTGTCTTTGAAGTCTATTACTGGGATGAGTGATTCTGTGGTGAGGCTGCCGGTTTTCTAAAAGCCAGAATCAACTCGCCGCGCAAAATATAGCGATGATCCTCCGTGATCAAGCCGCGCGATTCGAAATACTCGCGTAATGACTTCATCGTGTAATGCGAGATATGCTCATCCGCATAAGCGCCTGGGGCAAACCACCCATACAACTTTTCGGTCACAACCCATTCCCAGTTGGCGTAATCTGGCGTTCCCAGCACCAAACGCCCGCCAGGCTTCAAGGCCCGCAACAACTCAGTCAAGATGGGTGAATCCATCGGCACATGCTCAATCACCTGCGAGCACAGAACGCACGAAAATGATTCATCGGGCACGGGCAGAGTAAACCCAGACCCGTGAACAACGTTGCGCTTGAACCTTCGCGCAAAACGCACCTTCTTCAGCAAAATATCAATGGCCAGACTCTTTTCTGGCAATGCGCCAATAATTTTGCTGGACCCGCATCCCACATCCAGCACCGGCCCTTCATTCGCAATCAACTCCACAATATGCTTGTGGCGCGACCGCTGCCAATACCTCTGCAAGGGGATGAGGCTGTCATGGGCGCGGTAATCATAATCCGCGCTCTTGATGGAATTGCGAAGCGCCCACAACTTTCCAAATGTTTTGAGATAAGCCTTTCCAAATTGGAACACCCGCGCATGTGAACTGCCATACTTTCTGGGGGCATACGCAAATGGAACTTCATCTATCGAGTAGCCCTGCACAAGCATTTTTACAAGGCTCTCTTGCAACACATTAAAATCGCGCTCTTGCAAATCCAGCTGAGCCAACGCCCCCGTGTGATACAACCGAAAACCGGATGACATGTCTTTCACATGCAAGTCAAGACCTCTGCTAAAAAACCGGTTCAATACCTTGCTCAAAACAAACCGGCTGGTAGGCATGTCAGCGCTCCCGCCCGGCACATATCGCGATGCCACCACCAGTTCCGCATCATCCCGATGCGCCCAAAGAGTCTGAATAAAATCCGGCGGATGAGAAAAATCCGCATCCATCGTGATGAGATATTGGCCTTTGGCGGCCTCAAACCCCGCCAGCAGCGCTCCACCGTATCCTGGCTTGGTTTGCAAAATCACTTTGGCATTTTTTTCGGTCGCAGCATTTGCGGTATCCTGATCCTGTGCCGAAGTGACAACCATGACTTCGTGCGAGACCCCCATCGCTTCAAGCTGAGCATAAATCTGCGGTATAAGAATTCGTAAATTTTCGCCTTCATGCAGCGCTGGTATGAGTATGGAAAGAATGGGAGATGGCATTTTTTGTAGTGATGGGCATTCATTCTGCAAATACCCAGACACAAACCTCTGGCGTTTTGTGTCAGACATTTCAGTTTTGCCCTCGGCTTTAACGTATGATTTTGTCTATTCAATAATAACATGTCAGCAGGCACAAATCTCTCTCTCTCCCTCCTCCTCCCTACCCTCAACGGCGGCCCGGACCTTGACCACCTGCTGACCGCGCTGGCCGGCCAAGTTGACGAGATCATCATTGCAGACAGCGAGAGCGCAGACGACACACCAGCCATCGCCCGCAAGCACGGCGCAAAAGTTATCACCATTCCACGCGTAGGGTTTTCGCACTCTGGCACGCGCAATATTTTGGGGGATGCGGCCCGCGGCGAGCTTTTGCTCTTCATGACCCAAGACGCCCTGCCCTCCTCAGATCACTGGCTGGCCGACCTGCGCGCCAAACTGCAAAAGAACCCGCGCATCGCCGCGGTCTCGTGCGCCCAGCTCCCCCGCCCAGATGCCGATCTATTCGCCCGCATCACCGGCTTCCATCACCGGCGGTTTATGCAAATTGAGCAACACGACCGCATCCTGCGCAAACCCATCCGCAAAACCTACGAACACTGGCGGCGCAATTCCGAACTGGCTGACTCGGCTTGTCTCATCCGCAAATCCATTTGGCAAAAATACCACTTTCAGCGCGAATTTGGCGAGGACATTGACCTCGGCCTGCGCCTCATCCGCGACGGCCACCACCTTGCGCTCATGCGCAGCGCGGCCATCATTCACTCGCACAACCGCAGCCCCATCTACCAGGCCAAACGCGCCTATGTTTCCACCAAACTTTTGTTAGATTTGTTCCCAGATTGCCCTGTGCCGCGTGTGACCGAACAAACTCTTCAACGCGATATTTTGCCCGTCTGGGAAGCCATCCAGCAAAGCCAAACGCCCAGCTACGCCCAAAACGAAACGCTGGCCCCGCTGATGGCGCACATGCGCCGCATGGCCGAGACATGGAAACAACACGAGCCGCACGATCAGTTCACCGCACAAGATTGGGCCGAGTTTGAGCAAAAAGCCCTCGCCTCGCGCGTAGGCCTGTGTTTGGCCGCATTTCCCATCTTGCAGGGAGGGAGCGGAGCGGAGCGCGATTCTTTACGCCAACTTGATGCACAATTGCGCTCTGGAGTTTAGCCTTGCGAAAAATCTTGATTGGTTTGTGGCTGTGCGTTTTTGTTTTGTGCGCCCTGGGGGTACATGGCTCATCCATCGCCGTTGATACAGGCTACTGGCACATGAGCGACCCGCTGGATGGCTTTGTCACCGCGCCGCTGGTTCGCGCCGCGCAAAGCCTTGGTCTGCCGCGTGAGCGCATCCGCGATTTTTTGCTCGCCCGCCCGCGCGCCATCCGCTCCGATGAACACTTGGTGCACACGCCATTCGCGCTGGCCCAGGCCGCGCACAACCCGCCCTTCCCCATCGTCAACACCAACATCAGTTTTGGGCAAAACATGTTCACCGTCTCGGCCACAAACATGCCCATTTGGCACATCACCGCCCTTGCCCGGCCATCTACCTGGGGATATTTGCTGTTTGGCGCAACCTTTGGGCTGGCGTGGAACTGGTGGTTTCCTCTCGCCGCCTGCTTTACGGCGCTGGCGCTTTTGCTCAACATCATCCTCAAAAATCGCTGGCAGATGGCGCTGTTTGGCGCATTTTGGTTTTGCGCTTCGGCCTATGTGGTGTGCTGGTCATTCTGGCCGGCCTACCCCACTTTTTTTGCCGCGCTCGGTTTGCTGGCGGGCTACCACCTTCTCTCCCCCAGCCAAAAACCCAGTCTGTTCAAATCCATTTTCTGCGGCCTGCTCATTGGCCTCAGCCTGGCCGGTTTTGTGATGGAGCTTTACCCGCCCTGGCTGGTCGCGCTGGGCTATCTCGCGCTGGCCGTGTTCATTGGCCTCGCCCTCCGCGATAAACTTTTTGCGCAACTCAAAACCAAACGCGTCGTTTTTGGCGCGCTGGTGGCTGTTTTTGTGGCGGGCGTGTTGCTGGCCTTCTTTGCAAAAGATGGCGCATCTGGTTTGCAGCCGCTGGCCAACACCGATTACCCCGGCTTGCGCGTCGCCACCGGCGGCGATTACCCCTTCACGCGCTTTTTGCGCGGCGTGTATGACCCGCTCACCATTTACACCGACCCGCTCCCGCGCCTGCTCAACAACCAAAGCGCCACCGCGTCGTTCTACCTTTTCTTTCCGGCCATTTTGATGGCGCTCGTGATTGGCGGAAAACGCCTGCGTTCCAAAATGGATGCGGTGGATTGGGCGCTCGTCATTTATCTCACCGCGGCCATGTTCTACATTTTTGTCGGCGTGCCAGAGTTCATCGCCCGAATATCTCTGCTCAGCTATCTCACCTCTGTCCGCGCAGATATCGGCATTGGGCTGGCCTCCATCCTGCTCAGCGTCTCCATCCTAAACAAAGCCAAAGATGAGCCAGTGCTCACCAGGCCCGCGCTAACATCCATCGCCATTTTGGTGATGGCGCTCTTTGCCGCGCACGGCCTCATGCTCCGCCGCGATGCGGAAAACATCGTGCCCATTTGGCTGGTGGCGCTGGCTTCCGGGTTGATGGCGCTCTTTTCGGTGGCGTTGTTGGCGGGCAAGCAGCGCGTCTTTTGTTTTGGTCTGGGCGGCATTGTGTTCTTTACCACCTTCTTCTTTCATCCCTTGTATCAAGGTCTTGGGCCAATCGCCCATTCCGAAGTCGCAGACCAGATGCGCGCCATCGCCGCCACATCACCCACAAAACCGGTGTGGGCCAGCTATGGCGCGGGCGGCGATATTTTGGCCTACGCCATTGGGCAGCGCGGCGCAAGTGGCGTGAACGTCTACCCGCAATGGAAGCTCTGGCAGGCCATAGACCCATCCGGCGCGCAAAGAAAAATTTACAACCGCTACTCGTATGTGCTTTTGCAATATGGTTTGCCAGACCAGCCCGCGCAAATAAAAACGCCCTCCGCCGATATCGTGAATCTCACCATCTCGCCATCGCACCCGGCCCTGCGCGAGATGGGCGTGACGCACGTGTTTGCCAGCGGCGCATATTTTGGCCTTGCCATGCAAGACAATCTCACCTTGCTATATTCATCACCCAAAAATAATTTCGCCATGTTCGCCGTGCCGCTCAGCAGCGTCTGGCAAACCGCCCCGCCAGACACAACCGGCCAAATCGGCATCGCCTGCGACCATATTGGCGGATGGATTTGGTCGCCCTCGCAACCCACCGCGCCGGTAGATATTGAAGTGGTGGCCGATGGCCGCGTGGTCACCCACGCCCGCGCCCGCCTGTTCGATAACGACGTTAAAGCCGCAGGCATTGGCGATGGCAGCCACGCGTTGGATCTTCCCTACCCGCCCTCGCTAAAGGATGGCGCTCCGCACACCATCATCATCCGCTCGGTTGGCGGGGCATTCCAAGAGGCCGCGCCCACGCCACTCACCTGCGCCCCATGAGCCATCACATCTGCCCGGTTTGCGCCAGCGCCATGACCGCCGACAAAATACATGGCTGGCTGTTTGCCTGCCCGCGGTGCGGCTTTCTCAGTTCAACCCTGAATGTGGATATTTCGTCCGCGCCCAGCCAGCCGCAAAAAGCCATCAACGAGCAGGCGCGCCAAACCGCGCTAAAAGACTTGCGCCAAAAAAACTTTGCGGGCATTCTGAATGCGCTGCAAAAATTCATCTCATCATCGCCAAATCATTCTTTGTGCGATGTAGGCTGCGCGCACGGCTGGTTTTTGGGCATGGCTGCCCAGCGCGGATACGCCGCAACCGGCATTGAGCCAGATGGCGAAATGGCGGCCATCGCCACGCAAACCGGCGCAAATATTCTGGTCGGCTTCTTCCCAAATGTCCTCTCGCCCGAATCAACTTTTGATGTCATCACATTTAACGACGTGTTGGAGCATTTGCCGGATATCAAAGGGCAGCTTTGCGCCGCCGCGTCTCATCTGGCCGATGGCGGCCTGCTGGTGGTGAACGGCCCTTCGTCGGCGGGCATCTTGTATCGCATCGCCGCGCTGCTCAACGCGTTTGGCATGCGCAAACCTTTTTTGCGGATGTGGCAACACGGCTTTCCATCGCCGCATCTCAGTTATTTTTCGCCCGGCCACCTGCGCCGCATCACCCGCGAGCTGGGGCTGGAGGAGGTGTTTTGTCAGCGGCTGGAGGCCATCAACACCCGTGGTTTATGGCAACGCCTAACCTATGACCGCTCAGCAAATATTTTTGTCTCGCTGATGGCTTTCGCGGGCATCACGGTTTTGTCGCCTTTCCTCGCGCTCTTTCCCGCCGATATCAACGTGCAGATATTTCGCAAAATTCGCCATGTATAAATCTCACGCCATCATCGTTTGTGTTCCTGCTTACAACGAAGAAGCGCACATCGCAGGCGTCATCCGCGCCATGCCAGACTTCGTGGATCACATAATCGTGGTGGATGACAAAAGCGCCGACCGCACGCTGGAAGTGGCGCAAAACACGCCCGACCCGCGCCTGATTCTCATCGCCTCGCCGGTCAATCAGGGCGTGGGCGGCTCAATCATCACTGCCTACAAACGCGCCCTTGAGTTACCCGCCGCGCAAGAGAATAACGCCATCGCCGTGAAGATGGACGGCGACGGTCAAATGCGCCCGGAATATCTGCCGCTTTTGCTCAACAAAATCATAGACGAGAAATTTGACTACGCCAAAGGCAACCGCTTTTTTGAGACAACGTATCTCCGGCAAATGCCGCGCCTGCGCATTCTGGGCAACATCGGCATGACCTTTCTCACCAAGCTGGCCTCTGGCTACTGGAACATCTTTGACCCGCAAAACGGCTACACCGCCATCTCGCGTAATGCTCTGCAAACCCTGCCGCTGGACAAAATTTATCGCCGTTATTTTTTTGAGAACGACATGCTCATCCATCTCAACATAGATCATCGCCGCGTGGCCGATGTCCCCATCCCGGCGCATTACGCCGCCGAGCGCAGCAAATTGAGCATCACCCGCACCACCGCTTCATTTCCATTTCTCATCCTTCGCGGCGGCCTCACCCGCATTTTCCAAAAATACATCTTGCGCGATTTCTCGCCCATCGCCCTGTTTCTCATCACAGGTTTTCTCATGCTGCTCTGGAGTTTTATCTTTGGCTCAATTGTGTGGATACGCAGCATCGCCACCAACACCGCCGCGCCCACCGGCACCATCATGCTGGTCGTCATCCCGCTCATCCTCGGGTTCCAACTCACCCTGCAAGCCATCACCCTGGATATTCAAAACACCCCCAAATAAAAATTGAGAACCAAGAAACGCGCGGCGAAAACTTTTCTTATTTCTCATGTCATATTTCTCCGCCCGCCGCATTACAATCCCACCGCAACATGATCACTTTCATCGGCGACTTGCAGCTAGACACCGGCGTAGGCGAGGCCGCGCGCGGTCTGCTGGATGCGGCCCTGAGCAGCGGCGAACCCGCGCACTACCTGGAATGCGCCCTGCCTCATGCCCATCGCCGCGCCGCCCTGCCCGCCCAGTTTGATGGCCTCCTGCGCGGGGCGAACGGCGACATCAACCTCCTCGGCTTGCACTTGCACCAAGCGCACCGGCTCACCGCGCGGCAGCTAAACGCCCTGACCGGCGCGAGATACACCATCCCGTATTGGGTTTGGGAATTTGAGCAACTGCCCGCCCGCTGGGCCGCCGAGCCGCTTCTGGCCGATGAAATCTGGACGCCTTCAACCTTTGCGGCCCGCGCCATGCAAGCAGCGGGCAAACCGGTGTACGTCATCCCGCACGTGGTTTCCCCGCCGGGTGATGGCCCTCTCGCGCCGCTCCCGTTCAGCGTTGAGCCAAACCGCTTTGTGTTTTTGCACACCTTCTCGGCCAGCTCGTTGCCGGCCCGCAAAAATCCGCTCGGCGTCATTCATGCCTTTCGCGCGGCCATCGCAAATCTGCCGCCAAAAGATCGCCCGCTGCTCATCATCAAAGCCCAGCATTTGGATGGCTTTCCCGCCGCGCAAAAGCAACTGCGAGACGAAACCCGCCACGATGCCATCACCCTGATTGACCAAAATTACACCGCCGCGCAAATGGCCGCCCTGCGCGCCCGCGCAAACTGTTTTATCTCGCTTCACCGCGCAGAAGGATTTGGGCTTGGGCTGGCCGAGGCGATGGCGGCGGGCAAACCCGTGATCGCCACAAAATACTGCGGCCCCGCCGATTACATCTCCGAGGCCAACGGCTACCCCGTGCCTTTTACCCTGCGCGAGGTGACCGACGACGACACGCGCGGCTACCCCGACTTTGCGGCTTTGTATCGCGGCCAGCGTTGGGCCGAGCCAGACCTGAGCGCCGCCGCGAGCGCCATCCGCCACGCCTGCCAAAACGCCCCAGAAGCCCGCCAACGCGGGGCGCAGGCCGCGCGAGACATCTTGGCCTATTGCGGCCGGGAAGCGGTCTCGCAGCGCATCTCCGCGCGTTTGGCGGCCATCCGCGCCGGGATGGAGCGTGAGCCAGCCGCCAAACGCCAACACACACACAACGCGCGCATGGCGCAGTTGGCCGTGGCGCGGCAAGAGCAAAAGTTGGCGGCCTGGCAAGCCATTCACCGCAAGGCCGATGGCGCGGGCAAAAACAAAATTTCTCGCGCGTGGCGTGGCTTTCGCGCCAGCCGCGCCCTTAACCACGCCCAGGCCGAGCTAAACGTGGCGGCGGCGGATGCCAGTTACTTTTTGTTACAGGCCAACATTAACCTCGCAGGTAGCGCATGAAAACTTTTGCTCAACTAGAATCTTCATGCGCCACCTGCGAGATTAGGAGAGTGCCTTGACCCCGCGCGTCTGCTACGCCGTCACCTACTCCTCTGGCGTGGACCCGCGCCACGACGCGGTGGCGCAAGATGTGGCCGCGCTGGCCGCCCGCACCGATGGCGCGATCATTCGCATCGCGCCGCCAGACCCGCTTCTGCGCATCATTCGCGAGCGCTGGTACGGCTATGCCCAACTGCCCGCGCTGGCCCGCGCCTGCGACCTCATCCACATTTTTAACCCGCGCTTGTTTTACTTTCCGGCGCTGGCTTTCCTCAAAAAACCCATCGTCTACTCGGTGGTGGGCGGTGTGCGAGCCGATGCGCTGCGTTTCACGCCCGCGCACTTTCGCAACGTCTCGCGCATCCTCGTGAGCAATGCCCGCGATGCCCGCACATTGGGCGAGGCAGGCTACGAGCGGGTGCACGTCATTCACCCCGGCATCAACCTGAGCGGGTTTGAGCCATCCCCCGCCCCGCCCGCTGCTCCCGGTCAGCCGTTCAAGCTGGTGTGCGCTTCTGCGCCGTGGAACGAATCACAATTCAAAATCAAGGGCATAGATGCGCTGATCGCGGCGGCGGAAGCCTTGCCCAACTTGCAACTTACTTTTTTGTGGCGCGGGGTGATGGCCGCCGTGATGGAGCAACGCATCGCGCGGTCGGCGGCGGCAAAGCGCATCACGTTTATCAACGCGCAGGCAGATGTGGCCGCGCACTTGCGCAACGCCCACGCCGCCGTGCTGGTCTCGGATCAAACCGAGGCCATCAAACCCTACCCGCACTCGTTGATGGAATCGCTGGCCTGCGCCCGCCCGGTTCTCATCAGCCAGCAAATACCCCTGAGCGAGGATGTGGCCGCGCACGGCTGCGGCGTGGTGGTGGATGGGGCCTCGGCGGGCGCGGTGCGCGAGGGCATCGCGCGGCTCATGGCGGGTTATGCAAGCTACGCCGCGGGCGCGGCGGCCTTCCCGCTGCAACCTTTCTCGCGCGAGCGGTGGGTGGG
>DAORUN010000012.1:9081-14470 GCA_035433205.1 Thermoflexales bacterium | reverse complement strand
ATCTTCCGCGCTAAAATCCACCCACAACCATGCTCGTCTCGGCCATCATCCCAAACTACAACCACGCGCCCTATTTGCCAGAGCGGTTGCGCAGCGTGCTGGCGCAAACCCATGCCGAGCTGGAAGTGATTGTGTTGGATGACGCCTCGACCGATGACAGCCTGAGCGTGATCCGCCAATTTGAGCGCGACCCGCGCATGACGCATGTGAGCGCCAACGCCGCAAACAGCGGCTCGGCTTTTTGCCAATGGAACGCGGGCGCAGCCAAAGCCAAAGGTGAGTTTTTGTGGTTCGCCGAATCGGATGACGTGGCCGACCCGCGCTTTCTGGAAATGCTGCTGGGCATCATCGCCCCGCGCCCAAACATAGGCATTGCATATTGCGCCTCAAACAAAATTAATGAGCGCGGCCAGGTGGTTGGCAATTTTGATGCGTATTACGCCGATCTTGACCCGCATCATTGGCAGACCGATTTTATAAATGATGGCCGCGCCGAGGCGCGCGATTTTTTGTGCTTCAAGAACACCCTCCCCAATGCCAGCGCCGCGCTGATTCGCCGCGAGGCGTTTGCGCAAACCGGCGGCGCGGATGAAAGTTTTACCTTGTGCGGCGATTGGGATGTGTATGCCAAAATTTTGCGGGGCTGGGATATTGCGTATTGCGCAACACCGCTCAACGCCTACCGCGAGCACGGCAATTCGGTGCGCTCGCGCTCGCGCGGGGTCGCCCTAACCGAGAGCGCCCGCGTGGTCAGCCGCATTCTTAACACCTTCGAGATTCCATCCGCCCGGCGCGCCCAAATTGCGCGGCGGTTTGCCCGTTACTGGTGGTGGATGGGGTCGCGCGGCGGCCTCACGCCCGCCATTCACCGCGCGGCCCTGCGCGAGTCTCGCGCCATCTCTGCGCACATGGGGATGGAGCTTGCCCGCGCCGCGCCAGCCATTGCCCTGCGCCGCCTTTCACGCAAATGAGCCGTCTTTGTCTCATCGCGCCCTGGCTGGAGAACGGCGGGGCGGATAAATTTAATTTGGACGCGCTGGAGCAGCTTGCGCAGCGCGGCTGGCAGTGCGCGGTAATCACAACCGCGCCTTCGCACAACCCATCACGCCAAAGATTTGCGGCGCTGGCGCAGGTGATGACGCTGCCCGACGCGGCCAAACCCGCGCGGCTGGCCGAGGCCATGCGAGAGGCCATCACCCAATTTGCGCCAGACGCGCTGATGATTTCTCATAGCGAGTTTGCCTACCGCTTGTTGCCCTGGTTGCGTTTTTGCTTCCCCACCCTGCCCATTTTGGATTTTTGTCACGTTGAAGAAGAACATTGGCAAAATGGCGGGTATCCGCGCCTTTCGATTGAAGCGCAAAAACATCTCGACCTCACGCTGGTGTCATCGGCGCATTTACAAAAATGGATGGTGGAGCGCGGGGGCAATGCCGGGCGTATTCGCGTGTGCCACACCTGCGTGGACACGCAAAAATGGCAGCCAGACCCAACCGCGCGTGACGAAACGCGCGCGCGCATGGGCATCTTGCCAGACATGCCGGTGATACTTTTTGCCGGGCGCATGGCCGCGCAAAAACGCCCGCTCATGGCGCTGGAGGCGTTGAGGCTGCTCAAGGAATCCAATCGCTTCCTGGCTCTTCTTGCGGGGGATGGCCCACTCATCGGCCAAGCCCGCGAGTTTGTGCAAAAACACGGCTTGCAAGGCTGCATCCGGGTGATGGGTCATGTGCCCGCCCAAAACATGCGCGCGTTGATGAACGCCTGCGATGTGCTTTTTCTGCCCTCGGCCAATGAGGGCATCTCATTGGCAATTTACGAGGCGACGGCGCTGGGTCTTGTGCCTCTCAGCGCAGACGTGGGCGGCCAGCGCGAACTGGTGACATCCGATTGCGGGGTGCTGCTTGTGCCCGGCGAGGACACCGCAAATGCCTACGCAAATGCGCTTAGAGACCTCATCGGCCAGCCGGAGAAAATGGCGCAAATGGGACAAAACGCCCGCGCGAGAGTTGCGGCGCAGTTTGATATTCATCTGCTTGGCGATGCGCTTGAACGCGCGATGAAACAAGCAAATGCCAATTGCGCGATGAGACACGAACTTGTAAGCAAGGGCGAGGCGCTCACGGCGCAAAAAGCAGCGGCGCGGTTCGCTCACATGCAGCGCGCCCGCGCGGCGGCGCGTTATGCGCCGGGCGTGGAATTTGCGGCAAAGCTGGCGAGAAAATTAAAAAGCTTGTGAGATCCAACTCACAACACATCGGCAAAGGCTTTGCGGGTTTTCATAAACCATGCGTAGCCAAGAACGGCAATAACCAGCGAGATCGCAGTCCATATCAGCCACTCAACAGGATTTGGAATCGTTCCCCAAAGCATCACATTACGCATGTTGGTAACACACCACGCCATTGGGTTTATTCCAATTAATTGGCGCAAAACTGGCGGCAGAATTGAAATATCATAAAAAATGGGGGTAAGAAAAAGCAACATTTGCACTGCCAGCGCCACAATGTTAGAAATATCTCGCAGAAACACGCCAAGGCTGGCTAGAAACCAGCCCAGCCCCAAAGAAATTAAACACAGCGGCAAAAGCACGAATGGAGCAAGAATGATGGTCCAATGCAAAACGCCATTAATCAATAAATTGGCCAAAATGACAATACAAAAAGCAATAGCTGCATGAAACAGCGCCGCCCCCAGAGCCGTCATCACCAAAATTTCCAGGGGGAAAACCACTTTTTTTACATAGTTTGGCACCGCCACGATGACCGATGGCGCACGCGCAACCACTTCTGAAAAAATATTATAGGTGGTGAGGCCGCAAAACAAAACCACCGCAAATTCCGCCAAACTGTCTGAGTTTGCCTGAGCCCACTTAGATTTGAAAATTACGCCAAAGACAAACGTATAAATTCCCAACATCAGCAAGGGGTTTATAAAAGTCCAAAGCAATCCGAGGGCAGAAGCTTTGTAACGCCCTTCCACCTCGCGGCGGGTAAATTGCTCAATCAACTCGCGATGACGCCAAAGGCCACGCGCGGCGGTAATGGGGTTGAACAAATCCAGTTTGTGTTGTGTGGCAGATGAGTTATAAGAATGTGTCACGGATAAAAGCCAAAGTTGAAAAGGTGGAATGCCTTTGCAGCGCCATCTTTTAATGATGAATTTTTTGCTTGGATATCGCGCTGCGATACACCTCATTCAGCTCGGTCAGCATGCGCTCCACGCCAAATTCGGTTTCATACATCCGCCGCGACTCCGCGCCCATTTGCGCCCGCATTTCAGGCGATTCGACCATCTGGCCGATGGCTTCTGCCAGCGCGAGAGGGTTTGAGCGCGGAACCAGCAACCCGTTCTTGCCTTCGCGCACCGCCTCGGGCACGCCATCCACATTTGTAGCCACAATGGGCAAACCAGCTCGCATGGCCTCTAAAATGCTGATTGGCAAACCTTCGTAATGGGTGCTGAGCACAAAAATTTGTGATTGGCTGAGCAACTCAGGCACGTCATCCCGGTCGCCCAGAAATGAGATGTAATCGCTCACGCCCAGATGCTCGGCCAGTTTTTGAGAGCGGTGCATTTCTGCGCCGCTTCCGGCAAAATCCACATGAAACTTTAAATTGCGCTCCTTGAGATACGGCAGGGCCTGAATGAGCGTGAGAAAATCTTTTTGCGGGCTGAACCGCGCAACCATGATGAGGCGCGGCGGCTGCGCAGCGGGGTTGGCCCTCGGCGCGCCATGATCGCTAATTCCATGCAGAATAGTGAGACCGTTACCATTGCGCAACACACCGCGTGTGCGGGCGTAATTCTCGTCGCGGCTGGTCACACAAATGATTCTGGCCGCCAACGGAGACATCATGGCTTCGGAGACCCAGGCGATGGCCCGCCGCGTGGCAGGCGCGCCTTCTGCAAACGCCCATCCATGCACGGTATACACCACCGGAACGCCGCATATTCTTCCCGCTACTCTGGACACCATGCCCGCTTTGCTGCTGTGCGCGTGGATCAAATCTGGCTTCACTTCATCAATCAGATTTTTGAAATCCTGAATGGCCCCAACATCTGTTACCGGATGAAGCTGGCGCTTGAGGGTTGGGATGATATGCACATGCGCCCCAGCGCGTCTGGCGCGCTCGGTCAATGGCCCCTCATAGCTGGTTGCGAGGTGGATTTCATATTGGTCACGCAAACCATCAATCAGTTCATTGACATGGGTCTGAGCGCCACCATAACTCGCAAGCGTAATTATTTGCAGCAATCGCGGATTGGTTTGCACAACTGCCCTATTTTGCCAGATTTTTATTTGGTTAGCCGCCGCATCATCCAGCGGCGGAAGAACTTTGTCATTGACCAGACGCTGGCTGACAGCCATGCCCTACCTCCAATTTTGCGCCTGTCTTTCAGCGCATAATAATTTTCCAATTCGGCCCGCTCCATCTGCCACAGATTTTTGCTCAGCCCACCCGCCAACCATTGCGTGGCAAACACCTGCGTCAAAGGCGCATCCAAAACTGCGCCGCGCGCGCCATCTGCCACCAGGTTCAACCAAAGCGCGTAATCCTCGCTAAACCGTTTTCGCTCATCAAACCGCGCGGCCACCTCTCGCCGAATCATCACGGTCGAAGGCCGGAATGGGTTGGAAAACACCAACGCGCGCAACGCAACCCATCGCCACGCAGATGAACCTGCGCTCTTTCCTTGTAATTCATGACCCGAAAACACGCACTCCGGATGTGTGTTCATCCAGCGCGTATGCTGCTCCAGTTTTTGCGGAAGCCATGCGTCATCCGCATCTAAAAAAGCCACATAAACGCCAGTAGCCACATTCCATCCTGCATTGCGTGCCACACCTGGCCCCCCGTTATCCCTCAGCGTGACTGCGCGGACACGACCATTGCCATTATCCACCAATTCACGCAAAACATGCGGAGTATTATCATCACTCGCATCATCCACCAAAATCACCTCACGCGGGGGGCAGGTTTGGTGGATGGCCGACCCGACCGCGCGGCGGATTGTGCCCGCGCAGTTGTGGCATGGGACGATAACACTCACATCACATTCGTTTGGCATGAGTTACACTCAACCCAATCATACGCTGTGCAAAAACTGGCAAATCGGCTGCCCGCGGCCATCATCCTGCTTCTGCTCGCGCTCACCCCGATCTTCAACATCGGCGAGACGGGCGGCCGGCTTTTGCCGGGCGCGTTTGAACAACCCCGCAACTTTTTCGCCTTTCAAACCCCCATCTGGATAAAAGCCATCAAAGACATTGGGTTTTGGGCGTTGATGGCGCTGGGGGTTGCGCGTTTTCTAACTGCCCCCAAACCCCCGTGGCAAAAATGGGTTGGCCCCGCCCTGCTTTTGTTCGCGGTGATGGCCGCCCTGA
>DAORUN010000012.1:0-8981 GCA_035433205.1 Thermoflexales bacterium | reverse complement strand
TTCTTTTACATCCCAAGCACAACTGGCTTTTTTGCTTGCGTGGCCGCGTTTTGGGCAAACGCATATTTAGATGGCTCGCGCGGGAAATGGCTGGCGCTGGCGGCCAACATCGCCGCGCCGGTCAGCATCATTTTGGCGGCGTCGGCGGGGGCCATCGCCACATGGCTGGTGATGATGTTCTTCCTCGCTTTCAAAAATCGCTGGCTCAAACAGCGGCTGCTCCTGCTGCCCATTTTTGCCGCGCTGATCTTTTTTAACATCAACGCGCTCTCTGCACGCACCGATATTTTGTCTTACTCCGCGCCCAAACGCCTGGAGATTTTTGTCAAAGCGGCGCAAAGCATTGGGCCGGTGTCAACCCATTTTGGCATGGGCACAAATGCGGGCGTCATCCTAAACCGCAAACTGGGCAGCATTGATGAGTCGGTCATCACCGATTCGTTTTACACCTCGGCCATCATCAATTTGGGCTGGGTTGGCGGGCTGGTTGTGCTGGGGCTGATGGCCGCCCTGGCGTGGCTGTGCCTGCGCACCGGCCAATCCGCGCCCATCGCCTTCATTGCCTTGTATGCGCTGATGGCGCTTGGGACGGTCTTTACTGAAGCCTTCCCCATGAATATGTTGTTCGCCGCGTGGCTTGGCGCGGAGATAAAAAGCATTAAACCCAACAACCAATAACCAACACCTATGATTATTTTGGATGGCGCGCTGGGCACAGAGCTGACCCGGCGCGGAGAAAACACAAATTTGCCGCTTTGGTCGGCGCGGGCGTTGATGGACGCGCCGCAGGTGGTGGCGCAAATTCATGCGGATTACCTCGCGGCGGGCGCGGAGGTTCTGACCGCCAACACGTTTCGCACCAACTTTCGCACCTTTGAACACGCCGGCTTGCCCAACCCGCACACATTGGCGCGAGACCTCACGTTCAAGGCGGTGGCGTTGGCAAAAAACGCAGGCAATGCAAAAGTGGCAGGCAGCTTGGCCCCGCTGGAGGATTGCTACACGCCAGAGCTTGTCCCAGACGATGAAACGTTGGCGCGTGAGCACGCCGAGCACGCCATCAACCTGAGCGAAGCCGGGTGCGATTTGATTTTGGTGGAGACGATGAACACCATCCGCGAGGCCGTCGCCGGGGCAAAAGCCGCCGCCCAGACCGGCAAACCCATCTGGGTGAGTTTTACCCTGAACGAGCACAACGATTTGATCAGCGGTGAAAAATTGGCCGATGCGGTGCAGGCTGTTTTGCCGTTTAACCCGCAGGCCATTTTGGTGAATTGCATCCCGGTGGCGCAAATTGCGGGCGCGTTGCGCGTTTTGCGCCGGGCCGCGCCCGCCGCGCTACCCATCGGCGCGTATGGCAACGTGGGCCACGTGGATGACGTGACGGGCTGGACGCTCACCCACGCCGTGACGCCATCGGCCTATGCGCAGGCCGCGCAAGAATGGCGCAAAATTGGCGCAACCATCATTGGCGGGTGCTGCGGAACTACACCTGCTCATATTGAGGCATTGAAAGAAATGACGATAGACGATAGACGATGGACGATCCTTTGAGCTTCATCGTCCATCGTCTATCGTCAAATCAGCAACAACCAAACAACCAACCATGAAATCCATCATCTCTGCCCCCCAGCCCATTGCGGTTGATGAAGCCGTGCGCGTGTTACAACGCGGCGGAAACGCGATTGACGCCGCGGTTACGTGCGCCTTCGCGCAAACAGTTGTTGACCCGCAAATGTGCGGCATTGGCGGCTACGCCCTGCTCACCGCGCAACTGGCTGGGCAACCCGAACCCATTGGGTTTGATGCCCCCGCGCTGGCCGGGAGCAAAACCAGCCCGGAAATGTGGCAAAACCGCGTGATTGGGCTGAACCCGGATGGCTGGGGCTACTTTTTGCGCGACAAAGTGAACGACGCCGGATACACCAGCATTTGCGCCCCCGGCACGGTGACAATGCTGGCGCACATGCTGGAAAAATGGGGCACCATCAGTTGGGCGCAGGCCATTGAACCCGCCGCGCGGCTGGCCGAGGATGGCTGGCAGGTGCATGAGACGCTCTCGCGGCAATGGCGCACCCCGGCGGGCTACCCGGAGGCGTGCTCGCAACTGGAATATATTTTGCGGAACGCCGAGGCGCGCAAAATTTATCTCAAGCCAGATGGGTCGGCGTATCTCACCGGCGAGACCATCCGCAACCCAGATTACGCGCGGACGCTGCGCCATCTTGCCAAACACGGCGCGGATGATTTTTACACCGGCGAGCTGGCCGCAAAAATGAGCGCGGATTTGGAAGCCAGCGGCGCGTATGTGATCGCCAGCGATTTTGCAAATTACAAATTGCGCCCCGCCCCGCCCACGCGCGGCGCGTATCGCGGGCACGAGGTCGCCAGCAGCACGGCCCCGCACGGTGGCGCAACGCTCATCGCCATCCTCAACATTTTGGAGCATTTTGAAATTGGCAAGCTGGGGCACAACTCGCCGGAATACATTTTGCTGGTCTCGGCGGCCATGAAAGCCGCCTTTGCCGACCGCAACCGCTTTATGGCCGACGCGGCATTTGTGGATGTGCCACTGGGCTGGATGACCTCGCGCGGGCGGGCCGCGGAATGGGCGGAGCATATCCGCGCCGGAAAACCCATCACCCAAAGCAACACACCCACCGGCACGCCGCACACCACAACCATTAGCGTGGTGGATGGGTTGGGCAACTGCGTGGCGCTCACCCATTCGCTTGGCTCGTCCAGCGGGGTGATCACGCCCGGGCTGGGGTTCATGTATAACAACTCGATGGTGAACTTTGACCCGCTGCCCGGCGGCGCAAATTCAATTGCGCCGGGCAAAGGCCGCACCACGGGCATGTCGCCAACCATTGTTTACAAAAATGGCAAACCGGTGATGGTGCTCAGCGCGCCCGGCGCCTCGCGCATCATCACCGGCGTGTTGCAGGTGATGTTGAACGTGATTGACTTTGGAATGCCCATCGCAGAGGCGGTGCTTGCCCCGCGCTTCGATTGTCAGATTGGGGAGATTCGCTGCCAGCGGCGGATTCCATCGTTTGTGCTGGATGAGGTGCGCAAGCGGCACCCCATCAGCCATATTCCGCAAAGCCACGGGCAGATGGGGCTTGTCCACGCCATCACGATTGACCCGCACACCGGCGCGCTGGCTGGCGGCGCAGACAGCGGCGGCGATGGGATGGCAGTTCTAGTGGAAAGTGATGGTTGAGAGTGATAGCAAAAAGCCGGAGGTGGCAATGCCAGCCTCCGGCTTTTACTATTACTCTAACTCTCAACTCTCACTTTTACTTCCACGCCAACGTGAGCACGTCTTGTGAGACGGCGTGCTCAAGGTCGCCGGAGTTATCAAACACGCCGAGGCCAAACGGCACGGCCTTGGGCGGCTGGAAGGCGGCATCGTCTTTGTTACCTGTGTCCAGGGCGCGAACCATCACCACAACCCACTTGCCATTGGCCCATGTACCCTTGGCCGTGATGTCGCCGCGGGAACCAGCATATTTGGACAAAATGCTGCTGGGAATCTGCGAGCCAGCCTTGACCTTGGCCATATCCAGCGCCACTTCCTCACCTGCCAAAATGTAGTGTGCATCCACGCCAGACTTGTTCATGAAGGCCGGACCTTTGCCATCGGCTGCGGCATTGGTCTTTGGGCCGCCGCCTGTGTTGGCGTCGTTGGCGCGGCCGGTGGTAGAGGTGATCGTGGCCTTGGCGCTAAAGTATGAGTCATCCGCATACCCGGCTGGGTTTGTGGATGCGCCCTGCCATTGCCAGAAATCCACGCGCACATCGGCGGAGTCCGTGCCCATCCACCATTTGGCTTCGTCGGCATCCTGGTTGTGGCAAATGACGCCGCAGCCCTTGCTGGCGAACTCGGCATTGTTGCCGATGGGGAATGCGAGAGCCAGGCGATCTTGCTCGCCGGCGCGCTTCCACGCCGTGCCGTCATACGTCCAAATATTGCGCTGCCAGCTATCGGTCTTGTCATCCCACTCCGCGCGAATGGCGATGTTTTTGCCATCGTACACGGCTTGCAGGGTGACCGTTGCGCCAACTTCGGCCTTCTTGTCTGGCACCTTTGATGTGACGCTGGTCTTTGGCGCGTTAGCCCACATCGCAGCGGCGGCATCGGTCGAGACCGCATCCACCTTGACGGCGGTGAGGGTATTGGGCGGGCTGGTGACCGGGCCAGAAGCCGCGCCGCAAGCCGTGAGCGCCAACGCGCCTGCGGCCATCAATGAAATTAGTTTGAAGTTCATTTTTCTCCTTTTGAAAACGAAATCTTTATCTCTCGCCAAGACGCAAAGGCGCAAAGCAAAACCCTGGCGTCTTTGCGAGAGAAATTGTTTTTCATCCTGCCAAGACGGTGAAGATGATGATCACAACGATGTAAAAGATGGCGGCGATGGTCGTGACGGGCTTCTTCCACGGGCGGCGTTCCTCGCCCCGGTCAATAAATGGCAACAAAATCATGCTGCCAAATATGAACAGCGGGATCAAAACAGTTGCCACTGGCTCCAAACCGCCGGGGAAATACTTGAGGATTTGGTAATAAAACAAGAAATACCATTCCGGGCGCGGGATGAAGTTGCTGCTGGTTGGGTCAGCAGGAAACTCTAGCGGGGCGCGCTGGGTTGCGCTGATATAAACCAACAAAGCCAGCAACCCCAACCCGGCGATGGCGTCATTCACCACCCAATACGGGAAGAACGGGACGAACGATTTTGACTGCGCTTTGGCTTTCTCGGTGATGGCTGGGGCCATGCCGTGATACCGCAACTGGAAAATATGCACCCCAATGAGCAAGGCCAGCGTGGCGGGGAGCAACATCACGTGCGTGGCAAAAAAGCGGGTGAGCGTAGATTGCCCAAGCTCCGCGCCGCCACGCATGATGTTCGCAATTGTGGCGCCAATCAGCGGGACAGACCCGGCGATGGATGTGCCCACGCGGGTGGCCCAATATCCCTTCTGATCCCAGGGCAGCAAATAGCCGGTGAAGCCAAACGCCAGGGTGAGGAACAACAACAAAACGCCGGTCAGCCAGTTGATCTCGCGCGGTTTTTTGTAGGCGCTAAAGAAATAGGTGCGGAGCATGTGCAACGCAACCAAAATCACCATGGCGCTGGCTCCGTAATGATGCAACCCGCGCACCAGCCATCCCAATGGCAGGGTATACGTGATGTAATCCACGCTGTTATACGCGCCCTCGGTGCTGGGGTCAAAATAAAACGTGAGCATGATGCCCGTGATGACCTGCAACCCAAAAGAGATGGCGGTTAGGCCGCCCAGCGTATAAAGCAGGTTGTTGTGCACATACTTGGGGACGGGGTAATTCAAAAAGCTGCGCACTGGGCCGCTGATGCCGGTGCGTTTGTCAATCCATTGGCCAACTTTGCTCATAATAAATCCTGAGTGTTAAGTGTTAATTTCCAAGTTAAATCTGCGCCATCAACACGCCGTTTTCCACTTTGGTTTGCAAGCTGCGCAATGGCTTGGGCGGCGGTCCATCAACCACCACGCCCTCGCGGGTGAAGCGCGCCGAGTGGCACGGGCACCGAAATTGGTTTTCGGCGGAATCCCATTGGACGATGCAGCCGAGATGGGTGCAGGTGCCATCCAACACGGTGTAATTTGCGCCATCTGCGCTAAACGCATACAACGCGCCTCTTTGGGTCACCTCGCGCCAGGCATCTTTGGCTTTCATGGCGTAATTCACGCGGTTTACCGTGCCTTTGGGCAGCTCGGCCACCTTGCCTAGTTCCACCCAACTGGATGTGGTTGGCTCCAGCGAATTGCCCACCAAAAATCTTGCGCCTGTTCCCAACAAGCCAACCGCCGTGATGCCGGACACGGCCCAAAAGGTTATTTCAAGGAATTTTCGGCGGCTGAGTTCTTTTTCATCCCACGCGCCCTTTTCCAGGGGGAGCGCGGGCAGTTGTGTGTCACTCATGTGTAATTCTCCAATGCATTTAACAGGATTACCTGCGAGGCAGAGGGTAGGCTTTATTACAGTTTTTGTGAAGCGCAATTTGTGTCTCAAAATGTCTCAATTGCGTCTCGGTTTGTTCCGGCGGGCTGGGAGATGGCTATACTTTCATGCAAGGTCTGGCGC
Source organism: Thermoflexales bacterium (assembly GCA_035433205.1). Classification (GTDB taxonomy): domain Bacteria; phylum Chloroflexota; class Anaerolineae; order J036; family Brachytrichaceae; genus DAORUN01. The sequence goes on along the minus strand of DAORUN010000012.1, from coordinate 2,854 downwards.
GTGATGTGTAAGGCCAGGCGGGATGTGCCGCCATGAGATTACATCTTGCGCGTTGCTAAATTTGTGAACAGCATATCTAAATCTCTGCAAAAACGCCAAAGCTGGCTGCGTCTGGTGCAATGGGCGCTGCCGCTGGGCCTGTTTGCGCTATCTGTGATGTATGAGATGCTGGAATTCTCAGGCGACCACGGCGGTTTTTCAGTCAACGCAATCAACGGCGAGGTGATCATGTTTGGCATGATTGGGCCGCTGGCGGTTGGGGTGACCATTGCCTATGTGCGCCGAATGATAGACGCGCAGAATACGGCTCAGGCGCAACTGGAGACGATGAACATCCAGCTTGAGAAAAAAGTGGCCGAGCGCACCGCCACGCTGGCCCAGCAAAACACCGAGCTGGCCCACGCCAACGATCAGCTTCATAAACTGGATGAGATGAAATCGGAATTTGTGGCGATGGTGAGCCACGAATTGCGCGCGCCGCTCACCATCATGAACGGGGCGATGGAAATGACTCTGCGCGATGATGGGCTGACCCAGCCCACGCGCAACACCCTCGCCATCATGGCAAGCGAAAGCAAACGGCTGACTGACTTCGTGCAAACCATTCTCGACCTTTCGCGGCTGGAGGCGGGCAAAGTGCAAGTCAACCTCGGCCCGGTTGCCATCCGCCCGTTGATGGAGCAGGCAGCGGAGATGATTTTGGCGCATTCGGCGCGGCCCGTCATTTGGGAAATTTCCAGCGGGCTGCCCCCGGCCTGGGCCGATGAGGTGTTGCTGGATGAAGTGCTGCGCAACCTCATCCGCAACGCAGACAAATATTCGCCGCCCACAAAACCCATCTATTTGATTGCCAGACAGGATGGCGAGCGCAACATTTACATTGCCGCCCGCGATCTGGGCAACGGCGTTGCGCCAGAGGCTCAGGAACGGATTTTTGACCGGTTTGAGCGCGGGCAAAATGGCGAAAGCGCTCCGGCGGGATGGGGCCTGGGGTTGTATTTGGCGCGCAAATTGATTGAGGCCCAGCACGGCCAAATTGGCGTGCGTTCACCCATCAACCCCGGCGCGGCGCAGCCAGGCAGCGAGTTTTTTGTGCGCATTCCCCTGGCCGATATGTCTGAGGAGGAAATTTTTAACGATGAACAGGATTAACAAAAAATCCTGCGCATTTGGATTAAGGTTTTAGCCATGAGCCGAGTTCTTTTGATTGATGATGACCGGGGGCTTTTGCAATTGCTTTCCGAGTTTCTCTCGCAGCAAGGATGCGGCGTCTCCATCGCCGAGGGTGGCCGGGCCGGGCTGCGCGCCTTGTATGCCGAACATCCCGATTTGATTGTGCTGGATGTGACCATGCCAGAGAAAGATGGCTGGGAAACACTCAAAGCCATCCGCGAGGTGAGCGCCACCCCGGTCATTATGCTGACCGCGCGAGGCGATGAGGCAGATGTGTTGCGCGGGTTCTCGCTGGGGGCAGATGACTATGTGACCAAGCCGTTCTCCTTCGCCCAATTGCATGCGCGGGTGCGGGCGTTGCTGGCGCGCACAGGCCAGGGCGCACAAGAGGAAGGCAACCTGGTCGAGGGCGATTTGGAAGTCAATCTTGGCCTAAAACGAGTCACCCGCGCCGGGCTGCCCGTTTCACTCACGCCCACCGAGTTCAAATTGCTGGTGGCGCTCATGCGCTCAAAGGGCGATGTCTTATCGCCCGAGGCGCTGGTGCGCGAGGTTTGGGGGCCGCAATATGCCGAGGAAATTGGCTACGTGCGCCGCTACATTTGGCACTTGCGCCAAAAAATCGAGCCTGATCTTGATCACCCCAAATACATACACAACGACCGCGGGTTTGGGTATCGGTTTGGGGCGGGGTGAAGTTCAACGACGAATTGGGCTTGCGCACGCACAGGTCTGACCGCTAGAAAATTTGCCCGCGGTCAAACCTGTGTGTTCACCTTTCACCCGTCACCCTTCTTTCACCACCCTGCCCCAACCTGGCGCATGGTGGCGGGCAAATACACGCGCGGACGAACCGGGTCGCAGGCGCGCAGCTTGGTGTAAACATCAATCAACTGGCCAGACGTGTTATAAAAATTAAATTGGATGTGGCATGGGCTGGCTTCAACCAATTGCGCCCCAAAGTCGGCATCGTAACGCACGGCGCTGCCCGGCACCGGCGTGTAGCCAGTTGCAAATTTTGACAGCCCCGCCCCACCCGCGCCGTTGGTGAAATATGGGATGGTCTCGGTCACGCCCACCATCACCCGCTCATACAAATGCGTGTCGCCGCTCAGCAGCGCATCCGCGCCCCAGCCCGCATAATTTAGGCGCAAATTCACCGCGCCCGAATACGATGCCGTGTTGGTGACGTTTTCCGAGGTAAACGGCGGGTAATGCTCCACCACCACTTGCCACGCCGCCCCAGAGGCCATCAAGCTATTGGTAAACCACGCCCGTTGCGCGCCCGCCGCCACTTGCAGGCGGTTGGGGTCGCGGCTGTCTGCGCTGGTCATAAAGAAATCCACCACGCCGGGCGCGGTGGGCGCGGTAAACGAGTAATACGCCTGCCCGCTGAGCCACGGAAAATACGCAAAGTGCGGAGCCAGCGCCACCGAGATGGCGGTTGAGCTGGTGATATACGGCACAAACCAATCGGCGTTGCCAAGGCCGGGGAAAAAGCGGTTGCCATTTGGAGCGCCCGCGCCAAACGCGCCGGAATACGGCGAGATAAACGAGTGATAAAACTGGCCAATGTTCTGGTCAATATAAACCGCCGAGCCGCGCGTATCGGGCTGCGTGCCTTGCGGCGGGCGCGTGCCGTAATTGTTGTCGCCAACGGTCACCACAAAATCTGGTTTTA
>DAORUN010000011.1:54688-55841 GCA_035433205.1 Thermoflexales bacterium | reverse complement strand
GCCACACCGCCCGGTCAGATGGCCGCGCCACGCCCGGATACGTGCCCGCGTAATCCAGCAGATCGGTGATCACCTGAAAGTGCAAATGCGGCGGCCAGTCGCCATTGATCGGGTAATCGCCCATCCACGCGATGCGCTGGCCCTTGCTGATTTTTTGCCCCACGCGCAACCCCTCCAACGATTCCCGCGAGAGATGGCCGTAGAGCGTGTAAAAGACCGGAGACGGAAGACTGGAGACGACATTTCCACCCGTCTTCCGTCCTCCGTCTTCCGTCTCAACACGGTGTTCCAAAATAATGCACGGCCCGTAATCCAGCCGGGCGGTGTTGTCTTGGAAAGAATGCACCACGCCATCTAGCGGGGCAAAGACCTCCGCGCCGGCAGGCATGAACACATCCAGCGCCACGTGCAAAGTGCGGTATTCCTTGCCGTTCTCGCCAATCGTCATAAAGTCGTCGTTGGCGTAAATCAGGCGCGGCTCATCGTAGCGGCCAATGCCCGCCACCACCCCGGCCTCATCCAACTGGGCAAACAACTTGCGCGTAAATTTGGCGGTGGTGTCAATTTCATCCGGCAATGGCATGTCCAGGCTGCCCACGCTCAAATCCAGCACGGTGATGGGGTCACGGCGCAGGTCGGGCTTCACCACGCTCGCAAAGCCATCGGCGTGGACAGCCAGCCAGCGGGTGATGGCGCTCGCGCCGGGCACGGGTTCCATCCCGCACACAGCGCGGAATTTGTAATGCGCAAACCGCGGGTGGATGGCCGCCAGTTTTTCCAGCGCGGCCCACGCGGGCGCTTCGCTGATGACGATGTAAGGGTCATCCGGCTGCTCCAGTTTGCGTTGCGCCGAGTTGATCACGCTCACCGCGAGGCGCATTTGAGCCAGCGGCCAAAGCACGGCCAGCTCGTCCTCGCGCAAGGGGTTTTGCGCGTGATACCCCGCCACCACGTGCGCGGCGCTGGCCAGCGGGTCGGGCTTGCCCAGCATGGCATACGCCAGCGCAATGGCAAGGTTGCACACGCGCGGCGTGTAAATCGCATCGCCAAAATCAATCAACCCAGACACGCGCGCCTCGTAGCCAACGCCATCCACCAGCACGTTGTAATCGTTGGCATCGTTGTGCGTAATTTGGTGCGGCAGGCTGGCCAG
>DAORUN010000011.1:0-54588 GCA_035433205.1 Thermoflexales bacterium | reverse complement strand
CAGCGCTCCGGGCGGTTGAACCGCCCGGAGCGCTTAACTCCTCAAACCCAACCAGCGCGGCATCCACCTTGCCCAGCAGCTCGCCAAGACCGCGCAAAAGCTCTGGCGTGTGCGGGTTCACCTTTGCCATCACGCGCCCTGGCAGCCACGTGAGCAACCGCGCCCAGCGCGGGTGGCCTTGCTCATCCAAAATCATGGCCGGTGATTCCGCTGCGCCCTTCGACAAGCTCAGGGTGAGCGGAATCACCTTTTGCACCGCCAAGTCTGGCGCGTGACTTGCCACATGCGCCAGCAGCGCATTCTGAAACGCCACCGCCTCGCGCGGTTCGCCCACGCGCGAGAGGCGCAGCAAAAAGCGCTGGCCGTCCGCCGCGTCAAGCCGGTAGTTGGCATCGTATTCGCCGGGCAGGGCGGTAGCGGCGGCGTTCAGGCCGAAAAGTTCAAGAGCGATGTGCTGGGCAAATGCGGTGGTTGGGTTTGGCATGGTTTTTGAAGGCGTCATAAAAAAATAATTCATGCAAATTTTATCCGCTGTGGCTTTGCGATATGCACTTTGCACTTTTGGCTTTTGCGGGTAACATACCGCCCACGTCACGCACCATCACAAATTTACATTTTTATGAAAATTCTCAAACGAATCCTCACTATTTTCATCGCACTCATCGTTATTCTGGCTGCTCTGGCGGGCGGCGGCTTTTACCTCATCTCGCGGCAATCGTTTCCGCAAACCAGCGGGTCTTTGCAGATGGCCGGGCTGAACGGCAAGGTAGAGATCATCCGCGACAAATTTGGCGTGCCAAATATTTACGCCGATACCTCGCACGACCTGTTTATGGCGCAGGGGTTTGTCCACGCGCAAGATCGCTTCTTTCAGTTGGAGTTTGCCCGGCGCGTAGGACAAGGGCGCATCTCCGAGTTATTTGGCAAGAGCGCCCTGAGCCAGGACAAGTTCATCCGCACGCTGGGATGGCACCGCGCCGCGCAAGCCGAGGCCGCCGCGCTGACCGGCGAGACCAGGGAGGTGATGGAAGCCTACGCGGCGGGCATAAACGCTTATTTGGATAAAAACGCCGACAAGGCCTCGCTGGAGTTCAACGTGCTGGGGTTGATTGGCCGCAACTGGAAACCGGAAAAATGGACAACCGCAGACACCATCGCCTGGGGCAAAGTGATGGCGTGGAATTTGGGCGGCAACATGGACGAAGAGTTGACCCGCGCCGCGCTGCTGGCCAAAGGCGGCGCAGACATGGCAAACACGCTTTTGCCGCCCTACCCCAAAACCATGCCGGTCATCGCCCCATCCGCCCAAAAAGCCGGGCTGATGGCCGACCCGCTTGCCAACGCCGCGCCCGTGAGCGAGGATAACGCGCTGGCATTGCTCAACCTCAGCCAAAGTGTGAGCGCCATGATGGGCGTTTTGCACGACACCGATATTGGCAGCAACGATTGGGTTGTGGCTGGGTCGCGCACAACAAGCGGCAAACCGCTGTTGGCAAACGACCCGCACCTCGCCATTCAAATGCCCTCGATTTGGTATCAGATTGGTCTGCATTGCCGCGCAGTCGGCCCGGCCTGCCCGTATGACGTGAGCGGCGTGTCATTCGCCGCCGCGCCCGGCGTAATCATCGGCCACAACACGCGCATCGCGTGGGGCGTGACCAACGTCAACCCGGATGTGCAGGATGTGTTCATCGAGAAACCCAATCCGGCCAACCCCGATGAATTTGAATACATGGGTAAATTTGAGAAGGCGCAAATTATCGCGGAGAAAATCAATGTGGCTGGCGGCGACCCGGTCACGGTCAATGTGCGCGTCACGCGGCATGGGCCAATCATGAACGATGTGTCATCGGCCATGAAAGACCAACAGCCGATGGCGCTCTCCTGGACGGCGCTGCGCCCATCCAATCTTTTTCAGAGCGTGCTAAAAATTGACCGCGCGGGAAACTGGGCGCAGTTCCGCGATGCGTTGCGCGACTGGTCTGTGCCCGCGCAAAATTTTGTGTTTGCCGATGTGGATGGCAACATCGGCTACCAAATGCCCGGCGATGTTCCCATCCGCAAGAGCGGCAATGGCAGCATGCCCATGCCCGGCTGGACGGGTGAAGCCGAATGGACAGGCTTCATCCCGTTTGACGATTTGCCATCGGTGTTTAACCCGCCAGAGGGTTATATTGCCACCGCCAACAACGCGGTGATTGATGCCGATGTCTACAAGCCGTTCATCACCGGCGATTGGGATTACGGTTTTCGCGCCCGCCGCATTGTGGAGATGATTAAGGCCAAAGACAAGTTGACGATTGACGACTTTAAGCAAATTCAGGGCGACACGCTTTCTGGCCACGCCACAGACGTTTTGCCGTTTTTGGATGGGATCACGATCAACGATGACCCGCTGGCAAAGACCGCGCTGGACGAATTGCGAAAGTGGGATCGCCGCTCCAACAAAGATTCGGCTGGCGCGTTGATTTACGAAGCCTTTTGGCGACAACTGGGCCAAAATATTTATGGCGATGAGCTGGGCACAGACCTGAGCGCGGACGCCCTCGACCGGGGAACCGCCGAACGCACCGCGGTGACAAACGCGCTCAAAGACCCATCTGCCCATTGGTGGGACGATGTGACCACCGCCAGCGCAAAAGAAACGCGCGAACAAATTCTTGTCAAATCGCTGAAGGACACCGCGGCGTTCTTAAAATCCAAATATGGCGATGATGTCTCAAAGTGGAAATGGGGCAATGTCCACACGGTTACTTTTCGCAATTCCACGCTGGGCAACAGCGGCGTGAGCCTGATTGACAGCATGTTCAACCGCGGGCCATTTGCGGCCAATGGCGCAAGCGCGGCGGTGAACAACGTTGGCAGCAACGCCGACTTTTCATCCACCAGCGGGCCATCTTTGCGCATGATTGTGGATATGAGCAACATGGACAACTCATTGCTCATACACACCACCGGCCAAAGCGGGCACACCTACAACCCGCATTACGATGACATGATCCAGAAGTGGCTGGATATTCAATACAACCCGTTTTATTTTGCGCGGGCAGATGTGGAAAAGAACAGCGAGGGAACGCTGGCGCTGAATCCGTAGTTGCTAGTTGCTAGTTGCTAGTTGCTAGTAGCTGGTGAAAGACTAGCCACTAGCAACTAGCAATTAGCAACTAAACTTTCACCGGTCGCCCTTCTTTCAAGCTTCGGGTGGCGGCAAGGGCCACGCGCAACGATTCCAGCGCGTCATCTGGGCCGGGCGTGGGCGTTTTGCCCGCACGGATGCAATCAAAAAACGCCTGAAGTTCCGCTTTGTAGGCCGCGTCAAACCGATCGGGGAAGCTGACAAAGTGATCGCTTTCCATGCCCAAATTGCGCTCGTGAACCAGCGGCGTTTTTGGGAAGCCCTCCACGATCAGCTTGCCCTTTGACCCGGCGATCTCTGTGCGGATGTCGTAGCCCCACGTTGTGCGGCGCGAGCCTTCAATCACGCCCAACGCACCATTCTTAAAGCGCAACATCGCCACCGCCGAGTCCACATCGCCCGCCTCGGCAAAACCGGGGTCCACCAGCGCCGCGCCCCACGCGCTTACCTCGTCCACCTCGCCCACCAAAAATCGCGCCAGGTCAAAATCGTGAACCAGCATGTCCACAAAAATGCCTCCGCTGCCTTTGATAAAGCTCAGCGGAGGCGGGGTAAAGTCGCACGAGATGGCGCGAAAACGCTCCACGCGGCCAATCTCGCCAGATTCAATTTTGCGTTTGGCGGCGGCGTAACCGGGGTCAAACCGGCGCATAAACCCAAGCTGAACCGGCACGCTGGTCTGGCGAATCACATCCACCACGCGCGTGGTTTCGTCCAAATCCAGGGCGATGGGTTTCTCGCACCACACAGGTTTGCCCGCGCGAACGGCGGCCTCAATCAGCGCGGCGTGCGTGCCGGTGGGCGTGGCAATTACCACCGCATCCACATCTTTTGCGGTGATGGCGCCCGGGATGTCATCGCTGGCTCGCTCGGCCCGCGCCAGGGCTTGCGCAGCTTTTGCGGTTTCCAAATTCACATCAGCGATCACGCTCACCTTCACGCCGGTCAGCGTGGCCAGGTTTCGCACGTGGGTCATGCCCATTCTGCCTGCGCCAATAAAGGCGATTTTTATTTCGTTTTCTTTCATTTTGGTGATATTTTGACAAAAGTATTTCGTTTCACTGGTAGTATTGCCTCTTGAGGCCTATTTATTTTAGGACGAAAGGAACAGAATGGCAAAGACAAATAAATCACAAAAACCCGTTGAAGTCTCACAGGCTGCGCATAAAAAAGTGCGTGTGGCGATCATTGGCGTGGGCAACTGCGCCAGCTCATTGGTGCAGGGGGTGCAGTATTACCGCAACGCCAAACCCGGCGACACCATCCCCGGATTGATGCATGTTCAGCTAGGCGACTATCATATTTCCGATATTGAATTCACCGCGGCTTTTGACATTGACGTGAACAAAGTTGGCAAAGACCTAAGCGAGGCCATCTTCACGCCCCCAAACAACACCTACAAATTCAGCGATGTGCCCCATACCGGTTGCGTTGTGCATCGCGGGATGACGCACGACGGGCTGGGCAAATACCTTAGCAAGGTGATTGAAAAAGCGCCGGGTCAAACGGCAGACATCGTCAACATCCTCAAGGAAACAAAGACCGATGTTGTCATTAACTATTTGCCCGTTGGAAGCGAGCAAGCCACCAAGTGGTATGTGGAGCAGGTTTTGCAAGCGGGATGCGCGTTTGTAAATTGCATTCCCGTTTTCATCGCCCGCGAGAATTACTGGCAGCACCGGTTTGCCGAGCGCGGCTTACCGGTCATTGGCGATGACATCAAATCTCAGGTTGGGGCCACCATCACCCACCGCATGTTGGCGCATTTGTTTGTGGAGCGCGGGGTGCGCATTGACCGCACCTACCAGTTGAACTTTGGCGGAAACACCGACTTCATGAACATGTTGGAGCGCGAGCGGCTGGAGAGCAAAAAGATCAGCAAGACCAACTCGGTGACCTCGCAAATCCCGTATTCCATCCCAGAGGAGAATATACACGTTGGACCCAGCGATTACGTGCCGTGGCTTACTGACCGCAAATGGGCCTACATCCGCATGGAAGGCACCACCTTTGGCGATGTGCCGCTAAACGCCGAGTTAAAGCTGGAAGTTTGGGACAGCCCTAACAGCGCAGGCGTTGTGATTGATGCCGTGCGCTGCGCCAAAATTGCGCTGGATCGCGGCGTATCTGGCGCGTTGTTTGGCCCATCGTCTTACTTTATGAAATCTCCTCCGGAGCAATACACCGATGACGTGGCTCACACAAAAGTGGAGCAATTCATCGCTGGGGAGTAGTTGGAGTGAGAGTTGATCGTGATAGTTTTAGCAGGCACAGATTAGCTCACTAAAACTATCACGATCAACGATGACTAAAGCGCAATTGGGCGCTTTTCCAAATAGCTTTGTTTTGCGGCCAGCGCAATCAGCAACGCCTGGCGCGCATCGCGGCCGGTGACGATGGGTTGTTTGTCGGTCACAACCGCATCCACAAACGCCACCACCTCCGCCGCATACGCCTCAATATAGCGGGTCATAAAGAAGTTATACGGCAGGTCGCGCTGAACATGCTGGCCCGTGCTGAACGAAACATTGTTCGGGTAATTGTTCTCCACCGAAATTGCGCCCTTGCTGCCAAATGCCTCAAAGCGCTGGTCGTAGCCATACGCAGCATGGCGGCAGTTGTCCACCGTGCCAATTACGCCATTGGCAAAACGCAAAAGCGTGACATGCGTGTCAATGTCACCCGCCTCGCCAATGGCCGGGTCAACCATCACGCCACCCTGGGCATACACCTCGGTCACTTCGCTGCCAGTGACAAACCGCAGCATGTCCCAATCGTGAATGCTCATGTCAACAAAGATTCCGCCAGAGACTTTGATGTAGCTCACGGGCGGCGGGCCTGGGTCGCGGCTGGTGGAATGCACCATGCGCAACTCGCCAATCTCGCCCGCGCTCACGGCCTGCTTGAGCCGCGCGAAGTTGGCATCAAATCGGCGCTGAAAACCCATCTGCAATTTAACGCCCGCTGTTTCGGCTGCCTCAATCGCGGCGTCGGTTTGCTTCAAATCCAGGGCGATGGGTTTCTCGCAGAAAATGTGCTTGCCCGCCCGCGCCGCGGCGATGATGATCTCCGCGTGCGTGTCGGTGGGCGTGCACACCATCACGGCATCAATATTTTTATCCGCAATGATCTCTTTGTAATCTGCGGCAATTTTGGGAATGCGAAATTTTTCGGCCACGCTCTGCGCGGAGGTGGCAATGGGGTCTGTGACGGCAGCGAGTTGCGCGGTGTTCACGCGGTAGGCAATGGTGCTGGCATGAACTTGCCCGATGCGCCCCGCGCCAATGAGACCAATGTTGAGGGTAGACATGAGCATATTTTATGCCCGCCGCCAAACAAGAAGCGCTGGACGCAAAACCGCTGCTTGCCGCAAAATTCAGGGCTAAATTTTGCCAAATGGGTGGCAGAGGCGCAAAATTTTGCGCCTCTGCCTTTGGCGTTTACTTTGCCACCGTGAAGGCATACCGCCCCACTTCTTTGCCATTCATGATGAGGACAACTTCATGTTTGCCATCGGGCCATCCGCCAGTGGGCAAATACGAGAAAGCAAACGGCACATCGGCCTTGCTCTCTTGCAGCGAGGCATTGCGTGTGCCCGCCTCATCCAGCTTGCCATTCACATACCACTTGACCTCCATCCAAGAGTAAATGCCAAAATCGGCGACGCCAACCAGCACTACCTTTTGGTCTGGCTTAAATTCGGTGGCTTGGTTGATGGCTCTATAACGGGCATCAGCATCCTCTGCCAGCACAGCGGTTTTAATCACCGAAGGCAGCGCGTCTGGAGGCGGCGCAATTTTAAACTTAAACGAGCCGATGGGTTGACCGTCAAACGTGACATTTACCGAATACCCCTCGCCCACCGGCAGGCGGCCTTTTGGCGTTAGCTTAAACCCGGCAAACGTATCTTGCCCAATGGACGCAATCACGCCGCTGTTCACATCTGCAAAATCCACGCTGGCATCCGCGATCTTTTCGTTGCGAAAGAGCCACGTTGCGCTCACCTTTCCGCTCCTGGGCCGCCCAGAAAATTGCAGCGAGAACGCAATGGGCTGATCGCCTTGAAATTCTTCGGCAGGGTCAACCGGCGCCTGGTTGGCGTCTAGTGATTTTGCAAACACCGCCTTAACCAGCTTTGCATCTGCGGCTGGCGGGGATGTTGGCGCAGGCGTCGGCGCAACGGTCGCCGCAGGTTGTTGCGGGGCAGAAGTAGCCGCGGGCTTGGGCGCGTCCGTTGCCGCAGGCGCGCCGCCGCACGCCGCAAGCGCCATCACCGCAAAAGCAATTGACAAACCCGATACGTTTTTCATTCTTCCCCTTGTTTTTTGTAACAACGGACGATACAGAATCGCCCATCTAATTTATTCAATCAGTTCCCACTTCAACGCCGCGCCAAAAGGCGCATCGGCGCGAAGTTTTTTGCCCAAAACGCGCGGGAGGTCATACGGGAAGATGGCATCGCGCGGGGCCGGGCGCAAAGCCTCCAGCATGTCCGCGGTCAGCGCTTCGCCCGCGCTGCAATCGCGGGCAAGGCGCAAGCAGCGGCGTTGCACCACCACCGTGTCGCGCTCGTTCTCGGCCACAAACTTCACCGCGCTGCCCAGCGCCGCTTCCAGCTCGCGGGTGCGATCCACCATCTCGCGCCAGGTGGCGGGCGTCATGCTGAAGGGATGGTCGGGGCCTTCGCGCTTGTTGTCATCTGTAAAATGTTTTTCGATGACGCGGCCACCCAGCGCAACCGCGCCCAACACGGTGGCGTGGCCGGGTGTGTGGTCACTCAGACCCGTGACCACATCGGGATACATGAGCTTGAATGTTTTGAGCGTGTTGAGATGGATGTGTTTGAAATTTTCCAGCGAGCCGGTGTAGTTGGTATTGCACTGCAAAAGAGCGCCTTGTTTGTTGATGACTAACAGGCTGTCCATCGCGCGTTGCACTTCGCCCATATCGCTCGCGCCGCAGGCCAAAATCCACGGCTTGTGTTTGGCGGCCACATAGGTCAACATCTCCGGCCAGGTGATGTCGCCGCTGCCAATCTTGAACACATCCACAAACTCATCCAGCATATCCACCGCGCCAAAATCGTAGGGCGTGGAGAAATAATCAATTCCCGTTTTGTCGCATTCCTCTTTCAAACCGCGCGTCCACTCAAACGGCAAGGAGGCCTCGGTATACACCTGAAACACGCTTTTCTTCCACTTGTCCTGGTGTGACATTTTGCCTTTGGGCATGGCGTCGAAACCGGCCTGGCTCACAATTTTGCCCGCGCGAAAGTTTTGAAACTTGGCCGCATCTGCGCCGGCCTCTTTTGCCAGATGTATGAGCATTTTGGCGCGTTCAATGTCGCCATCGTGGTTGGCGGAAATATCCGCAATGAAATAAGTTGGCGCGTCATCACCCACGCGCCGGTTGCCAATGTTGAAGTGTGCCATGATTTGCTTGAGTATTGGGAAACGGTCTTTGCCCAACAAAAGAATTTATTTTCTTGTGACGCTCTGAGTTTCCTGCCGCTTGAGATGCGCCTGCACGCGGTCTACCAGCGCGGTGTTGCCCACCATGCACCACCACACATGCCCCAGAAAAACCAGCATGGGCGGGAATAAAAACAAACATAGCGCCATCAGCAGCAGCGTGATGAGCAAAACAACCGCCGTGTAGATGGGGTTTGTGCCAGCGATGATGACCGTATTCCGCAAGGCCGTGCGCCAGCTTTTATCTTCTTGCTGGGCGTAAAACGGCGTGACATACAACTGAACAACCACCCAGAAGAACGCCGCCGAGAGCCACGCGCCTTGCGCCAGCGGCACCCATTGCTGATCGCCAAACGTGGTTGGATACCAGAAAAAATTAAAGACGATCAGCGCGATGATAAGCAGGCTGGGCAGCGCAAATTTCCATGCCTTCCAGAGATTTTCCTTGAACACCTCAAAGTATTTCTCCCACGAAATAGCGTTGAGGTTGGCGCAGCGGTTGCACATGGCATTTAGCGCCACCCAGGCCGCCGGGCCGGGGATAATGACCAGAGTACAAACCAACGTGAACAGATTCATTAAAACAAGGATGAGCATGTCATCCCAGATCTGGCGAAATGCCCGCCAGATAACGCGAAACGGATTAAGCATGTGTGCGATGATACAGCTTTTCTGAGTGCAACATACAGACGGAAGACGTGAGACGGATAGCGGCGGATCATGACGCCGAAAGCCCCGTCTTCCGTCCTTCGTCTCCCGTCATCATGATACAAACCGAATACCCAATACCCAATAACGAAACTTTTAACGCATTTGTAAACAAGGAGATGGCCCGCTGGAATGTGCCGGGCCTGACGGTGGCGGTGGTAAACCGCGCCGGGCTTGTCTTTGCGGGCGGGTATGGCCTGCGCGATGCGGAAGGCCATCTGCCCGCCAGCCCGCGCACCGTTTTTGCCATTGGCTCTTGCACAAAGGCGTTTACTTCGTTTGGGCTGGGTCTGCTGGTGGACGAGAGGAAATTAACCTGGGACACGCCCGTGCGCGATGTTCTGCCAGAGTTCCGCCTGCAAGACGAGTTCGCCTCTGACCACGCGACCATTCGCGATATTTTGAGCCACCGCACCGGCCTGCCCCGCCACGATCTGGCGTGGTTTAAGTCTGCCGACACACGCAAGGAAATTTTGGCGCGGCTGGCCCACCTGCAACCCACCCGCGAGTTTCGCGCCGAATATCAATATCAAAACATCATGTTCATGGTGGCGGGGCTGATCATCGAGCGCATCACGGGGCAAAGCTGGGAAGACTTTACGCAAACGCGCATTCTCAACCCCCTCGGCATGAGCCAGAGCTTTTTAAACACCGCAGATGTGCTCCGCCAAGCCGAGGCCGCCCTGCCCTATCAAGTCATCCGCGAGCAACTCACGCGCATTCCGTTTTATGCCGATGGCGAAACCGCGCTCGGCCCGGCGGGTCACATCCAATCAAACGTGCTGGATATGGCGCGCTGGCTCACGCTTCAGCTAAACGATGGGGCGATGGGCGGCGCGGACGGCCAGCGCCTCATCCAACCAAACACGCTAAAAGAAACGCGCAAACCGCACATGCCGGTGAACGACCCGAAGGTGTGGGCGTATGGCTACGAGGAAATGGGCCACGCCAGCTACGGGCTGGGCTGGCGGCTAAACACGTATCGCGGGAAGTGGCTGGCCCAGCACAGCGGCGCCATTGATGGTTTTGGCGCGCACGCCTCGTTTATGCCCAACGCGGGATGGGGCATTGTGGCGCTGGGCAACAACAACTCCACCAACCTGCCCAGCATTGTGGCGTATAACCTGTATGACAGGCTGCTTGGGTTGGATGAGATTCCGTGGAGCGAACGCTTTTTCCAAAAGTTCATGGCCGAAAAAGCGCAGGAACAAGCGGAAAAAGATGCGCTTGCGGCGGGCAAAAAGCCGGGCACACAGCCTTCGCACCCGCTGGCCGCGTATGCCGGGCGCTACACTAACGCGGGGTATGGCGATGTGACGCTGGAATTGCGCGACGACGGGCTTTACATGCTTTACAACACGCTGGGGTGGTCGCTGGCGCACCACCACTTTGACACATTCACCGCGTATAACCAATTGTTTGATGACACGCGGCTGGTCACATTCTCTGCCGGCCCAGATGGCGCCATCAGCCAAGCTGCCATCAAACTAGAGCCAAACATGGCAGAAATTGAATTTGCAAAATGCTGAATGCTGAAAAGCGCCAATAACTTTCAGCATTCAGCATTCAGAATTCAGAATTCACTCGCTTCCCGTTGTATTTTCAATCGGGCGGTTCAGCCAGTTCATGCTGGCGTTTTCTTTCACCGTGTGCGGCGTGGTGGTGCGCTCTGGGTTTGGCGAGCCATACAACGCGGCCTCGATGGCCGAGTATGCGCCCACCTCGTTTTCGCTCACTTGTTCGCCGCCAAGCCCCAGAAAACCGCCTTCACGCGCGGCCTCTTCCACCTTGCGGCACACATGCAGCACCGCGCGGCGGAACTCATCTGCCGCAGCGAGCGGCAATTGGGTGTTCACATTTTCAATGGCATTTGAGACGCGCTCCAGCGTGAGCATTTCCAAATCATGTGGCTCAAGCTCTTCCACCGTTTCTCTCAGCATAGAAACGGTGTGAGGATTGGCCACGCCATGCTCACCGGCAAAAACACTTTGCACAAGATCATTGGCCGGGAATTGCCCTCCGGCTTCCTTCGCGCTTTTAGAAATCGCAGCCACTTCGCGCTCAATTTCCAATGCGCTGCTTTTGTCGGCTTTTGAAACGGTCATGCCGGCCAAAACCACCGCGGCGCGCAAATGAATCAGTTCTTCAATGCTAAAAGTTGTTTCTTGTGCCATTGTTGTGTCCCTTTTGTGTTACGTGTATTATCACTCTAAATAAGAAATAGAAATAAGAAGTGAGGCTTCTACCTCGCTATTTCTGAATTTTCAAAAATTTCTTTCGGGCACCGGCCTTCCCACTGAAGATGAGGTTTAAGGTTGAGCAAGGTTGCCAGCGTGGGCGCGGTATCTAACAGGCTGATGGGCGCGGCAATGGCGTGGTTGCGTTTGATGCGCGGCCCGGCAATCATCCATGGAATGTTCATGTCTTCCGGCGCGTCTGTGCCGTGGCTGCGCTCATGCCCGCCATGATCGCTGTGCATAAGGACATGCGCGTCATCAGGCAGGGCGGCCATTACCCGGCCAAAGCAGGCATCCACGCGCTCAAGCTGACGCAAATAGTTATCGCTCATCCAGCCAAAGCCATGGCCAAACGTGTCTACCGTGCCAAAATAAACAAACAAAAAGCTGGGCAGGTCGTCTGGGCGGGTCGTTTTAGCAGTCTCTAAATAGCGCACGGTTTCATCGGCGGTGATGTCGTCGCCATCAATTCGCAAATTGTTGTTGCGGTAATACGCAAAGTGCAATTGCTCCGGGCGGCTGAGGTCGCGCAGGGGTTCCCAGTTATAAAAAAAGACGCTGGTTTTGCCCGCGCCATTTGCCACTTCAATCAAACCGGGCAGCGGGCGGGCCATGGGCGTGTATGTGTTGGTGGTCACGCCGTGCCGCGCTGGGGGCACGCTGTGAAAGATGGAAAAGTGACATGGCAAGGTGATGGAGGGCATCACGCTTTGGGCGGTCATCGTCCATGCTCCGCGCGATTGGAACGCGCTCAAGTGCGGCACGCGCGCCTGCGCCAGCGCATCCGGCCGCACGCCATCCAACATGAAGAAAGCAACAAGGCTCATAAAAAGTGTTGGGTGTTGGGTGCTGAGTGCGAAGTCCTAAGCGCTGAGCAATAACCAATCGCTCAGAAGTTGACACTCATACTAAAAAGAGCAAATACAAAACCACCAGCCAAACGGCAGTGATGAAATACCAGTAAATCGCGGTGCCGGTGATGGCAATGTGGTGTTCGGCGCTAAAGTGCCCCATCACGGCGCGGGCCAGCGCAAGCGCCATCAGCCCCACCCCAATGAACACGCGCAAAACATGGAACACCAAAATGGCGATGAACATGGTGGCATACGAGCCGCTGGAGACCACCAGACCCAGCCGCGCGAACTCCACACTTTGCAGACCCATAAACAGGAGCCCCAGCGTGATGGTGACGGCCAGGCCAGCTTGCAGCCCGCGCCGGTCATCGCGGCGTATGCGGCTCAGCGCCCAAGTCATGGTGATGGCGCTGAGAACGGCGATGGCCGTGTTAATCAGAGGCAGCGCGATGGAGGGCTGTTTTTCTATGGGCGGCACAAACCCGGGCGCGTTGGCGCGCAGGTAAAACCAGGCCATAAACACCGCCACAAAAAACATGCTCTCTGCGGCCACAACGGCGGTCACGCCAAGCAATGTTTTATCTAAACGCTGCGGTTGAACGGAAGTCATTTTGAATTACTAATTACGAATTACTAATTATTTGTGCCCTCGCGCCAAATTTGCAATTAGCAATTCGTAATTGAATCAGTGCGCGTTGCGAAACTCTTCTATCATTGACATGACGAAGCCAACGCCAAAGATGATGATGCCAAGAACCAGCATAATGGGCGTGAGGACAATGCCAAAGGCAATGCCGGTAAGCCCCAAAGCAATGAGAAATGGCGAGAAGCTGGGCGGCGGCATGTGAATGTGCTCTTCGCCGTGCGCGTCTGCGGATGGTGTGTGTGTGTCGCTCATGTTAGTTTTAAGTGCCAGGTGCTGAGTGGAGTTGCCCACCAGCATCAGCGGCTATTTCATCGAATATGTATTCATCCAAAGCAGGCCAATGATTGTGCCAATCACAACCAAAGCCAGACAAATCATTACCACGCGCCACGCGCCGCGCTCCATATTTTTCGGAATCATATTTTTGTTTTTAACATGGATGAACAGTTTTTATCCTATATATTCTGTTTATCCACGTTAAGAAAGAACCATATACACAATGCGGTCTGCGACCATGAGCGCAAACAGCAACGCCAAATAAATCAGCGAAAAGACATACACGCGCAAGGCCGCCGGGCGGGTTTGGTCGCTGCGCAGGCGGTAGGCGTTGATGATGAAGTTGAGGCCCAGCACCGCCGCGCCTGCCACGTACACCCACCCCATCGCGCCAGTCATCGGCAAAAGCAAAGTGACCACCACCATGACCAGCGAATAAATCCAAATTTGCCGCGTGGTCTCCAGATCGCCCTTGACCACGGGCAGCATGGGAATGTGCGCGTTCTCGTAATCTTTGTGCTTCAGGATGGCAAGCGCCCAAAAGTGCGGTTCCTGCCAAACGGTGATGATCAAAAACAGCCACAAGGCCATCGGCGCAAGCGAGCCGGTGACGGCGGTCCAGCCAATGAGCGGCGGAATTGACCCCGCCGTGCCGCCAATCAGCACGTTCATGGGCGTGGTGCGCTTAAGCCAGCGGGTATACACAAACGTGTAGATGGCATAGCCAAGCAGCGCCATCGCCGCGGTGAGCGCATTTACGAACAGCGCAAACACCACCAGCGAGATCGTGAGCAAAACCGCACTAAACGCGTACGCCTCGCGCGGGGTTACGCGCCCCGCCGCAACCGGGCGGGTGGCCGTGCGGGTCATGATGCGATCAATATCGCAATCGAAGGCCATGTTAAACGCGTTGGCCGCGCCTGCCATCAAGTAACCACCCAGCATGGTAAACACCACCAGCTTAAAAGAGGGCAACCCTGCTGGGGTAATAAACATGGTTGCCAGCGTGGTGAGCAGCAAAAGCGAAATTACGCGCGGCTTGGTCAGCGCCACGTAATCCTTCAGTTTGAGCTGAAGCTGCGCCGCGCCGCGAACTTGTGTCATGGTCTGAATGCTACACCTCTTGTTATTGGCTGTTGGTTATTGGCCGATGAATTCATGTTTGGCTTCATCAACCAATAACCAGCAACCAAATAAAGATCAGTGTTCAGAGCCGGTCAGGCCCAATCGCGCATCTCGAGCCGGGCGGTCACCATGCACAACCGGGATGGTTTTGAAGTTGTATTCCGGCGGCGGCGAGGGGATTGTCCACTCCAGCGTATTGCCCTCCCAGGGGTCACTGCTCGCCACCGGGTGCTTGCGCAAACCCAGCACGTTGATGATGAACAGGAGCACGGAGAACGCAATCGTAAATGCGCCAATGGTGGCGATGAGGTTGGGGATGGCCCAGCCTCGGTCTGCGGCGTAGGTGGCAATGCGGCGCGGCATACCCTCCATCCCCAAAATGTGCATGGGGAAGAAGGTGGTGTTGAATCCGATCCACATCAAGATGGCGTGCCATTTGCCCAGCCGGTCATCCAGCATGCGCCCGGTGATTTTTGGAATCCAGTAATACATGCCAGCAAACAGGCCAAACACCGAGCCGCCAAACAAAACGTAATGGAAATGGCCGACCACCCAATACGAGTTGTGCAATTGCGAATCCAGCGGGATGGAGGCGTTGATGACGCCGGTAATGCCGCCCACCACAAAGATGGTGAGGAAGCCAAAACACATCAAAAGCGGCGTCTTCATGTTAAGCGAGCCGCCCCACATGGTAAAGGTCCAGTTGAAGATTTTTACGCCGGTAGGCACTGCGATGATCATGGTGGTGATCATGAAGAAGCGGTCAATTGTGGGGTCTACGCCGCTGACAAACATGTGATGCACCCAGGTGGTGAATCCCAAAATGCCGATGGCCGCCGTGGAAACGATGATGGCTTTGGGCCCAAACAACGGCTTGCGCGAGAACACGGGCAAAATCTCCGACACGATACCCATCCCCGGAAGCACCATGATGTAGACGGCGGGATGCGAGTAGAACCAGAACATGTGCTGCCACAACCGCGGGTTGTTGGCGGTGAAGAACTGGGTGTTGAAGTTGCGGTCTGTGACCAGCATGATGAGCGCGGCGGTGAGCACCGGCGTCGCCATCAAAATCATGGCGGCGGTGGTGATCATGGCCCAGGTGAACATGGGGATGCGCCACGCGGTCATGCCCGGCGCGCGCATGGCATACACGGTCACAAGGAAGTTCACCGCGCCCAGCGTGGATGAAATGCCCATCAGGATGACGCCCATCAGCCAAATATCCATCCCCACCTGCGGCGAGAATTGTTTACTTGAAAGCGGCACATAGGCTGTCCACGCGGCGTTGGAAGATTGACCCAGCAAGAAGCCGATCAGCATGACCAGACCGGCGAATAACACCAGCCAAAAGCTGAGGGCGTTGATACGGGGGAAGGCCACATCGCGGGCGCCAATTTGCAGCGGCACAAAGTAATTGCCAAACCCACCGATGAGGCACGGGATGACCACGAGGAAGATCATGGCCGAGCCGTGCATGGTGAAAAGCTCATCGTAGGTGTTGGGGTCTACGATGGTGAGACCCGGCGCGGATAATTGCAGGCGGATGACCAGAGCGAGAGACCCCGCGATGACAAAAAACACCATTGACATGACGAGATACATCACGCCGATTTTTTTGTGGTCAACGGTGGTCAGCCAGCTCCAAATTTCTGCGCTCAGACCTTGTTTTTTGTTTGCGGGAACGCTAATTGTTGCCATTCGTTAGTTTTCTCCAGAATATGATGGGTAATGCGTAAGGCCCAAAGGCGATTGCACAAGCCCCTCTTTGTCTTACACATTACACCTTGCGCGTTACATCTTATTTCAAAGTCAGCAAATATGCCGCCAGATCTTCTATTTCTTGTTTCTTCAAGGTCAGATTGGGCATGGCCGTGCCTGGTTTTACCGCGGGCGGGTTGGTCAGCCACTTTACAAGGTTATCGTGGTTAACCGCAAAGCCATCCACCTGCGCGATGGTTGGATAGGCGGCAAATTTTGTCATCTCGCGGGGGGCCACTTTACCCTGCGCCGCTGTTCCGGCAATGGTGTGGCAGGCCACGCATGGGCCAGTGAGGAAAGCCGTCTTGCCGCGTTCGGGGTCGCCGGGCTGAAGCGGCTTGTTGGCATTGGCATCCTGCTGGCCTTTGTACCATTTATCCCACTCATCCGCCGGGATCACCTTGACCAATGAGAGCATCTTGGCGTGCGCCACGCCGCAAAAAGCGTTGCACTGCCCCCAGTATTCGCCGGGTTGGGTGTTAAACCAAACATACGACATTTCGCCGGGGTTGACGTAAATCATGGTGCCCAGCGCGGGCGTCCACCAGGCATGAACCACGTCGGCAGATGTCATATCCAGGCGCACGTTGCGGCCCGCGGGCACAATCACCGCGCCGCCGTTATTGCTATCCAAAGTGACATTGGGGTCTGGGTACGTAAATTGCCAGAACCATTGCCGCCCGGTCACCTTGATGACCAAATCCACCTGCTGAGCGCGTTCCACCCGCTGCTGGGTGCGCGTATCACCGATGGCGTGCACATGCGGCACAAGATTGTTATCGCTGCCGTTGGCGATCAGCTTGTTATATGTGCTGACAGACAAGGCAAAGATGCTGGCGATTAGAAGAGCGGGTATCACCGTCCACGCCAACTCGGCGGTGTTGTTGCCGTGCACCTGAATGGGCATGGCGTCATTGCCCGGCCTGCGCCGAAAGCGAATGGCTGTCACTACCAGCAATCCTTCCACAATCACAAAAACGATTGCAGACAAGATATAGATAATGACAAATAACTGATTGATATTTGCGGTGTCCTGGGTTGCAGGGGGAACAAGCATGTACTTTCTGTTTCTCCTTAAGCGCGAGATTTTAGCATAGGAATTGAAATTTTGTTGTAATTTTTTGACTATAAGCTATTTGCGCGCGCCACGCCGTTAGTTCTCAAACTCGTTATCGCTCCGCTCAATGCGGTAATTTCTGTGCGCTTCCACAATCGCCTGGTCGGCGCTCCAAAAAAAGTGGTCTGGGCCAATCTCATGGGTCAGCCCTGCCCTGTCCAACATTTCTCTTACGGCGGGCTGAACAGCGGCGATAAACAGCCGCGCTTCCTGTTTCTTCAACCGTTCCTGAATCTCCTCAATCAACTCCAGCCCGCTGGTATCTAACGCAGGCACGCCACGCATGGAAAGAATGAGCGCGTGCTTGGGCAAATTCCCAGCAAACGCGCGGCGAAACGCAGATGTGGCGGCGAAGAACATGGGGCCGGTCACATACGCCACCCTCACTTCCGGGTCCACATCGCCCAAATCGTGCCCACGCTCCTTGAGCATTTGCGCATCCACATCCTTCACCGCAATCTCAATCGCGCTGATGCGGCTGATAAACATGACGGCGCTGAGCGCGACACCAATCACAATCGCCTGCGTCAAATCCAGCGCGGCGGTGGCAATCATGGTGATGAGAAACGCGGCGATGGCGCTCTTGAACCCATGCGTAAACATCCAGCGAATTTCGGCCCACTCGTTCATGCGGATGGCCGTAACCATGAGCACGCCCGCCAGCGCGGCCAGCGGCACCCGGCTGATGAGAGGCGCCAGCACAAACGCCGAGAGCAAAAGGATGACGGAGTGAATGATGCTGACCATGCGCGTTTGCCCGCCGCTGGCAATGCCAACGCTGCTGCGCGCAATGGCCGCGGTTGCGGGAACGCCGCCAAAAAACGGGATGATGATATTGCCCACGCCCTGCGCGATGAGTTCCTGATCTCCATCCATTGGGCGGCCAGTGGCCTTGCTGCATACCGCGCCGCACAACAAAGATTCAATCGCCCCCAGCGCGGCCACGCTCAACGCCGGGGTGATGAGGGCGCCAATATTCACCTGCCCCAGCGTCGCCAGCGAAAGCCGCTGATCCAAAATGATCGTGCGGGGAATCTCGCCTATCACGGGCACGTTAAAGTTGAGCGCAACGGTCATAAGCGTGGCCAGCACAAGCCCAATCAGCGAACCCGGCACCCGCTTTGTGACAGACTTTGGCAACAAAAACATGGTGGCAATGACAACGCCGCCAATGAGGATTGTTTGCAGGTTTGGTTGAAACCCGCCGTTGATGTAATTCAGCAATTTCGCCAGGGCGCTCTCTGGCGCAAGCAACCCGCCAAACGCGCCCTCGGCCACTTTGGTTTTCACGCCCAAAAAGTTATCAATCTGCCCCACAAAAATGATGATGGCGATGCCGCTGGTGAAACCGGTGATCACGTTGCTGGGGATAAACGAGATCACCCGCCCCAGCTTAAAAACGCCAACAATTAGAACGATTAACCCGGCGATGAGACCCGTGATCCACATGCCTTGTAAACCAAACCGCGAGGCCACAACGATGAGCACCGCAGACATCGCCCCGGTTGGCCCGCTAACCTGAAATGACCCGCCTGCCAACCCGCCGATGATGACGCCAGAGAGAATCGCGGTGACCAGACCCGCCGCCGCGTCTGCGCCCGATGCGATGCCAAAGGCCAACGCCAATGGCAACGCCACCGCCGCGACGGTTAACCCGGCCAGCAGGTCTTTTTGGAAGATGGAGAGGTTATAACCGCGAAATTCCTCGCGGAGCATGACTGGAAAGTTTGATAAAGGAAATTTGATGTTCATCATTGAAAAGAGATGCAACGCTCAATGTGTAGCCGCAAATTTTGGCGCATCTTTCACATTGCGCATCGCATCTTATACAACACACATTGCATCCACCATTGCCTCGGCATCACTGGCAACGCGGATGAGGTGACTATGCGAATCATCGGCAAAGCCATCCGCTACGGCATGATTTACAAATGCCAAAAGATGATTGTAATAACCAGCGGTATTAAGCAAGCCAATCGGTTTTGCGCTCAGGCCAATTTGTCTCAGCGTGACCATTTCAAACAATTCATCCAGCGTGCCAAAGCCGCCTGGCAGCACAATGAACGCATCAGACAAATCGCCCATCATCGTTTTGCGCTCGGCCATGTTATTGACCACATGCAATTGGGTCAAATTGGTCATGGCAATCTCGCGCGAGAGCAGGTTGCCGGGGATCACCCCCACCACCTCGCCGCCCGCGTCCAGCGCGGCGTGAGCCACATCGCCCATCAACCCCAGCCGAGAGCCGCCATACACCAGCCCAATGCCGCGCCGCGCCAGCGCCGCACCAACCTGTTTGGCCGCGCGAGAATATTCCTGGTTTACGCCAAGGCGCGAACCGCAAAACACACAAATTCGTTTAATCATATTTGTCATCAAAATCTCACAGATGTCGCCATGCCAACTTCTGCTGTTCACTACTCACAACTCGGCGCTCAGCGCTAACAGCCGCCGCTCGTCTTCATCATTTTGTATTTCGCCATCCAGCCAGGCATCTTGCAGGCGGCGCAAAATTTTGGCGTAGCTGGGGCCGGGCGGCAAGCCCAGCGCGCGCAGGTCATCGCCGGTGGCGCGGGGGTGGATGGCTCTCCACTCGCGCAACTCGCGCCACAACGATTCACGCTTGGCCGGCTGTTTCTCGAACAGCCAGGCCAGCGCAAGCCCGGCCGCGCCAAAATTCTCCAGCAGGCGATGGCGCGCGCTCGGTTTCACATCCGCCGAAAAGAGCGCGGCGGACAACGTGCTGATTGGCCCAATATCCAACAACGCGTCGCGTGTGTTCACCTCAAACGGAATGAGACCCAGCCAGCGGCTGGCCGCGAGCTGCCCTGCGTGATACATGAACGCGCCCCACCCCGCCTGCGCCGCGCTCACCTCGGCGGGCAGCGCCTGGCGAACGCGCTCAAAGCGCTCGGCCAGTTGCGCCATCTCTGGGATGGGGATGCTGAACGAACGAAACACATCCCATCCCGCCAAATAGGCCAGCGCCTTTTCTGGTTCGCGCTCGGCAAAGATCAATTCCATGTCATATTTCACGCGCTCGCCGCTCAAGTCGCGCAAATACGGCAAACCGCGCCGCAGCCATTCGCGGGTGTCTGGCTCCAGCGCAAAGCCAAACCGCGCGGCGTATCTGGCCGCGCGGAAGATGCGCGTGGGGTCATCCACAAAACTTTGGGCGTGAAAGGCGCGCAAAGTGCCGCGCTCCAAATCGGCCAGCCCGCCATGCGGGTCCAGCAGCGCATCGCGCCCCAGCCAATGCTCGCCCACCTGCAAGGCCAGCGCGTTAATCGTAAAATCGCGGCGGCTTAAATCGGCAATTTGGGTGGATGAGCGCACGCGCGGCAAGACCGCCGGGTAATCATAGGTCTCGGTTCGCGCGGTGGTCACATCAATGTCCAGCCCATCCACATGCCAGGTTGCTGTTTGAAATTTCTCGTGCGCGATCAGTTTGCCGCCATGCGCCGCGACCAGTGCGCGGGCAAACTCAATTCCATCGCCCTCCACCGAAATATCAATATCGGTCACTGGCAACCCCAGCAGCCAGTCGCGCACGGCGCCGCCCACAATCACCGCCTTCACGTTCTGCGCATCGGCCATGCGCAAAATGCGCTGCGTTACCTCGTGTTCCTCCAACGAGAGGCACGATGATTGCACAAACGCGCGGAGCGTGTGCGGCGGGTTTTCGCGCAAGCCAAGCATTTCAGGGGGTGAATTGTACGCCGAAGATCTAACGCAGAAAATAGTGGAGAATACGGGCCATGTCATTAAATGTCAAAACGGCCCTCATCGGTGGCGGGGTGATGGGCGAAGCAATTGCCCGCAGCTTGTTGCGCAGCGGCACGCCAAAAGAGCTTCTCACCATCGCCGAACCAAACGCCGACCGCAAACCGATTTTTGATTCGCTGGGTGTTAAGTTCACCTCGCACAACCTGGAGGCCGCGCGAGGGGCCGAGGTGATTGTGTTATCCATCAAACCGCAAACCATGCGGCATGTGCTGGGCGAGTTCCCCGGCGAAGTCTCGCCGAACGCGCTGATTTTCTCCATCATGGCCGGTGTGCCCATTGGGGCCATGGCAAAGTATCTGGGCGATCATCAGCCCATCGTGCGGGTGATGCCCAACACGCCCGCGCAAATTGGCGAGGGCATCAGCGGGTGGACCTGCACCCCCAGCGCCAGCGATGAACAGCGCAAACAAGCCGAGGCCATTTTGTTGGCCATGGGCGATCATGTTTTTTTTGAGGACGAGCATTATCTGGACATGGTGACCGCGCTGAGCGGCACCGGCCCGGCGTATGTGTTTTTGTTCATGGAAGCCATGATTGACGCGGGCGTGCACATGGGTTTCCCTCGTGCGGTGGCCGAGAAGCTGGTGCTACACACCATCAAAGGCAGCGCCGATTACGCGATTCAGTCCAAACTTCACGCGGCGCAATTGCGCAATCAAGTCACATCCCCTGGTGGCACAACCGCCGCCGCGCTTTACCAGCTAGAGAAAGGCGGTCTGCGCACAGTCATGTCTCGCGGCATTTGGGCGGCCTACGAGCGCAGCGTTGAGCTGGGAAAGGAATAACCCAGCATGAATAACGATGCAATGGTAGTGGCGCTGGGTTTGGCGTCTGCCGCCGTTTGGGGCAGCGGCGATTTTTTTGGCGGCATGGCTACCAAAACCGTCAGGCCGCAGCGGGTGGTGTTTTGGGGGCAAATCGTTGGCGCGGCTGTGTTGCTGGCGCTTGTTTTGGCCCGGCGGGAGCAAATGCCTTCGCTTGCAGATGCGGCGTTGAGTGGCGTGGCGGGCTTGATGGGCGCCATCGGCCTATTGGCGCTGTACCGCGCGTTATCCACTGGCAAAATGGGTGTGGTCGCCCCGCTGTCTGCGGTTGTTGCGGCGGTTCTTCCGGTCATTTTCGGGGCGCTCACGCTCGGCGCGCCCTCCATCACCACCAGCGCTGGTTTTGCGATGGCTCTTGTGGCGGTTGCGCTGATCGCTTACCACCGCGCCACGCCAGACCAGGCCCGCTTGCCAAACAATTTTGGTCTGGCCATTATTAGCGGGCTGGGATTCGGCGCGTTTTTTATTTGCATTGCGCAGGTAAGCGGGCAAGCCGTGTTTTTGCCCATCCTGCTGGCAAGGTGCGCCTCGCTGGCGGCCTTCACCATTTTGAATTTTTTTGCGCCGGGCCAGCGCGCCAACTTTGCGCCACCATCACCGCGCGGCTTGTTTGCGCTCATCGCGGCCAACGGCATCGCCGATGCGCTGGGAAATGTGTTGTATGTGGCCGCGACGCAGTTTGGCCGAATTGATATCGCCGCGGTCGCCAGCTCGCTTTACCCCGCGTCCACGGTCATCCTGGCAATGATCTTTCTAAAAGAGCGCCTGAACATTACCCAAACGCTGGGGGTCGCGCTGGCGCTGGTCGCCATCGCGCTCATCAGCATGAAATAACCCCACCTCTGCCTGCGCCGCGCGTGGCGCAGGCAGAATTACAATTGCTCTCGCATGAATCGCTCGCTCGCCGCGCTTATCCTTGCGCTGGTTTTGTTTTTTGGCGTGGGCGCGGCAAACCTAAATCTGCCGGGTCTGCAATACGACGAAGCCGCCGACGCCGTGCCCGCGCTGGAGATGCTGGCGGGCAAAACGCCATCCACGCTCAGCCATTTCACCTTTGCCGGGCGCGATTGGCCCTTGATGATGCTGCATCACATTGGCCCAACCAGCGTGTTCACCAGTTTGGCGGGCTTTTTGGTGATGGGCGTCTCGGTGGGCGCGTTGCGCATCTCTCAGCTCGCGGTGGGGGCGCTGGCGCTTCTCTTGCTTTGGCTGATGGCCCGCGCATGGTTCAATGCTCGCGCCGCCGCCCTTGCCGTTTTGCTGTGCGCCACTTTTCCGCCGTTCATTTGGTGGAGCCGCGCCGGGGCCAATTTCACCGTGCCGCTTTTGCCGCTGGCGCTGGGGTTTATGCTGGCGATCTCGCGCGCTCTCCTCGCCCGCCGGGAGGGATTGGGTGTGGGCAAATTTATTCATCTTCCTCTTGCTGCGTTTCTCTTCGGCGTTGGGTTCACCACCAAAATTTTATTTGTGTGGATGTTGATTCCGCTGGGGTTGACCTGGCTTGTGGCTCGCCCCTTCCGGCAAGAAAGGTTTGGGGTGGGCGTTATCGTTTTGTCCATCCTCGCGCTCCTGCTTGGTCTCGCGCCCATCATCGCGCACAACATTCCCAATCTGGACACGCTGAAATTTATTCTAGGCAACGCGGCGCAAACCCAAACCTACGGATACAACAATCTGGATTTCGCCAACAACCTGCGGGTAGCCATCACCCAGTTTTTGCAAATGATGGGCGGCGACACATTGCATTTTGGCGCGCCGGCCGGCCTGCCGCTGGGCGCAATTGCGCTGGTCTTTGCGTTGGGATACGAGATCGTTTGGCTTTGGCGCAACCGCGCGGCGCGGAATGCGCCTGGCTACGCGCCGCGCGCGTTCCTTGTGTTCAGCATCATCGGCATTTTGCCTGCCAGCACCATCACCACCAGCAGCGTGGGCGCAACCTACGTTTTTATCCTCGTGCCATTCGCGTGGCTTCTCATCGCGGTGGCATTGATAGATCTAGCTCAGAAGTCGGACTTTTTGAAAAAGCCCGACTTCTTAACAGCATCACTCGCCATCCTCCTCATCGGCAATCACTTGTTCCTCAACGCAGCCACGCTTAATTCGTTTGACAAAACCGGCGGGCGCGGCAATTGGAGCGATTCAATTTACACGCTAAACACAACGCTGCAAAACGAATACGCCAGCACAAACATCATCGCGATGGATTGGGGTTTTAGACGCAACTTGCAATTTCTCTCCAACCTAAAACTTTCGCCGCAAGAAGTCTACGAGCCAACCCAACGCCCATCCGCCAAATTTAATGACATGAGCGCCGTGCTTTTGCGCGACCCACAAAACACATACTTGTTTCATCCGCCCGCGCAAACCTTTTTCTCTGGCAGGTGGGAGATGTTTAACCGCGAGGCGCAAAAAGCGCACAAAGCCGTCGTCATTGAAAAACAACTCACCGAGCGCGATGGCGTCCCAAATTCGTGGATCGTGACCGCGCACGACGCGCCGCGCAGCTTCGTCATCTCCCCCACCCTCGCCGGGCGCAACGCGGCCTTTGACACGGGCGTTTTGCTGCTTGGCGGCCATGTTTCGTATGACCCCGCCGCCCGTGAGGCCGCCATCAGCCTGCAATGGCAAGCCCAAAAAGGCGGCCTGCCCGATGACACCGTTTTGGTGCACATCGTCAACCAAAACACCGGCGAGGTGGCCGCAACCGGCGACACGCAACCCGTGTATGGCAGTTACAAAATGCCCGCCTGGCAAAAAGATGAGGTGGCGCTTGACCCGCATTGGGTCGCGTTGCCCGCGCTCAAGCCGGGCGTGTATCAGGTGCGCGTGGGGTTGTATGACACCGCCACAAAAAATCGCCGCGCCATCGCCGACCCGCAAAACGACGCGGCGGGCAACAGCCTGATGCTGGCGACGTTTGAGGTGAAATAGCCATGCCCAAAAATTTCACCGCACCGATGGACAAGCATGTGAAAAACAAGCGTCTCTCTTTTACCGCCGAGACGCGGAGGCGCAGAGAATTCTCTTTTTCTCAGCGTCTCCGCGCCTCGGCGGTGAAGGATAAAAAATCTAAATCGGCCTCATCTTTCGTCAGAACAGCTTTTCAGGAAATACGCCAGAATTTTTATTTCTTATCTCTTATTTCTTCCTGCCTCGTTATTCTGGCGGCCTTTGCGGTGTATGCGGGCGTTCTGCGGCTTGTGTTGCTGCACGATGACGCGGTGAACTTGCAATTTTTGGAATCGCAAAACATCGTCTCGCTTTTTCTCACCGGCACATTGGGCGGCGCAACTGGGCGGCCAGCGGCCAACTTGTTTTGGGTGCTCACCCGCGATTTATTTGGCTGGTTCAACCCCGCCATCATCCATTTTTGGAATCTGGCGTTTCATGTTCTCAACACCGCGTTGGTTCTTGGCCTGGCAAAAACGCTGGGGCAACGGATGGGTTTTCGAAGCGCCGCATTTCCCATCACCAGCGGGCTGATTTTTGCGCTGTTCCCCTGGTCGTATCAAGATGTGATTTGGGCTGGCTCAATATTCCATCCAGTCATGATGTTCTTTGGCCTCGCGGCGGTTCTCATCGCCCTGAGAGCGCCAAACCGCGCATGGCTGGCCGCGCCGCTGATCGTGCTGGCCGGTCTCAGCCACGAGGCCGGTTTTATCTTCGCCGGGCTGATGGCGCTCGCGCCCGCCGCGCTCTCTTTGCTTCGCGGCAAAGGCGTGGGCGCAAAACAACCTCTGCTCGTCGGCGTTTTGTGCGGGGCGTTTCTCATCGCGCTGCGTTTTGTCTCCTTGCAAAACAGCCCCACCTCAGATGGCGCCTCGCTGCTGGCCGCGCCCGCGCAAATGGCGCAAAACGCCTGGCCCAACACGGTTTATTTCATGCAGGCGATGGCGCTCTGGCTCACCGCGTGGCTGCGGCCCATCATCGGCCTGCCCGACCAGCGAAGCGCCATCATCGCCGCGTGTTTTGCGCTGGTTGTCATTGGCGCAATATTGCTCACGCGCAAAGCCGCGCGCAAGCTGGTGGTGATGGGTCTGGGGTGGTGGGCGTTTGTCTCGCTCCCATTTATCCTCACGCTGCCAGCGGTGTATGTCATTCAAGGCCCCCGTTTGTTGTATGCCGCCTCAGCCGGCATCGCCATCCTTTGGGGCGCGCTTTTCTCATCTCTTATTTCTTATTTCTCATCTAAAAATTTTTTGGCGATGGCTCTCGCGGCTCTGCTCGGTCTCAACCTCATCTGGAGCGCGGGCTTTATTTTGGATCGCCTGCGCGAGACCGAGCGCATGACGCCTGTGATGCAAACGCTGGACGCGGACTTACGCCAAAGTGACCCCGCCGCCAAAGCGTTGTTCATCAATTTGCCCTGGTGGAATGCGCCAAACACATCCGGGTTCCTCATTGGCGCAGAAGGCATGCCCATTTACCAGCACGGCGACACGCAAGGATGGGAATGGCTGTATGCCTACGCCCGCACCGCGCGAGAAACAAAGATCGTTTATCACCCCATCTCCGAGACGCGCGACCCCAACTGGAATTACGGGCATTATGGCGAGCAGGTGGATGACAACGGCCTGCGCGCGGCCATCCTCGCCGCAGATGAAACTTTCAAATTTGAGTACGCCCCGCCCGGCTTGCGCGTATGGCGCATCGCCAGGCTTCTGCGCGGCGCGGATTCCATCCCCAATGCCTACACGCTGGTTGGGCCAGACGCCAAAATTTTGATGGCCGCACCGCCCGCCCGCGCGTGCGGCGGAAAAATTACGGCGCAAATAACGTGGCTGTCCGTTGTGCCCGTGTCATCGCCAACCGGCATTTTTGCGCACGGGTTTAACGCGCAAGATCAGCAGGTGGTGGCCGCCGACCGCGATTTATTTGACGGCTATTTGCCCATTGACCTTTTGCCGCAAAAAGTTGCCGCCACCGAGACCCGCGAGATTACAACCGACAAACCCATCGCATCGTTGCATGTGGGTTTGTATGCGCGGGATGGCGTTAAGAAGTTTGCGGCGTTTGCGCCCAACGGCAAGCGCGTGGACGGCGATGAGATTATCATCCCGGTGGAACAAAATTGTCTTGAAAAACCATGAGCACACCCAACACCCCCGCTAATTCCTTTGACCGCGCTGTGAGCTATTACGATGAAACACGCGGGTTTCCACCCGGCGTTGAATCGCAAGCCGCCGCGTTAATCAATCAGGTTGCGGGCCTAACTTCTGCGTCCCGCGTTTTCGAGATCGGCATTGGCACGGGCCGCATTGCGCTGCCGCTTTTGCCTTTTGCCCCTCACATGTTTGGGCTGGATATCTCGCGCGGGATGATGGATGTGTTGCGCGGCAAGCCGGGCGGCAAAGCCATTCACCTGGTCGAGGGCGCCGCCTCGGCCTTGCCTTTTCCTTCGCGCACATTTGACGCCTGCATCGCCTCGCACATTTTTCATTTGGTAGAGGACGCGGCGGCGGCGCTGGACGAAACACGCCGAATTTTGAAAACAGGCGCGCCGCTTGTTTCGTGCATGTCTAAAAACGGCAAAGACAAGATGAATTTTGCGCGCGAGGCTTACACCGGCGCGGCTTCAGACCAAGACGCAACCCAGGCCAATAAGCCAACCCTGAACCGGGCCTCTGAGCGGGGCGGTGATATTTTGGCAACGCACGGCTGGCAACCAATGGGCGAGGAAGCCTCAATCGCCTACAAAACAACCACCACCCCGCGCAAATTTATGGAGCAATTTGAGCGGCGGGTTTACTCCAGCCAATGGGGATACAGCGACGAAGGCCACGCACGCGGAATGGCTGCGCTGCGAGCCGCGCTTGCCGAGAAGTTCCCTAACCGCGATGAGGTGGTGGAGAGCGACGCCGGTTTTGCGGTGCAGCTTTATCTTCCCCGCGCATAAACCAGCCAATTTGCAATTCGTAATTTGAGACAATACGCGCAATGATTCGGTTTGCAAGCAAGCGATGGCCGATCTTTTTGGCTGTGGCCCACGTTATTTTGGCCGTGTTTTGGGGTGCGGTAAACCCGCCTTACGAGGCGCACGATGAGACCGGCCACTTTGCCTATGTGAGCTTCATCGCCCAAAATTTGGCCCTGCCCAACGCCAACGATGACGCGCACCGCGCCCTGCTGGATCAATCGCATCAGCCGCCGCTGTATTACGCGCTGAGCGCCGCGCTCACCGGCTGGCTGCCCCGCCCCGCCGATGCCAAACCAGATGTAAACGTGTTCGCCTTTGATGGCACAAACCGGCGCGGCCAGCGCATTTTGCTGCGCGACCCCGGCGAGGATTTCCCGTGGCGCGGCGAAATTCTGGCGCTGCACGCCGCGCGGCTGGTCTCGGCTTTGCTGGGCGGGCTGATGATTTTCTTCATTGCCAAAACCGCGCAATTGGTTTTGGGCGATGGCTTGTTCGCCGCATTTGCGGCATCGCTGGCGGCGTTCAACCCGCAGGTCATCTTCATGTCCAGCATGGTGAACAACGATGTGATGATTAGTTTGCTCGGCGCAATCGTCGCGTATGCGTGCCTTCGCATTTGGGTGAGTGAAGAAGATATAACCTCGCGGGTTGGCCTCACAGACTCGCCTTCCTCAAGTCGTTTCAGGCCAACCCGCGAGGTTGAATTTATTTTCGTTGGCGTTGCGCTGGGGCTGGCGCTGCTCTCTAAAAACAGCAGCTTTGCGCTGGTTGGGTTTGCGCTGGTCTGGCTGATGGCGCTCGCGCGGCGCGGGCGCTGGCCGCTGGGCACACTCATCACCCGCGCGGCTGCCATCGGCCTGCCCGCCGCGCTTTTGGCCGCGCCCTACTTTGCCAGCAATGTTTTGCGTTACGGCAAAATTTTTGTAGACCGCAACCAGGCCACGCCCATCACCCAGCAACCGGCCAGCCTTGCGGGCGAGGGCATTTTGGTGGGCTTGCGCGACCAGTGGCTGCCGCAAATTTTCATCAACGCCTTCCGCACATTTTGGGGCGCGTTTGGCTGGGGCAACGTGCAATTCCCCGGCGTGGTGTATGACCTTTTGGCCGCGTTTTGCTTTTTCTGCCTGATGGGCGGCGTGTTCGCATTTTTGCGCGGGTCAAAGAAAGAACGCGCGGTGATTGGTTTGCTGGCCGTGCTTGGGCTGGGCATGATGATTTTGCCGGTTTACCGCGCCATCCTTTACCAGGACCCCGCGCTTTTGCCGGGCCGCTACCTCATGCCCGCGCTGGCCGCGTATGTGTGCCTGATGGCGTATGGCTGGCGGGCGTTTTTGCAAATCACGGGGTTGTTTTTCACCGCCGCAAAACCCATCACCACCAGCCTGGCGCTTTTGTTGATGGCGCTTGCGCTGGCAACGCCGTTTGCAATTCTTCGGCCTGCGTATGCCGCGGGCGTTCAAACTCAGCCGCAAGGCGCGACGTTGCTCACGTTTGGCGGCGCGGCAAAACTGGTGGGCATTGAGGCGCAAAACGTCTACCTGCCCGACCGCGAAGGCACGCGCCAATACGCGCGGGTGAAGGCGACCTGGCAGGCCGCGGCTCCATCCCCAAAACAGCTTGTGTTTTCTGTGGCTGTTTTGGGCGCAGACCAGCAAGTTTTGGGCGCGATGAACCGCTTCCCTGCCAGCGGCAATTACCCATCTACAAATTGGAAAACCGGCGACACGTGGAGCGAGACCTACGACATTTTGATTGAGAAACCGTGCGCCACTTTGCCCACGTTGGCGCAACTGCAAGTGAATGTGTTCGAGGCCGTGTTCACGCCCACCCAAAGCGGATTCCCAAACATTGCGCAGGGTGCGCAACTGCCCGCGCAAGACGCAAACGGCAAGCCCATCACGCCCATCGTTGGGCGCTTCCGGCTGGGCGAACGCGCCACGATGGCGGTGCATTGGCAGCCCGCCCTCGCCATGTTTGATGGCATAGGGCTGCGCCAGATCGAGATGCCATCCCAAGTGAGCGCCGGGCAACCCCTGACCGTGAGCCTGACCTACGAAATGTGGCGCAATAACGGCAAAAACGCCACGGTGTTTGTGCACGCGCTAGACGCCAGCGGAAAACCAATCACCCAAGATGACCACACCCCGGCGCGCGGTTTTTACCCCACCGATTTTTGGCAACCCGGCGAGTGCGTGACTGAGCGCTTTGTTTTGCCCGTGCCACAAAACGCGCCCGCCACGCTTCACATCACCACCGGTTTTTACAATGCCGCCACCGGCCAGCGGTTTGCGGTGGATTCTGGCGGCGACACGTTTGCGCTGGGCGATGTGGCGGTGAAGCCATGAAGTTTTTTAAGCGCTCAGGGCGCTGCGAGCGACCTGAGCGCTATGCACTTCTCCTCGTCGTTCTCGCGGTGTTCGCGGTATATGCGCCCGCCATCCGCCTGATGCCAATGAATGACGACGCCACGCAGGTCATCCAACTCATCGGTGTAACCCCGTTTAGCATTTTCGAAAATCGCTACGACCCATATTCACTTATCTTTGGGCATTACCGGCCAGTGGGCTACCTGCCCTGGATTTTTATTCAAGTTTTGTTTGGCTGGTATTTGCCATCCATGCTGCACGCGCTAAACGTCTTTGTGCACGTCATCTCCACCGCGCTGGTTGGGGCGATGGCGCTCCGGCTGGCGCGGATGTTTCATCTGCGTGGAACGCTGATGGCTGTTGTGAGCGCCGCGCTGTTTGGGTTGTGGCCGCTGGCGTTTCAGGCCGTGCTTTGGTCGGCGGCAGAAGTGCACCCGCAAGTGGCAATGTTTGGCCTCGCCACCACGCTGGCCTATTTGCGTTTGCCAGATGGCGGACGCGAGCGGCGCACGGGCTTGCTGGTGGTGGGGGTTTTGCTCGCGCTAACCTGCCTTAGCCACGAACAAGGCCCGGTGTATGGCGCGTTTTTGCTCTGGGCAGAGGCGGCTAAGATGGCTGCAAAGAGGACGGAAGACGGAGGACTGGAGACGGCTAAAACAGTTTTCCGTCCTCCGTCTTCCGTTTTTTTCTTCGCCTGCGCCGCCGCCTATTTTGTGTTTTACCGCGTGTTCCTCAAAACCGCGTGGACAAGCTCAAACTCGCTTTTGTTAGAGGGCGGTCTTGCCGAGTGGCCGGTCAAGATCGCATATCATCTGCAAAATCTCATGATCTGGCCCAGCGCCATTTTCCGCCCGCTGTTCAACGTTGGCGAGACTGATGGCTGGTCCATTGTGTTTGGCATTTTTGTTTTGGGGATGACGCTGGCAATCGCCATCCTCATCAAAACCCGCAAGGTTTTAGCGGGTGCGGTCATTCTTGCGGTGTGGGCACTGGGCACGTTGCCTTCGCTCATGCTCAGCCAGCGCTATTTGCTGGATGGCCCGCGCCTGCTTTACCCCGCCACCATCGGCGCGGCGTTGTTTTGGGGATTGCTAACTTCGGCGCTGGCTTTCCCCTCCCGCCGGGAAGGGTTAGGAGTGGGCAAGATTGTGCGAATTTTGCTGGCGGTTGGATGCGGCCTCTGGCTGGCGTGGTCAACCCAGTTCATCGCGGCACGGCTGAACGAGAATGCCCGCCTCACCCCGCCCATGCAAATGCTGGATGCGGATCTGAAACGCTCGCAGCCCGATGATCGCTTGCTGTTTATCAACACGCCGTTTGTCAACCTCACGACCAAACCCGCGTTCTTTTTGGGCCGCGAAGGTTTGCCGACGTGGATGTATTACTATGCCACCGATGACATGGCGGCGTGGTGGCCGCAAAGCCTAAGTGGAATCCATCGCGCCACCAGCACCGTGATGCACGAAGCCAGCTTGACCGACCGCGAAACAGAATTTCGCACACCCGATTTTTTATTCACCAAAGGCGGCTTGTTCCGATATGGCGTGTTTGGCAGGCAGGTGGATAACGCCGGATTGCGCGAGGCCATGCTGAAAGCCAATTTCATCTACCGCTTTGAGTACGACGCGCCGGGTTTTCGCATGACGCGCCTCGCGGAGATCCATCCGGCCAAACAACCTGCCCCACCCGCTTTGGCTGCGTTTAGCCTGGGCGCGGCGCAGGCGCGGCTTATCTCGGCGCAGGCGGCGCGGTGTGGCGGGCAGGTGCAGCTTAATTTGGCATGGGATGGCTTTTCGGGCGGCGGTGAGCCGGCGGCCATCTTTGTGCATTTGGTGGATGGAGCTGGCAAGGAAGTTGGCGCGGCAGACAAAGATTTGCTGGATGGCGCTTTGGCGGTCAACGCCGCTCCATCCAACACCCAAATTAGCGAAACGCGCCTTTTGGCCGGGCCAGCAGACGCAACTCAAATCAAACTGGGGTTGTATGCGCGTTCCAACGGCCAGCGATTTAAGGCCATGCGAGATGGCGGCGGGTTATGGGAAGGCGAGGAGGTTGTCGTTCCCATCGGCCTGTGCGCCCAATGAAAAACCTGAGCGCGTGAACAGAAAAAAAGAGCCGCTCTGCTATATTTAGCGCAATGGTCTGCATCAAAGGTTCTTTAGAGCATGACCAAGCTTGCCGCGCCACTGGAATGTAAGCAGAGCGCGCAGCGAATTCCATAGATGAGGTAAAGATATGCACAATAACCCTAAACCATCCCTATTAAAACGCGCGCTTAGTTTGCCCGCAATCGGGCTTGTCTTGCTGTCCGGCCTATCGTCGCTGACCAGCCAGCCTGCTTTTGCGCGAACGGTGCCACAAGCATCAGATTCCACCTTGATGTCTTCTCCTGAAACACCCGAAGGAACTTGGACACCCGGCGCGGGCACGGTGTTTACTTTCCCTGTAAACACCACTCAATTCACCATCACCGCAGAAGTGCTTTTGCCATTTACGCCTAACCTGGCCTCTGCAGGGTATTTTCTTTATGACCCAGCTTCTGGAAACACGCAAAGTTTTCCCGCCACCGCAGTTGCCACAGCTGGTGGCGCAAGAATCACAGGCGCATCCATACCAATGGTGACCTCCGGGGAAGATATTCAATTTTTCATCTTCCCGTCTGGCGGTAGCACAGCAGATTTCAGTCCCCGCTACAAGGCCGTGCGGCAGATGAACCTATTTTTGCCGCTCATCAACAAGCCCGGATTGTTGGAAAACAACAACACCGCTTGCGACGCAACCGTAGCCGCGGCCAATTCAACCTATATTGGTCAGAACGACGATCTAAATGATTGGTTCAAGCTAAGTGTTGGCGCCAATTCCACCATTTCCATTTCTCTTACGGGTTTTGAAACGCTGGCTTACATTGAATTGAGAAGTGGATCAAATTGCAGCAACACACAGATTGTGCAAATTGCATCATTGCCAGCCTCCAGCAATCCGGTGATTGTGCAAAATGTTGTGGAGGGCGAGGATTATTACGTCCACATCATCAGCACTATACCCAATGGCAAAACCTATGCCTTTAACTGGACATACGCCACCTTGTTGGGTGAGCTTGAGCCCAACAACACCGCTTGCGCGGCGACCGCGGCGGCTCTTGGGGAAACTTATATTGGCCGCGACGATGACTCACAGGACTGGTTTGCAATTAGCGTGCCCACCACAAGCTCCATCGCCATGACGGTGACAGGATTCGCAGGAACCGGGGTCTTGCAGTTCTTCCCAATTGCCAACACAGATTGCAACACAGTTGGCGACACCACACCAACCGCGGTTAGCTTGACATCTGCGGCAACTGCGGTAGGTGCAAACAATCTGTTACCCGGCGTGTATTACGCAAGAGTTTTGGCCACGGCCAACTCAGGTCAGGCGTACATCTTTATGGCCACAGTTGGCACGGCTACGCTCAACTCGTTCGAACCAAACAACACGTCTTGCACTGCGCTGCCCATCAATCTGGACACGCAATATCAATCTTTTGTAAATGACAATGAAGATTGGTATTACATAGACCTCACAGCAAACAACAGCTTGAATAATGGCCTCGCGCAACTCATCATCACCGATGTGCCTACGCGAAGCAACACCAGCTACACACAACCAAATATGCGCGTAGAGGTCGAAATTTGGCGCTCCAACTCGCTAACCACCACCAACCCAAGTTGCTCCGATATCCGCCGACTGGATTCTGAAGGCAACTGGTTAAATATCCGCAACCGCGCCAGTAAGGGAAATTATTGGCTGGAGGGCGTGCAAGAGCTGCCCAGTGATCGCTATTACGTGCGTGTGTTTGTGCGGCAAGATGCCGACACGGGCGCGAATCCACCCTATCCCGGCCCTGCGTATAACATCACCGACCCCTACAAGTTCTGGATCACCCGCTCGGCTTCTGGTGTAGTCTCTCCGCGGTTCTACCCAGGCCCATGCGAACTTTGTGGTGGCGTGTTCTGGGGCAGCGAGGTTCCTTATTACTGGTGGGGCATGACCGGCGGCACTTTCAGCTTCCAGCTTCTGGGCAGAGACTGCACAGGTGGTGGCACAAAGACCTGCGGCTGCCCGCAAGGCGCCAACTCTGGCGCAGTGGGCGCAACCGGCGAATTTGGCAAGGGCACCTATACAAGTATTGGCAAGGGATTTTATGGACTTAAAGTTACCTACAACGGTCCAGCATTCTCCTACACCTGGACAGATGAAAAACCTGTCAAAGTGCAATGCGAATTCGGCGCAGATATTCAAGTAGACGAGAAGGGCTGGCCGCTCACAGACCCCATCGCCCATCCAGAAAACTTCACCTCAACTCCGTAACGCGAGTTTACCTTCGCGCAAGCAAAACAGGTCTGGCCCAAAAGGTCAGGCCTGTTTTATTTTGTCAAAATCTCAACCTGTGTAGTCATGGTTGGCGCAAGCTGCCCTTCTGGCAAATAGGGGATGGCGATAAGGTCGTATTTGCCCGCAGCCACATCCGCAGGCAAGGGAATTTCATACAACCCCACAAACGGCTTCTCGAACTTTTGCGATGTTAGCCCCAGCGTAACAAGATTTTGATCAAACTGCAAAACCTGGCGGCCCGCATTGTCCTTCAACCGCAAAGACACTTGCGTATTCCAAGGCAACACCACCCACGGCTTAATCTGCCAGAAACAAAACACCTCCAAAAAGCCATCGCCCGCGCGGGGAATGCGCAGTTGAGCGCACCCAAGCGCACCCAGGCCGCGCGCCGTGCCCACCTGCTCCACCCGCGAGTTCAACGCGGGCATCGCCTCTGGCAGTGGCTCGTATTCGCCATTAAAGCGGTAATGCAAAAGTTGCAGCCCAGAAAATTCATCAGTTTGGGAGGCCGCCTGAAACAGTGGAGACTGACGCCGCAACAAATCCATTGTCAGGCCCGTGGGGTCAACCGTGCCGTTTTGCCAAAGCAGCAGCCACGCCCCGTGCTTGCCCGCCAACGCGCGGTTAAGCATTGGCGCAGTCAGTTCGTAATCCATCGCGTGCGCCACATTTAGCACGGGATCATCGGGCAAAGCCGCCCACCCCCGATTGCCAAAATAATACTCAACCGCGGGCGCAAAATGCCCAGACAAAAGCAAAATCTCTTCATCGGGCTGAACATTGGCGCGCAAAAACTGGGCCACACCTCTAAAATCCTCATTCGGTTTTTGGGGATGGCTCTGCGCCGCGCCCCCCCATGCCGCAGCCAACACAACGCTCAGCGCAACAAGCCCAACTTTTTGGCCGATGTCCCTTCGAAACGCCAAAATCGTCATGCTCAAAGCAAGCAGCATTTCTGGGGCGGCCACCGCCGCATAACGCGGGGCAAATTTGCCCGTGAACGCGCAAAATGCCGCGATGCCGCCCACCGCCACAAACGCAATCAGCGCAAATACAAACGGCCATCGTTCGGATGGCTTTCGGGTTAGCGCGGCCACACCTGCGGCCAAAATTAAGGCAGCAAAAAGAATGCCCGCTGCGCCAACAAAACTTGCATCACCCGTAAGAAACAAAGTTGCGCCAAAACTTTGGGCAATGGTGTTAAAAAAATTGAGGCGATCACCAAAGTTTGTGCCATATCCGCCAAAAAACGAGATGAGAAAGATGGCGACCCCAGCCATGATGAGACCCAGCATTCCAAGGGCGGCTTTAGCGGCCCGACCGCCAAACAACAAAACCACCAACCCCTGCCCCGCGATGACAAACGCGGTGAGCACGTGCGAGCCAAACGCCGCAAGGCAAAGCGCAACCCAAATCACCCAGTTTTTGCGGCTGGGCTGGCGCAACGCCCGCCACAACCCCATCACAGAGGCGAACGCGAACAATGTTGCCAACGCATACATGCGCAACTCACGCGAGGAGGCGATGGTGACCGGAGAAAACGCGATGAGCAGGGTTGCCGCCAGCGCAGGCCAACGCAACTTTTGTGACCCCATCAGCCGCGCGGCCACCGCCGCCGTGAGCACGCCGCAAAACACCGAGAACAACCGCCCGGCGAATTCGCCATCGCCCGCAAACAACGCCCATGCCTTGAAGAACAAATAATGCAAAGGCGTGTTTAGCTCACGCTGGGCGGCCAGCGCCGGAATTTGCGCCCAGGGCAACCGCGCAAACATGGCGGTGTAACCCTCGTCGTACCACAAACTTTGCGCCGCCAGGTTTTGCGCCCGCGCCGTAAACGCGGCCAGAAGAATGAGGATGACAAGAAGTTTAGCGCTTGGAGCGGCGCGACCGCCCCGAACGCCGAATGACTTACTCATGGCGCGGGTTTGCTCCAAATCAAAACGCTGTTATCCGGCCAGGTTTTGCCATCTGCGCCCAGCGCGGGCAGCCTTGCGCCACCGGCGGGGTCATACAACCCCACCCGAACGCTGGTCGCATTTTGCGGGATGGCAATTTGGCGCGCGTCAATCACTTGCTCGCCCGCATCCCAAAACGAGGTGGGCAAACTGGGCTGACCATCGGCTTGCGCCACGATGACGCCGCTGGCATCCAGCACATGAATAAACACGCTATACGCTTTCTCTGGCGCGGCCAGCCCGCGCCAAAACAGCACAAGTTGGTTGCCGGTCAAATCATAGCCGCCCAGTTCAATCACTTCGCCAAATTTCACTTGCAATTTGGTGATGGGGTCGCGGCCAGCGGCGTTTTGCGCCCGAAGTTTGACTTGCCCCAATGGCACGCTGGCCTCACTGCGGCCTTCTGGCTGGATGATGGCGTTTGGCGGGTCGGAGGCATGCCATCCTAAATAAACGCTGGCCAGCGCGGGCTGGCTGGGCGATGGGTTTTGCGTGTTCACGCTCACCTCATCGCGAAAAACATCGCCCACTTGCCACAAGTTTGTGCCGCGTTTGCCGTCCAGCGGCGGCGCGTTCAAATGCCCCAGCGAGCGATTTTGCGCGTCCATCACATCCAGCGTGAAGTCATACGATTGAATTGGGGCGCGGAACACCCGCCAAACGAGCGCGACTTGCAAGGGCTGGCCCGCGCCCAGCCGCACGTTTTTGACCTGCGCCGAGACCAGCTCGATGCCGTTCTCAAACCGCACCGGCGCAAACGGCGGCAACGCGGCCAGCTCTGTTTGCGAGACATGCCGCACAATTTGGCTGGCTGGCATCGCGGGCAACGCCGGGTAATTTGGGCGGATGGCAACCAGCGGAACAAGGGCAGCCCAAATAGCAAACATGCCAACGGCCAGGCTTTTCAAAAAGGCCTGCTCGCTAATCAAATACAACCCCATCCCCACCAAAACCGAAACGCTGATAAACGCGGGCGAGAGCAGCCGCGCATCCTCGGTGCCGCCGTAATCGCGCATCCAGGGAACCAGCGCGATGACCGAGGCGGCGATGGCAACCGCAAACAACGCGATGACTTTCCCCAGCGGGAGAGAAGCGCGCGACTTTGCAAGACCCATCAGCGCAAACAGCAAAACCAGCGCGGCAAAGCCATCCACCAAAGGTTGAATGGATGGGGTGTTGACCTGCCAAAAGGTGGGCAAAATGGGCGGCAGCGCGGCCAAAATTTGCGCGGTGTTTAGCGGCGCGGGCCGCAGAGAAAACACATTGAGCGCGTTCACCTGCGCCATTGCCAGCGGGTTGCCATATTTTGAAAATTGATAAGCAAAAAACCACCCCGCCACCAACGCAAAACCTATCAGCGCCAGCAAGCCACGCGCCACCAGCGCGGCAAAATTAAAACGCGGTTTGGCGTTTAGCTCGCTCAGCAGGATGGCAAACGCGGCGGGCAAAAGCAACGCCACCCCGCTCAACTTGCAAAGCGCCGCAAGCCCAATCAGCCCGCCCAAAAGCGGGGCCTGCCAAATGCTGGCGCGGGAAGATTGAGTCACGAGGCGCGTCATCACCAGCAAGGCCAGCGCGGCGGCGCAGGCGGTGGCAACATCGTTGCTCACCATGCTGCTCAGATAAATAAATTTGGGGTTAAAGGCCAACACAGCCGCCGCGAGCAGCCCCGCCCCGCGCGAGCGCGTGAGGCGCGAGGCAATTGCGTATGCGAGCAAAACGCATCCCGCGCCAAGAAGCGAGGAGAACACCCGCAACACCCGCACGGCCAGCGTTGTGCCGCTGGGCGCAAACGAGGCATCCGTTGGCATCCCGTT
The DNA here is from genome assembly GCA_035433205.1 of Thermoflexales bacterium. Classification (GTDB taxonomy): domain Bacteria; phylum Chloroflexota; class Anaerolineae; order J036; family Brachytrichaceae; genus DAORUN01. The sequence continues at coordinate 16,218 of DAORUN010000011.1, read as the reverse complement.
TTGGCGATGGTTCAACCCGGCGTTGGGGTCCACTTGAAATGTTGCGTCCAGATCGCTTCGGTCAATGCCACGAATAAGCATGCCGCCCAGCGCGTAATACAGCGGCGGCTGGTGCGCCTCGTGCGAGGGCGCGCGGGTCAGGTCGGGCAACGCAAAATGATCCGCGTAATACGAGGCCACGCGGTAATGCGAGATTTCATCATACCCTTCGAACAAGGGCAACGAAAAGTTGTAATACGCGCACAACCACAAAAAGGCCACAACCAGCGCGGCCAGGGCGATGCGATTTTTAAATTCGGACTTCATCAAACAAGGTGATTTTGCCACAGGCTATGATTGCCCTCGGTGATGAATAAATTTTTCAAGCGCCATGCGTGGTGGTTGGCGATGGCGTTGGTTGTGCTGTTTGTGTTTGCCATGTATGCGCCCGCCTTGCGCCTCATGCCTTTTCACGATGACGCGGTGCTGATGCCGCCCGTGAGCGCCCGCAATTTGCTCACCGTTTTTGAGAATCGCCCGTTTGGAGATGGACACCATCGGCCCATCAGCTACATCCCCTGGATTTTGACCCGCGATTTATTTGGCTGGTTTGACGCGCCCATTTTGCATTTTTGGAATTTGGCCGCGCACGCGCTGAACACCGTTTTGGTCGGTTCGCTTTGGATGCGATTCTCGCGGCGGGTGGGTCAGCCGCGCAAAGATGTGGCCGCGCTGGCCGCGCTGATCTTTGGGCTGTTCCCGCTTTCTTATCAGGCCGTGCTTTGGGCATCGGCGCTGGTGCACCCGCTGATGGCATTGTTTGGCCTGGCGGCGGCGCACGCATATCTTTCGGCGCGAAGATCACGCCCCTCCCCAAAGAAAGAGGGAACATGGTTGGGCATTTTGAGCGCGTTTTTGCTTTTGCTCTCGTGTCTCAGCAACGAGGCTGGTTTTGTGTTTGGCGGCCTCATTTTGGTGATGGAACTTGTGCTGACGTTAAAAAATGGTCTGACCGCTAAACCAATCACGCGCCTGCTGCCCTTGCTGGTGGCGATGGGATACCCGTTTTATTACCGCTTTGCGCTCATTACAAAATGGACAAACGGCGGCGAGAGTTTTGGTTTAAGCCCAGCGGACGTTTTGCAAAACGTGGCGACCCATTCGCAAAGCCTGAGCAGTTTTATCCTCATTTGGCTGCGGCCCGCGTTTGATGGGATGAGCGGCCAGCCATTGCAGTTTGCGCTCATCGGTTTGGCCGCGCTGGTCGCGGTTGCCATCAGCCTGCTGGCCCGCCGCGCCAAAACCACGCCCATCTTCCTCGCGGGTTTAATGTGGTGGCTCGGCTCCATCATCCCCTCGTCAATTGTCGAGAAAGATTACGTTGCCATCAGCCCGCGCGCCCATTATTTGCCAGCCATTGGCGGCAGCGTGATTTGGGCAATTTGTCTTGTGGCTTTGTGGCGGGTGTTCAAGTCAAGGCGTGTTTTGCAGATGGGTTTGGTTGCGGCTTTTGCCCTTACCGCCACAAAGTTTGTTGGGTTTGCCGCAGACCGCTTGAACGAAGCGGCGCGGCTCACGCCCGCGCTCAATATGATCACGGTGGATATGCGCGCTTCCAAGCCCAATGACCGCGTGCTGATCGTCAACTCCTCGTTTCAGAATTACGCCACGCACCCAACTTTCCCGCTGGGGCAAGAAGGAATGCCCATTTGGGAGTATGGCGCACGGGCAGGCGATGCCACGCCGCTTTGGGCCTGGCCATCCTCCACCACCGGCATTGTGCGCGAGACGCAAAACGTTTTGCATGCGGCGTCGCTGCTCAACCGCGAGACCGCGTTTGGCGAACCAGATCGCCAATTCACGCGCGGGACAAATTGGAATTACGCCATTTTTGGCGACCCAGCGGATGATGGCGCGTTGCTGGCGCGAGCGTTGCAATCCAATTTAATTTACCGCTTTGATTACGACCCGCCCGGTTTGCGGATGGAGCGGCTGGGCGTGATTGAGCGCAATGCATCTGCGCCCGCAAACGCGCAAGCCAAATTTGCCAGCGGCGCGGCGCTGGTATTTTTGGAGGATGCCCGCGCCAGCGTTTGCGAAGGCGTTTTGCATGTGGATTTGACATGGAGCGCAGCCAGTGGGTTTGCCCAATCGGCGGCGGTGTTTGTGCACGGCGTGGATTCATCTGGCAAACAAATTTTGGTGGCCGATAAAGACCCGCTGGGCGGTTTGTTGCCCGTGAGCCAATTCCCCGCGAGCATGCGCCTGCGCGAGACGCGCGTGATCACAAGCGATGCGCTGGACGCGCTGAACGCGATTCAAATTGGTGTGTATTTCCGCGAGGGCGGCCAGCGCCTGCCAGCCTTCCGCGCGGATGGCCGCGAGTGGGAGGGCAATCAGATCAGCATTCCCGTTCAACGCATGGCGCAGTGCCCTGCGAGTTAATCCAAGCGCCCGGAGCGCGTCCCAACAAGTTGGGCAGAGCGCTCCGGGCGCTAAATTATTTCGGCAACGGCAAAACGATGTTCCCCGCCGGGGCTTGGCTGGGCAAAGTCGCCATCACCGGTTTGACATCTGGGAAGGTGTAACTGCCCAACCGGATAAAACGCGCAGAGGGTTGGGCAACCGGCGGCGCGGCGAGGTCAAACGCCAGAAAAATTTTGTCGCCCGCCCGCCACGAGGATGGATGCACACCTGCAATGTCGGTCTGACCAATTTTTGCGTCACCCTCAAAGGCGTGGATATACCAGTGGTAATCCACATTTTCTGGCGGGGTTTTGTCCACGTTCAAAATAACTTCCACATGCAATTGTTCTGGCGCAGGGTACGTCATGCGAATTTGATCCAGCGAAACACCGCTATCAAAAACGGCGTGAGGCGCGGACGAAAAGCCATCCAAACCGAGCGGCTGGTTGAGCCGCAAATAGGCATACCACACGCCAGAGCCAGGCGCGGTCTCAATGGACATGATTTGCGAGGAAGTGAGTCTGGCCTGCGCCAAAACGCGCTCCAGCATTGGCTGCGCGCCGGGTGTAAAAATAAACTGTGTGCCGCCCTGCGCGCGATACGTGAACCCATCGCCGTCTGAGTTGAGAAAACGATACGGCACATCCGCGTTGACCGTGCGCATGATGGTCGCTTGCTCGTTCCAGGGCGTGGGGAAATCGTGTATCACCAGCGTGACATCGCTGGCTTGTTTTTGGCTGATGGTCTCTTGCGCCATGTCATGCGTCTCTAACGCGGCGCGAACCGGAACGCCCGTGGTCACATGCGTGTTCACAAAATCTGTAAAGCGCAAGGTGCTGAACACCTGCCAACCCATCACCACCGCAAACGCGCAGCTCACAATCAGGGTGATGGGTATGCGAACGGCGCGGCTCACAGATAAACGCAAAAGCTGGTCGGCCAGGAGCGCCATCAGCAAAAATGGCGCTGGCAAAACCACCGGCATGTATTGGATGGCGACCGGCCGGGTGGTGCGCAATTGCAAAATTACGGGGATGAACACCCAGAGACAAATGAGCAAAGCGTTTTGCCAAAAACCGCTTTTGCGCCGCGCCACAAACCAAATTGAGGCAGCAAAAATGCCAACAAACGAAAGCGCAAACCACGCGCGTTGAAAGTCATCCAGCAAAAACCACGAGCGCGAAACAACGCCGTCATACCAAAGCTCAAACGATTTGCCGCTTAGGTCGCCGATCTCAAACCCGCCAGAGAGTTTGAGCACGTTGTAAATGACCTTTGTGCTAAACGTGGCTGGCTCGGAAAGGGCGGCCAAATAGCCGCGAATATCCTCAAAGTTGTGCGCGGCCTCGTGTGACAAAAACAGCGCGGCGACGGCCACGATGGGCAAAAGCCCCACCAGCGCAGGCGCAAGTTTGAATGACCGGCGACCCATCCACAAACCGATGAGAACAACGGGCAGGATGTATTCGCCGCCCATGTGCACACCCGCCACCAGCGCGATGCCCCACCCCGCAATCGCCCATCCCCACGAATTGCGGCGGGCCGTCATTTCCAAAAGGCCAATCAACAAAAGCGCCGAGAAGACCGGCTGGGGCACGGGCCAGGTAATGCGCGCAAATTGGATGGCCCACGGCCCAATCGCATACAACGCGGCGGCCATCAGCCCGGCGCGCATGTTGAAATACCGCGCCCCAATCAGCCAGCACAAGCCCACGCCCAGCACATCTAGCAAAACGCGATACGCGATGATGGCGATGAACTTTTTTGTGAACACATACGCCAGCGCGATGACATACAAATACGCGGGCGGGTGCGCCCCCACCGAGCCGTGCGGCTGCGCGCCCCAAAGCGTTCGGCCAGACACAATATCCAGCGCATATTGCAAGGGATACGCCTGGTCAAAACGGTAATCAATCAGGTCAAGGCGATTGAGGCGCAAAACCGCCGCCACCAACAAAATGGCCGCGCCAACCATCACCGCCGTGCGATTCTGTTTTATCCAAACCAACATCTTGACGATTCTAGCAGTTACAATCTTATGCGCATGTTTTCTGCATTTTTGGGATGGATAAATCGGCGGGCGACGCTGCTTGCCGGGGCATTGATTGCCGTGCTGGTGGTGTGCATCTATTGGCAAACGCTGGCTGTGCCGGTCTCGTTTGATGACGCCTGGGGCATGCGCCTTGTGCGCGATTTTAGCTGGCTGGAGCTGTTCACCAACACCGCCAACTTTGGGTATTACCGCCCGTTGTATTTGGCTTGGTACAAGGTGGGCACGGTGTTTGGGGCGTATGGCGCGTTGGTTCAGCACGTGGCGTGCATCGCGGTTCATATCGCCAACTCGCTTTTGCTCATTCGGCTAATCCGCGCCATGCTGGGCAAAGATCACACGAGGACGGCGGTCATCGCGGGGATTTTGTTCGCGGTCAACCCTTTCTCTGTGCAGGCGGTGGCCTTGCCCGCCGGTCTCAATCACCTCACCGCGCTGCTGTTTGCGTGGCTCGCCATGTTTCGGTATTTGGCGTTCAGAAATAGCAAGGGCAAACCTGCGACCAACATTTTAGGATTCGTAGTTTTTGCAATTCTTTCGTTTTTCTCCAATGAGATTGGCCTAAGTTTGGCCGGGTTTTGTGTGGTCTACGAAATTTTGGTTTGGGTGCGCACCCGCGCGGGCGAGGTCGTGCCTCGCCCCTACTTCTGGGGTACGCTGGCCGTGCTGGGCTTTTGCGCGGCGTACGCGGCCATATATTTTCTCATTCCAAAAGGCGAGAGCGTGGAGTTTCAATTCACGCTGAGCGATGCGTTTGACCGCGCGTTATTCGCGCTGCAAAGTCTGGCCTACCCCGCCGCGTGGCCCATCCACCAACTGGCCGGGGCGCAAAACAACCCCGCGCAGGTGCTGGCGGCTGGGGCGCTTTTGGCGATGGGAATCGCGCTGACCGCGCGAACCCGCACCAGCCGATTGCCGATCTTGCTGGGGTTGCTATTTTTTGGCGCAGGGGCAGCGCTGCCCGTGTTGCGCCTTCCAACCTATTACGTGGATAACGCCCCGCGCGTGTTTTACGTGGCCTCGGCGGGCGTGGCAATCACGCTGGCAGCCATATTGGCTCAGCCGCATCTGCTCAACATCCTGCTAGGCGCGGGGATTTTGATCTCGACCTACGCCTATTCCAGCAACCAGCTTGGACTTTTGCAAATTGCGAATGAGCCGGTGAGGGCAATTTTGCAAGCGTCTGAGGCCACTGCGCCAGATAGAAACATCCTCGCCATCAACTTGCCGGAATGGGCTGCTTATTCAACAAAACAATTTCCGCTGGGCAAAGAAGGCGTTATTTTGATGGCGCCATATGTGAAAGGCGATGATTTAGTCGAATCAAATATGGCTTATTCGCGCGTAGTGCAAATGGCGCAAATGCAAACGCCGTTTCAACCCGCGCATTTGCTGGTGGGCGGCTGGGGAGACAAACCAGATGCAACTACTTTGAGCCAGGCGGCAATGAAAGCCGAGCATGTGCTCATCACCAAAATTGTGAGCGATGTTTTACAAACCGAGGAAGTGGGCGGTCTTTCAATTAACGCATCGGCCAGAGACAAAAGCGCAACGATTGGCTCGTTTGTTTTTGGATTCGGCAGGTTCGATCTGGATAAGAACAAGTTGTGGGTTACAACGTCATGGCATAAACAAAGCGACACAACACCCAAGCCTACGCTTTCCATGTTCGCGCAGGTTTTTGATGCTAACGGCGCGAAAATTGGGCAAAGCGATGGCGCTTTGCTGGGCGGGCTTGTGCAGTTTTCCAGTTTGCCCGCAGACAAATGGATCACCGACCACCGCTCAATCACGCTTGCGCCAAGCGCGAATTTGGTCAATGCAAAACTTTATTTGGGCATTTACGATTACACCAATGGAGAGCGTTTGCCCGCCTTCCGCCAAGATGGTTCACGGGTAGAAGGCGATGGGCTTTGCTTTGAAGTGCAAACCGGAAAGGCGTGTAATTAACGTGAGTTTTGGATAAGAACGAGGTTTAGAGAATCGGGCGAAAATCAAGAAGTCGGACTGCTTGACAGGCAAGTTTGCGACCTGCCCAAGCCTTAGCAGTCCGACTTCTGAGCGCGCTACACGCTTACCCAAAACTCACGTTAATTAATGCCTTTACTTCGCCATCCCCAAAAAGTGACTGGCGGTGAACAGCTCAAACACGTTTAGCGCGATGGCAGCAATGGGCCAAAGCGCGGGTGGTTTGGCCGCGCTCGCGCGCCAGAGCAGGGCCGTGCCCGCGCCCGCCAGCGCAAGCGCCGCCAGCGCGAGACGGTCATTTTCTGCGCCGAGATTTTTGAACTCGGGAACAAGCAGGTGAATAAACACGGCAATGGCGCACATGACCAAAAATGCCACACCAGCCAACGCCAACACGCGATGCGCCATTTTGCGCAAGGCAACGCGCTGGCGGGGAGAGAGCGCATTAAACCTCACAGGTTTGGCAAACCTGTGAGGTTTTGTCGCCGTCTTCCGTCTCCCGTCTTCCGTCTTTTGCATTTGCACTTCCGCCACCACAAAAACCAGCGCGGCCATGCCGGGGTAAAGTAATTGCCAAAGCGGGCGCGGGGCGTTGAGGATGAGCGAGAGAAATGCGCCGTTAAACCCAAGCGTGATGGCGCAAAAGACCGCCGCAACTGGCACAAAACCCATCAGCCGGAATAAGCCAAAAACCGCCACAAGCGCCATCAACACCGGCCACGCGGAAACGCCCGGCGCGGCAAAGTTCATGCGGTCTGCCGCTGGCGCGATGAGCACGCGCCAGAAGAAGGCCATCCACACAACCGCAAGCGCGGTTATGGCGGGCAGGTCGCGGCGAAGAAATGCGGTCATTTGTTTTAGCGCTCCGGCCGCGGCCCAACGAGTTGGGCGAAGCGACCGGAGCGCTCATTTCATCTTGGTAAAAGGAGCAACGCCTGAGCCAGAATAATTTTTAGCACCATCGCCACCGGGAAGGCGGCGGCGTAGCCGGTGTTGGGCACGTCATCGCCGGTTTGCTGCGCGGCAAAGCTAAGCACCGCAGGCTGAGTTTGCAACCCAGCCAACATGCCCAGCCCAACGCCATACGGCACTTTGAGATACCGATTTGCCAGCCAAAGCATCGCCACGCCGCTCACCACCACGATGATCCCCGCGCCAATGAGAAGCGGCAACGCCCCACCCTGCGCGATGGTATTGACAAACGCAAACCCAGAATTCACACCAATGCCCGCCAGAAAAAACACCAGCCCAATTTGGCGCAAGGTTTGGTTTGCGCCATACGGCACGGTCCACACCAGTGGGCCGGTGCGCTGCATGGCGCCCAGCACCAGCGCCACCAGAAGCGGGCCGCCAGCCACGCCCAGCTTCATCGTTGCGCCGCCGGGCAAAGGGATGGGAACCACGCCGAGCAAAAGCCCCAGCGCAATGCCAAGGCCAAACGCCAACACATCCACCTCGCTGGCATGACGGTATGAATCGCCAAAATACTCGCTCGCTTTTTCCATGTCTTTCCGCTGAGCCACCACCCGCACGCGGTCGCCCAGTTGAAGCATGGTCTTGCCGTTTGGCAAAAAGTCCAAGTCGCCACGCCGGATGCGGGTGATGATGGCGCCATATTCCTTGCGCAAATTCAACTCGCTCAGCATGCGCCCGGCAATTTCGGGGTTGGAGACGAACACGCGGCGCACATCAAACTCATCGCGCTCAAGGTCAAGCCGCTCCTCACTGCGCTCGCCCAGCGCAGCTTGCGCCTGCGTAATTTGTTCCTCGTCACCGGTCAGGCTGATGAGATCGTCATTGCGCAAAATGCTAAAGGCCGATGCCAGAGAAAGCTCGCCCTTGTGCAGCAAACGCCCAAACATCACATTAAGATTCAAGTCAGACATGATCTCGCCCAGCGCCTGCCCTTCGTCTTTCAGTTTGGTGATGCGGATGGTTTGCACCTGCAATGACTCGGTGGCGATGCCGTAATCGCGCAGGCGGGTCTGATCCACCTGTTTGGCGGCGGGCGAATCACTTTTCATCAGCCGCCTCATCAACACAATCACGATCATCATGCCCAACACGCTGATGGGATACGCGACGGAGTAACCAACGACGGGCAAAGTTTGCAGCGCGGCAACCGCGGTTTGCTGGGCGTCTGGCGGGGCGCGCAGGCCAATGGCTTCAATCACACTCGCCAGCGCGGGGGTATTGGTGAGACCGCCAGAGAACAAACCCGCGGTGAGTTCTGGCTGCAAGTGAAAGACCAATCCAACCAGCGCAGCCACCAGCGCGGCCACCAAAGTGACCCCGGCCACAACCAGCATGTCTTTTGCGCCGCGCTGGCGCAAGTTTTGCACAAAATCCAAGCCGCTGCTCAAGCCAACGGTATACACAAACAGAAGCAAGCCAAGCTGGTAAATCACATCCGGCAACTTGAGTTTGGGATCCATCGCCCCAAAGAACAACCCCACAAACAACACGGCGGCCACACCCAGGCTAAAGCCCTTGAATTTTACCGAGCCAAGGAAATAACCCAGACCGGCCACGCAAAACAGGAGCAAGAGCGGGTTGGAAGTAAATAATGCAAGTAAAGTCATGAAAAGTTTTGTAATGTGTAATGCGCAATGAACTTGTAAAGATTTATTCTTGAAGCGGGGCGTTACGCATCAGGCTTTTGGCGCGCCGCTGACCGCAAGCTGGAAGCCAACAAACAGCAAAAGTGTACTGAGCAAAATTGTCAGATATTTGACCGTTGCGGCGGTGGATGACAACGCGGGAACGGTCTCGGCCAGGCGCAAAAGCGCGCCAGCAAAGGCAGGCAAAACACCGCCCAGAGCGATAAACACATTGCCCAAAACGCGGTTGGGCAAAATAGCCTTCCGCAAAAACAAATACGAGGAATACACCGCCCCGCCGGCCAAAAGCAAGGTCCCCCAACCATTCAAAATGGGCGGCAAAATTTTGCGGATGGGTGATTCGGGCAAAATTTGGCGGTAGCTCTCGGTGAGGAATTTGCCAATATCGCCGCCCGTCACGAATTTGCTTGAATCAAGGGTGATTGAGAAAATCCACATCAAGCTGGCGATGGCAATCACGGCCAGCGCCACATCCAACACAGCCACAACTTCTTTTTTGCGCACCAGCAAGTGCAATGTGCCGTGCCCCAGCACCGGCGGGATCATCAAGGCGCCTGTCCAATACCAAATGCGAAAGGCAAGGTCGCTCCAGGTGAGCGCGAGCACGGTCTCGGCAACTCCCGAAACGCAATACAACGCCAACCCCACGCCCCAAAGCAACAGATGCGCCCCGCCCCGCGTGCGCCAGCGCCACAACACAAACGCGGCCAAAACGCCAGAAATGACCGTGGTCAACAGACCAATCAAGAATGAAATGTTCATGCGGTTGCCAATCATGCCACATGTGCGGGATGGGGTAAGGGGGTGATGGGAATCTTATTCCACCGCAGCGTTTTGCTAATTCTTCCAAACATGTAACGCAGTTGCCTCACAGTGCTCTTGTTACTCAACGGAGGAAAATAAAATGACACACACACTTATTTCACATGCGGCATACCGCGCTTTTGCGATGGCAGCCGCGACCACGATGCTATGTTCGACCTTTGCGGCCCCATCTGCCGCGTTTGCCGCCACGCCGCCCGTGCCCGTAACTGGCGATGGTGGGTTTTGCGTGCGGGGCACCATCATCAGCCACGACGAAAAACCCATCACCAACAAAGACAGCAACGGATGGAGAGTGACGATTGCCCCGCTGGACGATGAGGGAAACGCTCAAAATGATCACGCCCAGGGCATTGCGCCAAATGACAATGGCCAGTTTGAATTCAAAGGGCTGGATGGCCCAACCACCTACCGCGTCTCTCTTGAAACCGATGAAGGATGGCAGGCGGTGACCAGCAACCCCTTCGACGTGAATCTGGATTTTACAAACGAAAACTGCCGCGTTGTGCGCTTCAAGATGCGCCGCATGGTGCAGGTGAGCGTATTGAAAATTGATGAATACCACAACCCGCTCAAAGGCTGGACGATCATGGCCCGCCCCGCGCCGGGCAACTTGTTCGCCCTGCCCATCACCGGCACAACCGGGGTGGATGGCGTGATCAATTTCAAGTTGTCACCCGGCAAGTGGATTTTTATGGAGCGCGGGCCAAAGGGCGTGGTGTATACGCCCATCGTGCCGCAAAACGGGATTCAGGTTTTGGATGTGAAAGCGCCCGGCCCATATGCCCTGCGCTTTAAGAATGAAGTGCGCCAGTTGGGGTGCATCGTGGCCGCCAAATTCGATGTCCCGGAAAATGGCGATGACGCCTTCCCGCTGGTGGGTTGGGGCGTAAAAGTCTTGCGGGCAGATGGAACTGTGGCTGCGCGTGGTTTGACCGACCCAACCGGCATGGTCACCTTTAAGGATTTGCCGCTTGGCCCATACACCGTTGTTGAAGAGCAACGCGCCGGATGGATACCGGTCACGTATCCATCGGTTCCAGTTGTGCTGACCCGTGATGCTAGTGATTGCGAAATGGTGGAATTCCACAACGCAGAAGACCACGAAGGGTTTGTCATCACAGGCCGCAAGATTGATACCAATGGCAAGATTGGTCTGCCCGGCTGGGTCATCACCGCCACGCCAATGGTCAAGGGCGGCTACGGCCCCATCACCACCACCACCGATGGCGAAGGCTTTTACAAGTTTGTTTTGCCCAACGATGATTACCGCATTCCAGGTTCGCGCTACAAAGTATGCGAAGAGCAGCGCGCGGGCTGGCAGCCGCACACGGCCACCTGTCAGATGGCGGTGATGCCGCTCAAAACGGGAAAGGCGGTTGTGCTCAAGCCGTTTGAGAACCAGCAGGTTGGGCATTGGGAGAGTGTGAACCCCAAAGCGCCCATGTGCCGCATTCAATACGTTGTGGTCAAAGGCGACACATGGAACAGCGTAGCCGACACCTACTTTGTCACCGTAAAGCAATTGGCCGCTTCAAATCCGCGCCTGAGCACGCGCAGGCCGCTGGCTATTTACCGTGGACGGACGATCTGCGTGCCGTAATTTGTCATTACGGGGTTGATGGAGGGCTGGCAGGATTTTCTGCCAGCCTTTCATTTTTTCTGAGACCCCTCAGCGCTCAGCACATTCCACTTAGGACTTAGAATGTGGTTATGCTGAAACACATCAAAACAGTTGCGCTGGCGACTGTGCTGGCAGGGTGCGCCGTCACCGCGCCGCCAATTACGACTTCTTCAAACGCAGCTATTTCTGGCAAATTCACCCCGCCCGCAGGCAAGGCGATCTTCGCGGTTGGTCAGGATTTGGATGACATTGAGGCTTACATGAAAGGCTTCCAGACCGAAACGGCGGGCGTGGCAAGCATCACCTCGTTGGAAAAGCTGGAAGGGCTAACCGAAGAAGCCGAGACCAGCGCCGGCAAACTTCACACCGATTTTTTGATGACACGGCATCCCTTTAGCGTGCTGGTTTTAAGCGTTGGCATAAACGGCTATTCGGACAAAGTAAATTCTGGCGCGGCAGATGCGCAAATTGAAAAACTGCTCACCGTGCTGGGCGGTTACCAGCGGCCGGTGTATTTGCGGCTGGGCGCTTTTTTTGATGACGCCGCGAACGGGCTTGACCCCGCCGCGTTCAAACAAGCGTGGAAAAAAGTGGCCGACCGGCTTCGCGCAAAAAACATACAAAATATTGCGCTGGTGTGGCAAAGCGCCAGCGCGTGCGATGGCAAACCGGCGGGCGATTTTTACCCCGGCGATGACGTTGTGGACTGGGTCGGGCTCTCTTTCACCAATCAGGTCAAGTGCAATTACAAACCGGTGGATGACATGCTGGCATTTGCGCGGGCGCACAAAAAACCAGTGATGGTCGAATCCTACCCCATCGGTTATTCCCTCAGCAAAAACACTTTTGCTGGCCAGGCGCGCACCAACGCCCAAATTTGGAATGAATGGTTTGGCGCATTGCTAGACACGGTTTACCGCAACAACGATGCGATTCGGGCGGTTGTGTACGAAACGGTGACTTGGGAGAAATGGCCCGCCACCGCTGGGCAAAACCGTGGGGATTCCAGTTTGCAATCTAACCCAGAGCTGGTGCGGCACTGGGTGGCAGAGATGAGCCGCGACCAATGGATTTTGCCCTCGCCCGATTTTTACAAGAATTTGGGGTATGAGGCGAAGAAATAAGAAATAAGAAATAAGAAATCTATGCGGCGCAACATTCTCTTATTTCTTATCTCTTATTTCTTTCTGTGTTTGCATCAAATCAACCATGAAAAAAGCCAATCTGTTCGTCACCTGCATCATCGAAGCCGTGCGGCCAGAGGCGGGCATGGCCGTTGTGAGCGTGCTGGAAAAACTGGGCTGGCAGGCGCAATTTGACCCGGCGCAAACGTGCTGCGGCCAGCCCGCGTATAACGGCGGCGCGTGGGATGAGGCGCGGGCGATGGCGCGGCACACGCTGGATGTTTTGGCGCGAAGCGAAGGCCCAATCATTGTGCCCAGCGGCTCGTGCGCCGACATGATTGTTCACCATTACCCGGAGCTGTTTGCGGGCGATGCCAAGTATGGTCCGCTGGCAGAATCCATCGGCCAGCGCACCTTTGAGTTTGCCCAGTTTTTGGCCGATGAGATTGGCATGGACGAGGTTCGCACCCGGCTGCACCCGCAATTTTCGGGCGCGGTCACCTACCATCCCTCATGCCATCTTTTGCGGGGGATGAAGATTGACCAGCAGCCGCGCAAACTGCTGGCTTTGGCCGATAAGGCCGAGTTCGCCGAGATGCCCAACGCCAATGAATGCTGCGGCTTTGGCGGGCTGTTTGCCATCAAGATGAGCGAGGTCAGCGGCGCGATGCTGGCCCGCAAGCTGGACAACATCGCCCAAACGCAGGCGCAAACGGTGGTTGGCTGCGATGTGAGCTGCCTGCTCAACATTTCTGGCGGCTTGCACCGGCGCGGCGCGGCCTGCGAGACAAAACACCTGGCAGAGATTTTGGATTCTTAGCCAAGACGGAAGACTGAAGACGGAGGACGGTCTTTGGCCGTCCCCGGTCTCCCGTCTTCCGTCTCATTTCAAACAAGCCAATCTCAAATGTCCACCTCCCACCCCATCACTTTCCACGAGCGGATTGAGGACGCGCTGGGCAACGCGCAATTGCACACCGCGCTCAACCGCGCCACCCAGCGTTTTGCGACACAACGCGCCAACGGGCTGGCCTCTTTGCCCAATGCGGATGGCATACGCGACCATGCCCGGCTGATTCGCGCCCACACGCTGAGCAACCTCGACCGATACATCGCTCAATTTGCCGAGGCGGTTGAGGCCAGCGGAGGCCACATCCACTTTGCCAAAGACGCGGCAGAGGCAAACGCCATCTGCCTGGAGATTGCCAAACAGACCGGCGCAAAAAAAGTGGTGAAAGGCAAAAGCATGGTGACGGAAGAAACGCACCTGAATGACTTTTTGGAACAAGCCGGGCTGGAAGTAATTGAGAGCGATTTGGGCGAACGCATCATTCAGCTTGCGGGCGAAACGCCCAGCCACATCGTTGCGCCAGCCATTCACAAAACAAAAGAGGAAATTGGCAAGCTTTTGCACCAGACAATTGGCGCGCCGTTGACCGACGAGCCAGAAGTGATGACCGCCGCCGCGCGCGAACATTTGCGCGAGGTGTATCTCACCGCAGATATCGGCGTGAGCGGGATGAACTTTGGCGTGGCCGAAACAGGCTCCATCTGCCTGGTTGAAAACGAGGGCAACGGGCGGCTGACCACCACCGCGCCGCGCGTGCATGTGGCGTTCATGGGGATGGAGCGGCTGGTGCCCGCGATGGCCGACCTGAGCGTGATGCTGCACGTGCTGGCCCGCTCGGCCACCGGGCAAAAACTCAGCGTGTATACCAACATCATCACCGGCCCGCGCCGCGCAAACGAGCCAGATGGCCCGGATGAACTGCACATCATTTTGGTGGACAACGGGCGCAGCAAAGTGCTGGCCAGCGAGACCGCCGAGATTTTGTTTTGCATTCGGTGCGGCGCGTGTTTGAACGCCTGCCCGGTTTACCGCGAGATTGGCGGGCACGCGTATGGCAGCGTGTATCCGGGGCCGGTCGGCTCGGTGCTCACGCCATCTTTGCGCGGCATAGAAAATTGGCCGGAGATGCCGCACGCCAGCAGTTTGTGCGGGGCGTGCCGCGAGGTCTGCCCGGTGCGGATTGACCTGCCAAAGATGCTGGTGGAACTGCGCAATCAGGGCGACAAAGCGGGCAAAACACCCGTCTGGCTCAAGGCCGGGCTGATGGCATACCGAACCGCCGCGACCCACCCTGCCCTGTTCAAGCTGGGCGTGCAGATGGGGCAGCTTGGCACGCGCGTTTTGGCGCGGGCGGGATGGATCAATCGTCTGCCCGGCCCGCTGGCGGGATGGACAAACTCGCGGGACTTCCCGCAATTCCCGAAGAAATCGTTTAGCCAGATGTTTTCTCAACACGGAAATGCGGAGAAACCGAGGAATTAAAATTTTTCACCGCCGAGACGCGGAGACGCAGAGAAATTAAATTACTTTTAACCAAGGCTTCGTAATCCAAACAACCGATTGTTTATTTCATGGTTTTTAACCGCGGAGACGCAGAGAAATTAAAAAGCTTTCGTCATGAACACAGAAATTCAACGGGTTGAGATAAATCAACTTACCGATCAAATCATCGGCGCTGCCATTGAAGTTCATCGCGCACTTGGGCCAGGGTTACTTGAATCTGCATACGAAGAATGCTTGTGCCATGAGCTATTTTTGCGAAAGTTGGATTTTGAACGGCAAGTTTCTGTGCCAGTCATTTATAAAAACGCAAAACTTGATTGTGGCTATCGTTTAGACACCGTTGTAAAAAAACGTGTATTACTGGAATTGAAAGCTGTTGATTTTCTTTCGCCAATATTCGAAGCGCAGGTGTTAACCTATTTGAGGCTCACGGGATTATCCGTTGGCTTGCTTATCAATTTCAATGTTCCCGTTCTTAAATCTGGCATTAAACGCATTGCTAACAATTTCTAAATTCTCAGCGTCTCTGCGCCTCTGCGGTGAAAAGAAAAGAAAATGACAACAAAACAAGACTTCCTCAAAAATATCCGCGAGTCATTGCAAGCCGCGCACATACCGGCGGCGCGCGCAACGCTGCCCACCCCACCCTGGGCTTTTGCGACCATGACCCGCGAGGAGCGCATCGCCTCGTTTGAGCGCGAGATCACGCCCCTGCGCGGGGTGGCGCACATGGCGCACACCCGCGAAGAAGCCGTGTCTAAAGTGATGGCGCTGCTGGCCGAGCAAGACAGCACAGAAATTTTGGCGTGGGATGACGACCAGTTACCCATCCCCGAACTTGGCGCAGCCCTGCGCAACGCGGGCTACCGTGTGTTGGACGCCACCGTGCCGCGCGACACCACTGCCCAGCGCGCCAAACTGCATGAGCTGGCGCGGGCGGGCGTGGGCATCACTGGGGCGCTGGCTGGTTTTGCAGATAGCGGCACACTCGCGCTCACCTCTGGCGCGGGCAGGCCGCGGCTGGCCTCGTTGTTGCCGCCCGTGCATATTGTCCTGCTGGATGTGGCCGAACTTTACGACAACCAGCCCGCGTTTTGGGCGGCGCATCCAGATGCCGCGGCGCAGGGGGCGAATCTCATTTTTATCACCGGGCCATCGCGCACGGCGGATATTGAGTTGATCCCCACCTTTGGCGTGCATGGGCCAAAGCA
>DAORUN010000010.1:34437-56182 GCA_035433205.1 Thermoflexales bacterium | reverse complement strand
GGCTTGCACGGCGCGGCGGCGGCGCAACATGCGGGGAATGCCCGCCACGCCCGCCAGTTGCCCCTTCAGCCGCATTTGCGCGGCCTTGCCCCGCCACGCTTTGATGGCGCTGAGCGTGATGCCAAACTGCTCACGCAAAATCGCGCCCAGGTTGGCGCGCAGCACCTCGCCGGGAACATCTTTCACCAGCAGCCAAATAAAGTTGCGGCCATCGTAAAAGCTGTTCAGCACCCCGCCGCCGGTGGCGCTCACCTTGTGATACACAATCGCATCTTTGGCAAAGGCGCACCTGTAGCCCGCCAACTGCGCCCGCCAACTGATGTCCACGTCCTCGCACGAGAACTCAAATTCCTCATCCAGCAACCCAATTTTGTCCAGCATTTCGCGGCGATACACGCTGCCCGCGCCGCACGCGCCAAACACATATTCCGCGTCAAAGCGGCCATCATCCACCTGCCACACCCCGCGGTTGCCCGGCACGCCGCGCCGCGAGTAAAAATCGCCCGCGCTGTGCAGTTTGTCGCGCTGGTCAAACAGCCGCAGCTTGGTGGCCGCAAAGCCAGCAGATGGGTGTTCGGCAAATGTTTTGGCGATGTTCTCCAGCCAGCGTTCATCGGCCTCGGTGTCATTGTTGAGCAAGGCCACAAACTCCCCGCTGGATGCGCGGATGCCCGCGTTGCACGCGCCCGCAAAGCGCACATTTTGCGGAAGTTGCAGCCACTTCACTTCGGGGTAATCCCGCGCCACCAGCTCGCGCGATTCATCTGCCGAGGCGTTATCCACGATGATGACTTCCAGCGGCGGCGCGGTCTGGCGGCGCAAGGCGGCCAGACACACCGGCAAGTGTTTTGCCCCGTTCCAGTTTGGGATGATGACAGAGATCATGCGGGGGCAATCGTATCTCAGGTTTTGCGGGGCTTGTCCCAATGAAAATAAAAGAATCACTCAGCTTACGCTAAATTGACGAAAAAGACGTAGGATACCGCCCACAACACATCAGGAGGCACACATGAACGTATACAAACTAATGGCAGGCGCATCGGGCTTTTGCATCTTTTTGGGGATGGCATCTGCGGCGGGCGCGGCGGGCGTGGTGGGCAATGGCAGCCCGGCCAGTTGCACCGAGGCCGCCTTCAACGCGGCGCTGAACGGCGGCGGCAACGTCACCTTCAACTGCGGCGGCGCGCCAAAGACAATCGTCCTGACCAGTTACAAGCAAATTGGGGCCAACACGGTCATAGACGGCGCGGGTCTCATCACCCTGAGCGGCGGCAACACCACCAGCCACTTTCAGGTGTTCAGCGGCAAATCGCTCACCCTCAAAAGCATCACCCTGAAAGACGGCAAAGGCGTGTTCACCAGCGCGGGCGCGGTAGAAAACTTTGGCGCGCTGGCGCTGGAAAACGCGCATGTGGATGGCAACACGGGCAAACCAAACGGCCAGGGCGGCGCCATTTACAACTCTGGCAGCATGACGGCGCTCAACTCATCCATTTCTTCCAACACCCTCACCGGGGCGCAGGGCGGCGGCATTTTTAACCAGGGCAGCCTCACGCTGAATAACTCCATCGTGGCGGGCAATGTCATCACCAACCCATCTTCGGCGGTCAACGTGGCGGGCGCGGGAATTTACAACACCGGCGATGTCGTCATCCGTGGCGGGGCCATCCAAAACAACCGCGCCTTGTTTGTGCAATACAACTCGCAGGGTGGGGGAATTTACAGCGAGGGCGGCTCGCTGACGATTGACAACGCGCTGGTGGCCGACAACTACGCATACAGCGCCGGTGGCATCCAAACCTACAACTCGCTGGCGGTGTATCACGCCAGCCGTTTTACCGGCAACGCCAGCGAGCTGACCGGCGGCGCAATCGGCCACACGGGCAATAAAAATTTAACGATGTATGACAGCCTCATCGCCAACAACACGGCCAATTTGGGCGGCGGGATGTATGTGGGCAACGGCTCAACCGTCACCATTTCGCGCACGCGCATCTCGGCCAACACCGCCACTTTTGCGGCGGGCATCCGCAGTTACAAAGGCGACCTGCGCATTTATCAAAGTTTGTTTGATGGCAACCGCGCCGCGCGCAGCGATGGCTTCCCCGCGCAGGCGGGCGCCATTGGCAATCGCGGGTTTGCGGAGATTGTGAACACCACCTTCTCTGGCAACATCGCCGATGAAGCGGGCGCCATCTTGAACGAAAATATCTCCGGCGAAAGCACCGCCGATATGTATTTGACCAACGTGACGATGGCCTTCAACCGCGCGGATGCCATCGGCGGGATTGTGTCTAAATTTGCGGCCCACACCCACATGGCAAACACCATGATTGCCAACAGCCTGAACACCGCCGGAAACGCGCCCAGCGACAACTGCCTGCTGGTGATCTTGTTTGACAACGGCGGCAATTTGTCCAGCGATGCCAGTGGATGTCTGATCGCCAGCGGGTATACAAACACCGACCCGCAGCTTGGCCCGTTGATGAACAACGGCGGAAACACGCTTACGCACATGCCCGCGCCCGGCAGCATCGCCATCAACAATGGGAATAACGCGTATTGCCCAGCCAAAGACCAGCGCAACGCGGCGCGGCCCGTGAGCGGCGTGTGCGATATTGGCGCGGTGGAATTTGGCGCAAAGCTCCCGCAAATGTATCTAAGTTTTGTGGGGAAGTAAAAAAAATTACGAATTACGAATTACGAATGAAACAGAGTTAATTCGTAATTCGTAATTCGTAATTGACTAAAAGCCTTCCAACTTGCTCAGGTCGGCAATGCCGCGCATTTGGCTCACAATTTTGTTGAGCAGCGCCAGCCGAGATTTGCGCAAGTTGGCGTCCTCGGCCATCACCATCACATCCGTAAAGAATGTGTTGATGGGCGCAACCAGCCCGCGCAGGTTCGCCATCAGGCTTTGCACATCATTGGGTTTGGCTTGCGCGGCGGCGGCCTGCGCCAGCGCGGTTGCGCTTGGCTCCGGATCCACCACGCCCGCCGGGGCCTCATCCACCGGCTGATTTTTTGTGATGCGGGCGCAGCGCGCAAAAGCGGCCAGCGTTTGCGGCCAATCGGCGGCCTTTACCGCCTCGTTCAGGGCAGCCACGCTGGCGCGGGCGCGGGCGGGGTCATCGCCCTGCTCGGCCAAAACCGCATCCACCACGTCAAATCTAAAGCCCTCGTCCAGCAATTGCTGTTTTTCGCGCTCAATGATGAACGCGTGCGCGGCGTTGAGCGCATCTGGGTTGATGGGCGTGGGCAGCAGCTTGCCAGCCTGCTCCAACCCGCGCCGCAGCGAAAACGACTTGCCGCTGGCGATGAGATTTTGCACAATCCCAATGGCCGCGCGGCGCAGGGCAAACGGGTCTGCGCTGCCTTTTGGCGCAAGCCCCACCGAGAACAACCCCGCGATGCTGTCCAGCTTGTCGGCCAGACCAACAATAAGCCCAGCCAGCGATTTTGGATTTTTATCGCCGGCGTAACGCGGGTAGTAATGTTCCAGCAAGGCATCGGCCACCGCGGCGCGGTCTGGCTCGGTGGATGGGGTTTGGCGCAGGTAATACTCGCGCCCCATCGTGCCTTGCAACTGCGTAATTTCCACCACCATGTTGGATGCGAGATCGGCCTTGCACAAATGCGCGGCTTTCCTCGCCACCGCCGCATCGGGCGTGTTATACGCGCCCAAAAGTGTGGCGATGCCATCCACGCTGGCCTCAATGCGCTTGGTTTTGTCTAACATTGAGCCGAGCTTGCCCTGAAACGTGATCGTGTCCAAACGCGGGAGCAAATCGGCCAGCGGCTTTTTGATGTCTTCGCGGAAGAAATAGGCTGCGTCTGCAAACCGCGCGTTCACCACATCTTCGTTGCCCGCGCGTATCTCCGCGCCCTCGCCCGGCGGCCCATTGCGCACGGTGATGAAATACGGCATCAGCTTTTCGCCGGATGGCTCCAGCACGGTGAAATACCGCTGCTTCTTGCGCATCACAGACATGAGCACCGGCGCTGGAATATCCAAATACTCGGCGGGGAAGGCGCACAAAAGCGCGTTTGGCTCCTCCACCAGGTTGGTCACTTCGTCCAGCAAATCGTCGTCCTCGGCCACGCGCCCGCCAATGCCGGTGGCGATCCACTCCACCTGGCTGCGCACCATTTCTTTGCGGGTGGCCGTATCGCCCACAACATGCTGTTTGGCGATGGTGTCCAGATAATCTGCCGCATTTTTAATCACAAAGCGCGGCGATTGCCGCCCGCGCACGCCGGTGCTTTCGTTGCCGGTGCGCACGCCCGCAAACTCAAACGGAATCACGCTCTCGCCCAGCAGGGCCGCAATCCAGTTGATGGCGCGAGAGAAGGCCACGTTGCTGGCGTTCCAGCGCATGGTTTTCTCAAACGAAATTTTGCCCAGCGCGGCGGGCAACGCGCCCGCCAAAACCTCGCTGGTTGGGCGGCCCGCCTCAACCTTGCGGGCGTAAATTGCATCGTCTTGCACAACCAGCGCCTCGGGTTCCATCCCAAAGCGTTTGGCAAAACCAACCGCCGCGGGCGTGGGTTTGCCATCTTTGTCGAAGGCCACCTTGACCGATGGGCCTTTCATCATTTGATCAATGCCCTGAGTCATCGGGGCCACATCGGCCACCAACACGGCTGTGCGGCGCGGGGTGGCAATGCTGGTGATGGCCCCGTGCGCGATGCGGTTGTCATCCAGCGCGGCGGCCACCAACTCGCGCAGTTGTTTCTCGCAAACTGGCACGTTGTCTGCGGGGAGTTCCTCGGTGCCCAGTTCAATGAGAAGGGGCAGGACTGAAGACGGAAGACTAGCGACGGGAGATGGGGGCGCTTCCGTCCTCCGTCCTCCGTCTTCCGTCTGCTTTAGCCAGGGATACCCCATTTCTTTGCGCTGCGCCACGTAAGTCAGCGCCACTTGCTCGGCCAGGCCGCGCATACGGCCCAAATAGCGGGCGCGTTCGGTCACGCCAATCGCGCCGCGCGTGTCCAGCAGGTTGAAGACGTTGCTGCATTGCAACACGTAATCGTGCGAAGGCAGCACAAGGCCTTTGCTCAAGGTCTTTTTGCATTCGCGCTCATACAACTCAAACATCTCGTGCAGCTCTTCCACATCGGCCTGGTTGAAGGCGTACTCGCTGCGCTCACGCTCGTCTTGCAGGCGCACATCGCCATAAGTGCGGTTGGCGTCCCATTTCAGGTCAAACACGCTGCGCACATTTTGCAATGCCATCGCAATGCGCTCCAGGCCATACGTCAGCTCCAGGCTGATGGGGTCGAGGGTGACGCCGCCGACCTGCTGGAAGTAGGTGTATTGGGTGATCTCAAGGCCATCCAGCCACACCTCCCAACCCAGCCCCCACGCGCCAATGGCTGGCTGCGCCCAGTTGTCCTCCACAAAGCGCACATCATGTTTGGTCAGGTCAATGCCAATGGCGCTCAGGCTTTCCAAATACAACTCTTGCGAGCGCTCTGGCGAAGGTTTGAGAATGACTTGAAATTGGGTGTGCGTGTAAAGACGATTCGGATTCTGACCGAAGCGCCCATCGTCTGGCCGGGCGGATGGTTCAACATAGGCCACATTCCACGGCTCTGGCCCCAGCACGCGCAAAAACGTGGCGGGGTTCATTGTGCCCGCGCCAACCACCTGGTTATACGGCTGCCAAATTAAACAACCCTTGGCCGCCCAAAAATCCTGAAGTCTTAGGATGAGATCTTGAAATGTTTGCATGACTGGCGTGAATTGTACGTGAGACGGGCGAATCAATTGCAAATTAGCGAAATTCAAACCCGTCATTTCAACTCGGGGTAAACTTTGTGCTTGCCAAAGGGGATAGCGTGGGATGGTCTGGGATGGTCTGGGGTTGAAGCTGGGCCAATTTAAAAAGTGGGAGTTGCACAAATTATGAAATGGTTTGCTGAAGTTCAAGCAGCGCTTGCCAAACCGCGCGTTTGCGCTGCGCTGAAGGCGCTCAATGCGTTGGTTATTTTGGGGTTGGCGGCAAGTGTGGCGGGGCTGGCTTTGGAGGCGCGCGCCAACTATGCCGAGGTCAACCGTCTGCGCGGCGACCCGCTTGAGTTGGAGATCTATTCCACCGAGATTACGCCAGAGGAAGTGAACGCCCTGCAACGCCCGCTGGTGATGTTTTATGGCGATTCTCGCGCGGCGGATTGGAAATCGCCAGAGCTGAAAAATGCCGGTTCGGTGGTTAATCGCGGCATTGGCGGCCAAACAACGGATCAGTGCATGTTGCGGATGGACTTTCATCTTATGCCGTATAAGCCAGACATTGTTGTTTTGCAAGTCGGCGTGAATGATCTCAAAATTATTCCGCTGGACAAACAAAAAGGCGAGGAAGTGGTGGGCCGGGTGGAGGAGAATCTTCAGACGATGGTGAACCAACTCCGCGCCAGCGGCGCAAAGGTGATTGTGACCACCATCTTTCCCGCTGGCGACCCGCCACTGTTTCGCGCCCCGGTCTGGTCGCCAGAAATCCATCGCGCCATCAAACAGGTGAACGAGTACATTCTTAAAATGGGTGATGGCGACCAGGTCACGATCTGGGACGTGTATCCTTTACTTTCCACGCCAAACGACCGGCTGCGGCCAGAAATGGCCCGCGACTTCCTTCACCTGAACAAAACCGGATACGATTATCTTTCTGAGATACTTGATGAGAAAATAAAAGCGTTAATCGCAAAGTAATCTCATCCACATGACGACTTCCAGCCGCCTTCGCCAGATTATTTACATCCTGGCGCTCATCGCCATTCTTCTCACGCCCATCTCAAATTACGGCGAGGTGAGCGCATTTATGACCGGCAAATTGCGCAGCGAGCAGTTTTTGGAAACGCCGCTGGCGGTAAAACTGCTCAAAGATGCGGTGATGATTCTGGTGGGGTTGCTCGCGCTGTTTATGCAGGCACGCCAGTTTGCTAAAACCCGCCGGCTCAACCCAATTGCGTGGGCGTATGTGCCGCTGGCTGTCATCGTCATTTTGGCGATTGCGCTTTCGTACACCACAAACGAGAATTTGCAAGAGCCAAACAACCGCTTGTTTATTCTGGCGGGTTTGCGCTGGGTGTATCCCATCTTTCTCACTCTGGTGATGATTGGCGTTTCGGATGCGAGCCTTTTGCGCAAAACGGCCATCTTGTGCTGCGTGATGTTTGTCTGTTCGTTTGCGCTTCAGATTTACCAGGCATTTAACGCCAGCACATGGTGGGGGCGCACCCCGCTGGGGCTGAGCGCGCGGGTGGCGGGCTTTTTTCTCATGCCATCCACCTCCGGCTTTTTTGCCGCCACCACCGTTTTCCTCGTCTTTTTTTATTTAAAAAATCGCGTTCTCACCATCGCCATGGTCGTTATGGCGCTTATCAGCGTGTGGCTCAGCGCATCGGCAACTGGTGCCTTGCTGCTGCTGGCAATTTTGTTTCTTGTTTCGCTGGATGGCAAATTCATCAAACACAAATTGCTGCTCATCCCGCTTTTGGGGGTGTTTACATATTTCACCATCGGCATCGTGACCAACCGACAAGATTTCACCGAGGTCTCCGGCCCGGTGCGCATCAATCATGTGGTCGAGTCGTTTCGGCGCGGGGGCGCCATCTCAAATCAGTTTGGGCTGGGCAGCAATGGCGCGGTGCTGCTCGATAACACCTTCAAGCTGAAAATTCACCCCGAAGTTCTGGATTCGTCATACGCGGGCACATTCATTAACATTGGATGGCTGGGCGCCATCGCGTTTTACATTCCGTTCATCGCGTGTTTTGTCATTTCGTGGCGGTTGCGCCGGTTGGATGGAATTGTGTTTGTGGTGATGATGCTGCTTGCCAGCGCCAGCCAGCCCATCACCGAGGAATACCCCATGAACTTCCTCATGTCGGTTTGGATGGGATGGTTTTTTGCAGATGTCATGCAGCCGCCCGGCCAGCTTTTGGCGGGGCAGGCCGCATCCTAGCGGTAATACGAAAAACCGGCGGCGATGGTGTGAGCCAGTGACCCAATCCATCCGGGGAAAATGCCCAGCAAAATAACCGCCACAACGCCCACGCCAATCAAAATGGCGCTGCGCACATCGTTGTTCAGCAAAAAGCGATAACGCGCCAGCCGCCCGGAAGGTTGCGCCGCCATTTCCACCACCTGGCTCTCCACCGCGGTCACGCTGGTTTGCTGATCCATCAAAACCTGAATGCCGTGAATTAAGCCGATGCCAACGCTGGCGATGGCCGCCACCAGAAGCAGCGTTGTTTCAAGCTGGCCCGCGTTTGCCATTGCCCGCGCGCTGGCCCACCGCGCAACAAACCCAAAGGTGCCGGGCAGACCCACCGCGCTCAACCCGCCAACGCCAACCGCCAGCAAAGCCAGCGGATATTTTGCGCCCAGCCCGCGCAAACTTTCAAAATCATCGCTGCTGGCTTGCTCGCGCAACAACGCCAGCCCCAGCCCCATCAGCCCAATGGAAAGCGCGTGGGCCGCCACCCCCAGCGCCATGCTTTCCATGTCCAAAGGCTGGTTGCCAGCCAGCAAAATGAGCGCGACGCCCACGCCGATTCCCACCAGGCAAGCCAGCGTTCGGCTGAAGGTTTTTTGCGCCCAGCCGGTGAGCGCGACAAAGATCAGCGTGGCAACTCCCGCCCCGCGAAAAATATCGCTTGCCAGCGGGCTGTTATTAAACCAGGCAAATTCCTGCCGGAGCGAAAACACCACAAACGCCAGCGCCCCAATGATGACGCTGGCGATGAACGCGGTTGTCAGCGGGGGCGCATCGCGCGCGACCGGGTGAATCCAGGTGAACAGCGGGAACCCGCCCAGCAGCAGCGCAAAGCCCACCGCAATAAAAGCCGCCGCGCGGTTGTATGTTTCAAAATCGGTGGATGGGTTTCCGGCGCGCGAAAGCAAATAGCTGGCCGCCAGCAGCGCGGGCATCGCCAGAACCGCGAGCGTGAGATAGCGCATTGCCCCCAGCGGGCTTGTTTCTGGCAGGTTGCTCAGGTTGTCCTCGTTAGATTCGGTCTGAATCATGATGGCGAGCATGGCCGAGGCCGCCACAATAGCCAGCGCGGAAAACACAAACGGGCGAATCATGAGCGCGAAACTGAACAGCGCCAGAACGATCAACCCAACCGGGGTAAAGGTCCAGCCTTGCCTTGCCCGCCACGTTACGCCAAACATGGGCAGGGCGCACATGAACAGCAAGATGAGCGCGTTGCGTTCTGGCGGGTGCACCCGCATTTCCCGGCCCAGCAGCGTGAGCGGCGCGCCAATATCAATCACAACGCCCGGCAAAACAATTTTTTGCTCGCTGGCGGCCAAAATAAAAATAACAGCAAGACACGCCCCAATGCCAATCAACGACTCGAACGTGCGCGCCCGCCGCAGCCCATACGCGGGCAGGGCGAACAGAAGAGGGATGGCGACGACGAGTAAAGAAGCTGGGATCATGCTGGTTTTGGCGAGTTGGCATCGGCCAGAGTGAGGTAGGCAATGGCTACGCCGACCAGAAGATTCATCAACCCCAGCAAAATGACCACGCTCAAGCTTGGCTCAAGCGGGGTGTAGCCCAATTCAATCCCGCTGATGATCATCAACAAGCCAATGCCGCCGTTCAGCGCCTCGGAGGCGATGGCGATGATGAGCGCGCCGCAGGCCAGCAGCACATACGCGGCCAAGCCCAGTTCGCGGGCGCTCCCTGGCAGGGGGAAGTTCACCGCAACGCCAAACGCCGCTGTGAGCGTGAGGGTGGCGGCCACCGCCCTCAGCAATACTTGCGCGGGCACGCTTTGCCAGGCCACATGCTTCACCCGCTCAATGGCGATGGATTCCCCCCGCGCGGCGCGTTCGTTGTCTGCGCGTTGGGCGGCTATGCTGAGCGAAAGAGAAATCAACACGCCAGCCAGCGGGGTGATGAGCGCCACGGCGGGCTGGGTGACGCGGGCCAGCATCACGCCCACAAGCGCGTATTGCAAAATAAGCGCGGGCAGCGTAATCCGCCAGTTGCGAATCAGAACCATGACCAGCGACGTGCCAACCAGCCCAATCAGCAGCGGGCCAGCCGCCAATTGCGCCAGTTGGGCAATAAGTTGAACAAGGTCGGTCATGTGAATTACGAATTACGAATTACGAATTATTTGGCTTTCAATTCGTAATTCGTAATTGTTCAGGGTCGTTCTACTTTGGCGGCTTGTTTTTGATTTGCCAGCCAGTTTTCAAATGCAGATTGCTGCAAAAATGCCGCATCTTCCGCCGTAAGCGGGCGCGTCTCTCTGCCATCCACCTTGATGATGTGATACCCCACCGAACTGGGCACCACGCCGCTGATTTGGCCGGGCTTTAGCTGGAAAGCCGCGTTCTCCACCTCTTCCCAAATCACCGCGCCCGTGCCTTGCGCAAACCAGTCCAAATCGCCGCCAGCAGGCGCGGTAGACGCATCTATCGACTTTGTCTTTGCCAGCGTGTCAAACTTTGCGCCGCCTTGCAACTGCGCCAAAATTTGTTTTGCCTCGGCTTCTGTGTTCACCAGAATGTGATATGCGTGAACATATTCCGCGGTTTTGGGCGTTTGCTGGGCAATTTTTTCGCTCAGGGCGCTGGTGGTCAATTCCTGCCGCGCCAGGTCTCGCAGCTCCGGCTCGGTGATGCCAATGGATTGCATCCACTCTTTTAGCTGATCCTGCCCGCCGCGCATGTCGCTCAGGGCTTTTATCTCATCATCCACTTCTTTATCGCTAACCGTAATTCGCTGTTTGGCGGCTTCCTGATCTATCAGCGTCTGCTCAATCAGCCCATCCAGCACACCCTGAGCCAAATCATTCATCGCTGGCGTGTTTGGCTGGGGCGCGTCTGGGTCACCGGCCAGGTATCTGCCAACTTCCTTGTCCAGTTGCTCTTTGGTGATGGGTATCCCATTCACCCGCGCTGCCAGATTGGCGGGAAACCCGCTGGAAGCTGCGGTTGCGGCGGGCGCCGCCGCGCTTGAAGACGCCTGCGACGCGGGCGTGGCCGCGCTTTGGGCCGCCGCTGGCGTAGATGGCGCAGATGGCGATGTGTTGATTTGTGAGGTTGGGGTTGGTGAGGCGCAACTGGCCAAAGCCAGCGCCGCCGCCGATGCGCTTATGATGCGGGCGCATACAGAACTTGGCTTGCTAAAAAATTTCATTACGCTTTATTTTAACGGGAGTTGTCTGCCAGCTAAAAATTTCTCGCAAAAATGCAAAGGCGCAAAATAACCGCTTGTTCTTTGCATTCCTGCGCAGCCAAAACCCGCTCTACCCAAACCGCCTCAGCCAGCGGGCCAAACTAGCCACGCGGGCCAGGCCGAACTTTATAAAAGTCTGGTCTTTCTCTGCAAAGTGGCTCCGCAGGTGTTCAACGTTGATATAGGGCTTCACCAGCGGTTCTGCCCGCTGCAAAACCGCCTCGCGGTCAACCGCGTCAAACTTTGGCCCCAGCACATCGGCTGTAAAAGGCGTTTTGCGGCGTGTCCGCACGTTTTCTGGCATCAGCCCGCGCATGGCTTCGCGCAGCAACAATTTGTCCTCGCACCACGGGGCCGATGGGGCTCGCAAGCAAAACCGCGCCACGCGCACATCAAAAAACGGCATTAGTTTTTCAAACCGCGCGTGGGTTTGTTTCTCAAAAATAAATTGCCATTCCTTGAATCCCAGAATCCGATACGCATCTGGGTGGGTGGGATGAAGGTGGATGTGTTTGCGTCTTGTCGCTTCCCCGCGCTCGGTCAAATGATGCGCCGCCGCAAAATCGGCGTCAATCCAATCGGGCGGGATGGTGGCGGGGCTGTCTGTTGGGCGCTGGCGGCGCAAAGCGGTGCGAATATAAAACGGCATGGTCTGCCCCGTGCGAGAACGAAACTGGCGCGCGGCCTGCGCCGCCTTTGCCAGCCGCCCGCGTTTTATATCATTCAGCCAGTAGCTGTTGGATGGAAACAGCACCGCGTCGCCGCCCACGCCCGTGAACAATTTTTTGGAGTGGGCGCTCACGGCGCTGTCAAACGCCCAGGTCAAATCATTTTGGGTCTGGTCATCAAGCTGGCCGTCATTTTCGTCAAGGTCAATATCGCCAAACAGAGTGTATTTCTCCAACTCAATAAAATCCACCGGCATATTTACATGCGCCGCCATTTGCGCCGCCCACCTGCGTTCTTCATCTTGCGGGTGGCTGGTGGCAACGCTCACCCCGCGCAGATCCAGCGGCAGGTTGCGCTTGCGGGCTATGCTGGTGATGGCCGCTGCGACCGCGCTGGAATCCATACCCCCGCTGGCAGAGAGCGTAATTTTGGGGTCGCGCAACCGATCTTCAACCGCCCGCTCAAAAATATCGCGGAAGCGCTCAACATATTCCTGCGGGTTCTTAAAACGCAGTTCTTCCTCAATGGGCAGCGACCAATATTTGCGCACCACTGCCTGGCGTTGCGCCACAAGCGTGTGCCCAGATGGAAGCCGGGATATCCCTTCAAACGAGGCGATTTCTCGGTCGCCGGGCATGCCCAGCAAAAGAAAATCGGCAATAAACGCCTGGTTGGGGCGGCAGGGCAGGGCGGGGTAGGCGCACGCGGCCAGCATTTGGTTTGCCACAACCACAACCCCATCCACCTGCGCGTGATACAAAGCCCGAATGCCAAACCCATCTCGCGCGGCGAACAGCTTTTTCTGGCGGCCATCCCAAATGGCAAACGCAAAATCGCCAATAAAATGATTTACGCAATCCTCGCCCCATTTCTCCCATGCCCGCAAAATTAGTTCTTCATCCGGTGGAATGTGCGGCAAATGGAGTTCGCCCGCCAATTCGTCACGCGCGTCCACCCGCGCATCCGCCACAATCCACGTCTCGCCATCCAGCGAGAGCGGCTCAAACGTGCCGCCCATCGCCATGCCCGGAAGCTCGCGCCAGCGTGTGCTGGCGCCCAGCCGCGCGGTCAGGCGCTGGCGCAGGGCGCGTGTTTGCGCGGGGTCCAACTCTGCGCCGTTCAGGGCGCACACGGCAATAAAAGTTTGCATGTGTGAATCAGGCGCTTGTGGCGCTAAAAACTAAAACGCGTTCAGCGGTAAATCTG
This sequence comes from Thermoflexales bacterium, assembly GCA_035433205.1. Lineage (GTDB taxonomy): Bacteria > Chloroflexota > Anaerolineae > J036 > Brachytrichaceae > DAORUN01. The sequence goes on along the minus strand of DAORUN010000010.1, from coordinate 43,106 downwards.
GCATTTTGTCGAACACGGCGAATTGAGAAACGGTGGCCGGGCTGTCATTCAAAATTTGGCCGTTCAACTCCACCCACGCATGAGCGTCAATCCCGGTCTTGCCTGCCTGCGCCGGGCGCACACCAATGCGAATCTCGCTGGCTATGCCCTGCCCGCGCAACATCCACCAAAGCGCCAGCGAGCGCACCAGGCAACTGGGCCGGCCAGGGGTGTGCTTTCCGGCAAACGCCGCCAATTGCGTGGTTGTCCACACATCCGGGTTGGCAATATCGGCAGATGGGTTTTGTGGCGCGCCCGCGCTGAGGCGGTGGAGCAGGTTTTTGGCGCGGCGGTAACCCATCACCCGCATGAGCAAAGCGATGACCGGCATGGCGAGCATGGCCTGCGCCAGCCCCAGCTTGTGCCGCCAGCTTAGCCGCAAAAATTGCCGCGTGTGATGGGCGAGAGAGCGCATGGAGTTTGTAATTACGAATTACTAATTATTAATTACGAATTGAGATCAGTCCTTGCGCCTGCAATTGCGCGATCAGTTTTTCAAGATCGTCGCGCAGGCGTTGCGGCTCCACGTCGTATTCGGCTTTAAGCTGGTCGTATGCGGCTTGAATGGATGCGCTTTTTTCGAGCGCGTTCCACATGCGGGTGCCCACTTTGTTCAGCCCGTAATATTTTTCATTTGTCAAATTCAGCAGCACCGATTCGCCCTCAAGCTCGCGTATTAACGTGTCTTCTGGCACGCTCACTTTTTGTGTAAAGTCAATCATGGTTGCTCCTCGCGTTGGCGCGTTGGCGCGTTCAAACGCTTTTATACCATTCAACTGTTTTGGCAATGCCTTCGTCAAACGAGACGCGCGGACGCCAGCCCAGCTCTGCCGCGGCGCGGGCGCAATCAAAATACACCAGCCGCACATCGCCCATGCGTTTGGGGCCATACGTTGGCTGGATGCGCGCGCCAATGGCTTCGCTCACCGCGCGATAAATTTCGTTCACGCTGGTGGGCTTGCCCGCGCCGATGTTATACGCGCGGTTGTCCCCGGCCTTGAGCGCAAGGCCGTTTGCCAGCGCCACATCGGTCACGTAAATGTAATCCTTGGCCTGTTCGCCATCCCAATGAATTACCGGGGTTTGCCCGGCCAGCAGCCGCTTGGCGAACACGGTGATGACATGCTCGCTGGAGATTTCATCGCGCGTGCCAAACACATTGGCGTAGCGCAGCGCGGTGAACACGATTGGGAAGTTGGCTGCGTAGTAGCGCAGGTAATACTCGCTGGCGGCTTTGCTGATGCCATACGGGCTTTCCGGGCCAAATGGGTGATCCTCTTTCACGGGCAAATTTTCTGGTTTGGGCGTGCCATACACCGTGCCGCCGGACGAGGCGAAGATGATCTTGCGTGTGCCAGCTTTCACCGCTGCCTGCAAAAGATTGAGGATGCCCTGCACGTTCACTTGCGTGTCGTAGATGGGGTTCTCGGTGGAGGGGCGCACCATCGTTTGCGCGGCGTGATGGTTGATGACTTCGGGCTTCTCGCGCTCAACCAGCGCGGCAAACTCCGCCGACCGCACATCGGCCTCCACAAATCGGGCGGCTGGGTTTAGGTTGTGCCGCGAGCCGGTGGTGAGATTGTCCACCGCGATGACCTCGTGCCCAAGCTCAAGATAGTGATCCACAATGTGCGAGGCGATGAATCCCGCCCCGCCGGTTACCAGTATTTTTGACATTGAGGGAGATTATAGAAGACGGGAGACGGGAGACGGGATGGGGACGGAAGACGGAAGACGGAAGACGGAGGACGGAAGATCGAAGACAGCAATCCCGTCTCCCGTCTATAATCACCCCCGTGTCACGCGCCGAATCACTCTACCGATTGCAACTTTTGGATGCCGAACTGGATGCCACGCGCAAACGCTGGCGCGAGCTTGAGCAGGCCATCGCCAATAACCCTGCGGTGAATCACACCCGCAACGAATACGCCAAAGCGCAAAAAGCCGCGCAAGTCGCCGCATCTGCGCTTAAATCTTTGGAGATGGACGCGAAAACGCTGGACGCCAAAATTAAGGAAGAAGAAGACCGCCTTTACGCTGGCAAAATTCGCAACCCCAAAGAAATGCTGGATGTGGAGCGCGATCTGGCGCAGCACAAGCGCCATCACGCCGAGCTGGACGAGCAAATGCTGACCGCGATGGAATTGCAAGACGAAGCCCGCGCGACCGAGAAAAATTGTGAGGCCGCCCTGCGCCAGTCCATCAAAAAATGGGAAGAGGATAACGTGGCTGGCAAGCAAGAAATGACCGACCTGCAAAAGAGAGCGCAAGCCGATCTGGAACGCCGCGCCGCCGCGGTCGCCAGCATTTCCAAGCCAGATATTGACCTGTATGCCGCGCTGCGAACCAAGAAAAATGGCGTGGCGGTAGCGATCATCAAAAACGGCGCGTGCAGCGCGTGCGGCGAACAGCCCTCATCGCAGCAGCTTCAGCAGGCCCGCACCGGCACGGGGGTGGTGCAGTGCGCCACCTGCGGCAGAATTTTGTATGGGGCGTAGGTAGTGATAGTTTAGAGTGATAGTTATAGGAAATTTTTCGCGTTCACTATAACTATCACTCTCAAAACTATCACTCTCAACTATCACTACTCAACCTCTTCCTTAAAATCGTAAAACGCGCCGTTCACCCGCCACTTTGTGCCATCGGCGTCGCACACCATCAGGTCGCCTTCGCGGCGCAGGGGTTTGCCAGACTTTGGGCTGACAAAAATCTCCCCGCCCGGCGGAACGAGCGCCGCGCCGCCCATCCGCACATTTTGAGTGAACACGCTGGGCGCATACAACGCGCCGGTGTTTTGCAACGCGGCGTCCAGCTTCACCATTGTGCTGAGGGGTAACGCCCGCCGCGCGAACCCCGCGCGAAGATAGGACACGGGCAGCGTTTGCTTTACCTCAAACCCCGCGCGGCTCAGTTGGTCTTTCATCCAGCTCGGATGAAAATCAAAGTTGAGTTTGACAAACTCCACCGGCTCCGGCGCGTAGGGGTTCCAGCTTTGTTTGCGGATGGCGTAGCGGGCCATCGCTTTTAGGTTGCGTTTGTTGGCGAACTCCATGACAAACGTCGCCCCATCGGCCAGCGCGTTGCCAATTTGCGCCAGCGCCTGCGGCACATCTGCAATGTGATGAATCACGCGGATCATGCTGGCTGCGCTTAGCGCGCCCGGCGCGAAGGGCAGGGCATACAAATTGGCCGCCACAAACTTAAAGCGCGGGTCGTTGCCCCAGGTTTGCATGGCCTCTTGCAAAAGCGTGCGCGAGTAATCCACCAAAATCACTTCGTCGTATCCGGCGTATAGGTCGGCCAAACGGCCAAACCCCGCCCCAAACTCGGCAATGCGCTTGCCGCTGGATGGCAGAAGGCGGCGCATCGCTACCCGCTCGGCGGCATCTTCGTAGGCGCGGTCGGCGTTTTGCCAAAACCGCGTTTTGTAATCGGAACCTTCGTAATCGCAAACGTGTGGCATGTTTTTTAATGTTAAGTGCTTTATTTGAAATAATTGAGCGCGGCGGCGATGCCGGGGTCGTCGTCCTCGGTGAATTCGTCCCAGTTTTTGTCCACGCGCACGTCTGGTGTAAGGCCCTTGCCTTCCCAGCCTGTGCCGTTGGGCAAGCGAAAGGTCTCTTCGGCGATCCACGCCGCAGAGCCGTCTTTGAACTCGTGCAGCCGCAATGTCTCGATGTTCCCCGCCGACTCCGAGCCGATGAGCGCCGCGCGGCCTTTGGCTTGCAACGCGCCGCTGAATACCTCGGCGTATGACTCGGTCGAGGGCCCCATCAGCACCACCAGCGGCAGGGTTTGAGATTTGCCAATAGGCTCGGCTTTTACGCGGATGACTTGCGGGCGCTGCGAGCGGTTGACCAGCCGCCCGATCTCGCCGGTGGTAAAGAACCCCAGCGTCTCGGTGAGGATGGGATACGCCCCGCCGCCGTTGATGCGCATGTCAAGGATGATGCCATCCAGTGTTGTGTTTTTGTTCAAAGCCCGCAACGCCTCGCGCGTTTTTTGGCCGATGGTTTGCTCGAACAGGGTGGGGATCAGAATGTAGCCGTATTTTTTGCCTGCATTGTTGATCACACGGTATTCCACGCGGGCCGCGCCGCTCACGTCGCCGCGAATCAAAACCACATCTCGCGGCTGGCCGCCCGGCGCTTGCAGGGTGAGCGTGACCGGTGTGCCAGATACGCCCCGCGCCCTATCCATGCGCAATTCGTTGCCATTAATCACCGGCTCGCCGTTGATCGCCAGAATATGATCGTGGGCCTTCACCCCGCCTTTTTCTGCGGGGCTGTTTGCCATTGTTTGCAGCACAAACACATATTTCTTGTCCCGGCTCATATCCCAGCGGACACCCACGCCAACATACGCGTCTTTGCCCTCATACTCGGCGTTCTCTGTCTGCACTTCTTCGGGCGAGAGAAATGAAGAATGGTTGTCGTTCAGGCTTTCCACCACGCCGCGCATATCATCGTAAAAATCGGTGAACACCATGCCCGCGTTGATCCGCGCTTCCTGGCTGGCGCGAACTTTCTCCCAGTCCAGCCCGTTGAAATTGGTATACACGTAACTGGTGTTCACCGCGTCCCAAAGCTGGCGGAACACCCGCAATTGCATTTGCGTATCTGTGATGGAAACTGTGTTCGTAAGCGCGGCCTGCGGGGTGGGTGATGGCGCAGGGCGGGGCGTTTGGCCTGGGTTGGCGGGCGCGGGTGTGGCCGATGGAATTTGCGGCGGGGTTGCGGTTGCGGCGGCCAGTCGGGCGGCGGTGGGTGATGGGAGCTGCGCCACGTCCAGCGCCTTCATCCCCACAAACAGGGTTGCGCCTGCGCACACCGCGCACACCAGCCCCGCCACCGCCAGCGAGACGAGAACGATGGGCCACACGCGCCGGTTTTTCTTCCCCTCGCCGGGGGAGGGGTTGGGGGTGGAGAGGGTGTTCACGTTCTAGGAATTAAATCTCACAGCCACTTCACCAGCTCGTGCAAATGATGAATGCGCCGGTCAAAGTCTTTCTCAAACACATCACGCCGGTCAACCAGCACCGCGGCCATGCCAGCGTTGATGGCGCCCAGAATATCCGCGTAATAATTGTCGCCCACATACACCGCTTCGTGCGCGGCCACCCCGGCTTTTTTCAGCGCTTCATCAAAAATCAGGCGGTCGGGCTTCCAACTGTTCACTTGCCCGCCCACCAGCGTGAAATCAAAAAAAGAGCGCAGGCCAATGGATGTGATGTATTCATCAACCGGCTTGTCTCGGTTGGAGACAAGGCCAACCACGTAGCCATCGGCCCGCAGCTTGGTGAGCAGCGGCCAGGCATCGGCGTAAATCAGGTCGTCGGGGTCGTGTTCGGCTTCAAACAAATGCTGAATGCGCTTGCCGCGCTCATCGCAATCTTGGATGCCCGCCACGCTGAGCAGATGCGCGTAGTAATTTGCCCAAAACCCGCGCTCATCGTAGCGGGTCATGTGTTCGCCTACCAGGGCGCCATCGGCCCAGTAGCGGTGCGCCTCACGCTCCAAATGCGCCATTTGATCTGCGGTCATGGGCACGCCAATTTGCGAGGCAAACTGAATAAACGCCTCCAGACCTTCGGGCTGGTTTGTGCGGATGGTGCCGTCCAGATCAAACAAAACGGCCTTGTATTTTTGCTGAGTGGTTGCTGACATGAAGACGCTGGGATGTTACCATAGGCTTAAGAGACGGAAGACGGAAGATGGGAGACGGGAGATGGCTTGTGAATCGGGCAGATGCTCCGTCTTTCGCCCGCCATCTTCGGTTTCAAAATAAAATGAAAACAAAACTTGTTCTATTTTTTGCCGCAGCCATGCTTGTCTTAAGCGGGTGCGGCATTTTGGGCGGCTCTAACGCGGGCACGGTAGATGCGCTTTGGTCGGATGTGCCGCAGATGGATGGCTTGACCAAGGCCAAAATTGACTTGCCCCTTGCCGCGCGGCTGGTGATTCAATCGGCGTTTCAGGGCCGTTTTGATTTTATTGCTTATACCACCGCCAAAGCGCCGGGTGACGTGCCCGCCTTTTACACCAAAGAGCGCATGGCCGCCACTGGCTGGAAGAACGATGCGGGTGGGTGTTTGGGCAATTCATCGGGCAGCGCCAGCTCTGCGCAAGGGTCGCTGTGCCTGTTCAACAAAAAAGAAGGCGCAAAAGAGTTTGGCCTTGCGATTGTCATCAACCAGGATGAGAAAACCAAACAAACCCAGGTGTTTTTTGTGCGGGTGGATATGAGCCCCAACGGCACAGCCACGCCCGGCGCTGGCTCCACCGCGCCCAAAGCCAGCGGCACGGTCGCCCCTTCTGAGCGGCCCACCAGAACGCCGTGAGAAAGACAAAGCGCTTTACTGGTTTGATTGCGCATGTGTTTGCGCAAGCGCAGTGTTTAATTTCTCTTCCACGATCTTTGTCAATTTTCCCAGCGTGACCGGCGTTTCCAGTCCGGTGCTGTCAAACACAATCGCGTCATTTGCGGGGCGCAAGGGCGAGACCGCGCGAGACGAGTCAATTTGGTCGCGGCGGCGCATGGCGGCCAAAACTTCATCGTAATTGCTGTGCTCGCCGCGAGCCAGCAATTCCTCGTGGCGGCGGCGGGCGCGTTCTTCCACGCTGGCGGTCAGGTAAATCTTCACTTCGGCATCGGGCAGCACCACCGTGCCGATATCGCGGCCAACCATGAGCACGCGCTTGCTGCCCGCAATGCGCCGCTGCTGGGCCACCATGTTCTCGCGCACTTTGGCGTATTTGGATGGGATGCTCACCCCGGCGTCCACCTCTGGTTTGCGGATGTCCCAGGTCACATCGCGGCCATCCAGCAAAACGGTGTATTGCCGGCCATCGTCAATTTCTGCTGGCATCACCTCAATGTGCGAGCGCTCGGCCAGTTGGGTCACAGATGGCTCGTCGTCCAAATCAACCCCGTGCAAAAGGGCGGCCAGCGTCACCGCGCGATACATCACGCCCGTGTCGAAATACAAAAACCCCAGCTTGTCTGCCAGCATTTGGCCAATGGTGCTTTTGCCAGACCCGGCCGGGCCGTCTATGGCGATGCGCGCGTTATGCGTTTTGTGCGTGTTTTTCATTTTTTTAGGCGCTCTGGGCGCTTGTCTTTCCAGAAAACCGGGTAGCGCCCGGAGCGCTACGAGCCTTTCAACTCCCCCACTTCTTTCTCGGTTAAATGCCGCCACTGGCCGATGGGCAGGTCGCCCAATTTTAGCCGCCCCATCCGCACGCGCTGCAACTCAATTACCGGGTGGCCGATGTGCTTTGCCACGCGCTTGATTTGCCGTTTGCGGCCCTCGTGCAAGATCACGCGCAGCCAGGTATTGCTTGCGTCCGCCCCCTCGCGGGCGCGGGGGCCAAACAGGCTCACCTCGGCTTTGGCGGTTTTTTCGGTTTCGCCGTGCAGCAAAACGCCATCGCGCCAGCGCTGCAAGTCTTCGCCGTTGGGGATGCCCTCCACCAGCACGCGGTATTCCTTCTCATGCTCAAATTTAGGATGCGTGAGCCGGTAGCTCAGCTCGCCATCGTTGGTGAGAAAGAGCAGGCCGGTGGCATCTTGGTCCAGCCGCCCGGCGGCGTGCAAACCGGGCGCGGCGATCTTCACCAGATCCAACGCGCTGGGGTGCAAATGCGACCCGCGATCTGAAATGTAGCCCGCGGGTTTGTTGAGCATGAGGTAGACATGCGCGGCTTGCGCCCGCAACGGGCGGCCATCCACCCGCACATCATCGCCATCGCTCAGCTCCATCCCAAAAGCCAATGGCTGCCCGTTGACCGTGACGCGCCCTTCTTTGATGAGTTTGTCGCAGGCGCGGCGCGACCCCAGACCGGCGGCCACTAAAAATCGCTGCGGGTTCACTCCGCTTCCCCTTCCTGCTGGGTGGGGATGAGTGCGGGTTCGGGGTGTGTTTCTTCGGCGGATGGGGCTTCGGCGGGCGGGGTTTCTTCGCTCACCGCTTCGCCTTCGCCAGCCGGGGCTTCATCCACCGGGGCAGGGGTTTGCGGCGCGGTGACATGCAAAATCTCGGCCAGTTTGTCCACCGGGGGCAGCTCGTGGGTGCCCTTGAGGCCAAAATATTGCAAAAAATCGAACGATACGCCATACAAGGTGGGGTGCCCCACGCTATCTGCCTTGCCCAAATCTTGAATCAGGCTGCGCATTTCCAACGTGTTCACCACGCCATCGCAGTTCACGCCGCGCAGCATTTCCAGTTGTGGTTTGGTGATGGGTTGTTTGTAGGCGATGATTGCCAGCGTTTCCAGCGCGGCGGTAGACAGGCGGTTGGTGGCCTCCAAACCCAGAAATTTTTGCACGCGCTCGGCCATCTCCGGCGCGGTCACCATCTGCAATTTGTTGCCCTGGCGCTGCAGGCGCATCCCGCGCGTTTCGCACAGCTTGTTCAGCTCGTCCACCGCGGCCTCAATGTCTTTCACGCTCACATCCAGCGCGGTGGCGAGTTGCGTGATTTGAACCGGCTCGCCAGCCGCGTAGAGCAGACATTCAATCTGCGAAGGAAGAGAAAGCTCATTCGTCATGAAAATTAAAAATTAAAAAATTAAGCGGGCAACTTTCGCTTGATTTTTAATTGGTTGTTTTTAATTTGGTTGTTTTTAATT